>NZ_VFVN01000005.1:0-453466 GCF_006442185.1 Mesorhizobium sp. B2-4-1 | reverse complement strand
CTCGAGGACATCAATTCCGAATTCGCGCAGGCCGACGTCGCCTATGTCATCGGCGCCAACGACGTCACCAACCCGTCCGCGCGGGATGACAAGTCCTCACCTATTTACGGTATGCCGATCCTCGACGTCGACAAGGCGCGCACCTGCCTGTTCGTCAAGCGCTCGCTCGGCTCCGGCTATGCCGGCATCGACAACACGCTGTTCTACAAGGACGGCACCATGATGCTGCTCGGCGACGCCAAGAAGATGACCGAGGAAATCGTCAAGGCCATGGATCACTGACCCGGTCACATCGTCCGCATGAAGAAGCCCGGCTCGCCGGGCTTCTTCAGTTTCGGGCTTGAAACGATGTTCAACGGCTGGTCAGGAACACAGCCTCCTCGTCGTCGCGCTGCCTCCCGCCGAGGGCGGCCGCGGCGCTGGCGATGAAGGCGCCGATGACCAGCGACAGGGCGCCGAGAAGCGCAAATGTGGCGCTCGCCTTCCTGGCGGTATCGGCCGCCTGCTGGGCCTTGGCCTTGGCGTCCTGCGCCTTTGCCAGCAGCGTATCGACACGCGTCTTGGCGTCTGCTTCCGACAGGCCGGTGCGTGCCGCGACCAGCTGCGACAGGTATGTCTTGTCCTCGGGCGAAACCTCGCCAGCCGCAGCGCTGGCGACCAGGATGCGCGATGCCTGCGCCGCCGCCGCCGCGTCGTTTTGCGGATTGGCTGCCGCCAGTCTCGCCGCGTCCGCCGGCCTGAACAACGAGTCCACCAGATAGGATGTGGCATTGTCCGTCGATGCCCCGCCTGCATTGGCCGATGCACCGGCCGAAGCGCCCTGGGCGGCGCCGGCGGCCACGCTGGATACAGCCTGGACGCCGGAACCCACAGCCGCCGACAGCGCCGAGCCGAGTACGCCGACGACCAGCAGCGTCGCCAGCGCCCATGCCAGGAAGCCATGAGCCGTATCCCGGAAATAAACCTCGTCGGTATGCACGCCCACCCATTTGGTGCGCAGCCGGCCGGCAAGATAGCCACCGAGGCCGGATGACAGCCATTGCACGACGATCAGCCAGACCGCGGTCGAAACCGCGAAGCTGGTGATAGAGGCGCTTGAGCCCGACCATGGCGAGACCATGCTCAACCCCAGGCCGGAGCCGAGCAGCATCAGGATGAAGGTCAATGTCGAGGCGGCGAAGGCACCGGCGATGATCGGACCCCAGCTGATAGCGGTGGCGGACGATTCCACCGCGCCGGGATCATCCGTGATCGACAGGGTGGACTGCATGACAGCCCCCTATCGCGCGAAAAGCATGATGAGAAGGATGATCGGGATTGGAACCCCGAGTAACCAGAGCAAGATGCCGCGTCCCATGGGAGCCTCCTTCGCCAGGAATTGTGATCGATACTGTCACAATGCTGGAAAGAAGCTTCCGTTCCGGCGGTTCGAATGAATCTCGCAACGGAAACACTGGCGCGACCGACGCGCGCCAATGGTCCCGGGATGACTCCGGATTAAATGTCCAGATTGGCCACCGACAGCGCGTTGTCCTGGATGAACTCGCGCCGCGGCTCGACCTCGTCGCCCATCAGCCGCGAGAACAGGCTGTCGGCGTCGGTGGCGTCGTTTACCTTGACCTGCAGCAGCGAACGCACGTTCGGATCGAGCGTGGTTTCCCAAAGCTGCTCGGCGTTCATCTCGCCCAGGCCCTTGTAGCGCTGCATGGTCAGGCCCTTGCGGCCGGTCGCGAACACCGCGTTGAGCAGTGCCAACGGTCCCGAGATGGGTTCCGAGACATCCTTGCGGCGCAGCACGGGCGGCGCTCCATAGACGTCGCTGAGCCGCTGCGCGTAGCGGTCGAGCTGTCGCGCATCGGCTGAATTGATCAACGCCATATCGAGATGGGCGTATTCCTTGACGCTGCGCACCGTGCGTTCGAACACATAACCGCCGATACCCTCATTCGAAGTCGACATCCGGCCGGTCCAGCCGCGCTCGGTGTCCTCGGCAATGATGTCGAGACGTTGCGCGATCCGCTCCGCCATCGCATTGGCGCGGCCAAGATCGGCGACGACGTCGGCATTGAGCCCGCCGGCGATCGCCGCCTGCTCCACGACGCCTCTGTTGTAGCGCGTGTGCAGGCCGTTGATCAGCTGGCGCACCGCGAGCGCATCGTCGATCGCCGCCCGCAGGTCCTGTCCGGCGCGAACCTCGCCGGAGCCGAGCGTGAGCGAGGCTTCTTCCAGTCCCGAGCCGATCAGGAATTCCTCGAACGCGCTTTCGTTCTTGATGTATTGCGAGCTCTTGCCGCGCGTCACCTTATAAAGCGGCGGCTGGGCGATATAGAGATGGCCGCGTTCGATCAATTCCGGCATTTGCCGGAAGAAGAAGGTGAGCAGCAACGTCCTGATATGCGCGCCGTCGACATCGGCGTCGGTCATCAGGATGATCTTGTGGTAGCGCAGCTTGTCGGCGTTGAATTCGTCCTTGCCGATCGACGTGCCGAGCGCGGTGATCAGCGTGCCGATCATGTCGGAACTGAGCATGCGGTCGAAGCGGGCGCGCTCGACATTGAGGATCTTGCCGCGCAGCGGCAGGATGGCCTGGTTCTGGCGCGAGCGGCCGCCCTTGGCGGAGCCGCCGGCCGAGTCGCCCTCGACGATGAAGATCTCGGACTTCGCCGGATCGCGTTCCTGACAGTCGGCAAGCTTGCCGGGCAGCGAGGTGACGCCCAGCGAGGTCTTGCGGGTGATGTCGCGCGCCTTGCGCGCGGCCTCGCGCGCCGCCGCGGCCTGGATCACCTTCTCGACCACGACCTTGCCTTCGCTCGGATGTTCTTCGAGCCAGGTGCCGAGCGCCTCGTTGACCAGCCCTTCGACCACGGGCCGGACTTCCGAGGAGACCAGCTTGTCCTTGGTCTGCGAGGAGAATTTCGGGTCGGGAACCTTGACCGACAGCACTGCCGTCAGCCCCTCGCGGCAATCGTCGCCGATCAGCGAGACCTTTTCCTTCTTGGTCAGGCCCGAGGAATCGCCATATCCGGTGATCTGACGCGTCAGGGCGCCGCGAAAACCGGCGAGATGGGTGCCGCCGTCGCGCTGCGGGATGTTGTTGGTGAAGGCCAGCACATTCTCGTGGTAGCTGTCGTTCCACCACATGGCCACTTCGACGGTGATGCCGTCGCGCTCGGCCCTGATGGCGATTGGTTTGTCGATCAGCGGTTTCTTGACCCGGTCGAGATATTTGACGAATTCCTCCAGGCCGCCATCATAGTGCAGCTCATGCCGCACGACGTCGGCGTGGCGGGCGTCGGTCAGCACGATGCGCACGCCCGAATTCAGGAACGCAAGCTCGCGCAGCCGATGCTCCAGCGTGCCGAAATCGAATTCGACCATCGTGAAGGTCTCGGACGACGGAAAGAAGGTGATCTCGCTGCCGCTGCGGCCTTCATAGGTGCCGGGCTGCTTGTCCTGTTCGTAGCTGCCGGTGACGCTCAGCGGCGCGTCGGCATTGCCGTGTGTGAAGCTCATCTCGAAGATCTTGCCATTGCGGCGGATCTTGAGCCTCAGCCAGGCCGACAGGGCGTTGACCACAGAGACGCCGACGCCGTGCAGGCCGCCGGACACTTTGTAGGAGTTCTGGTCGAACTTGCCGCCGGCATGCAGCTGCGTCATGATCACTTCGGCTGCCGAAATGCCTTCGCTGGGATGGATATCGGTGGGAATGCCGCGCCCATTGTCGATGACGGTGACCGAACCGTCGGGATTGAGCGTCACCGTGACGAGATCGGCATGACCGGCCAGTGCCTCGTCGATGGCGTTGTCGACGACCTCATAGACCATGTGATGCAGGCCCGAACCGTCATCGGTGTCGCCGATATACATGCCGGGCCGTTTGCGGACGGCATCCAAGCCCTTCAAAACCTTGATGGAATCTGCGCCGTATTCGGCTTCGGCGCCGTTGGCGTTCTCAGTCTGGTCGCTCATGAAAACCTGTTGTCTAGAGGCGGCTGGTGGAGCGCGAAAAATCGCCCCCGAATCGCGCTTTCAATATGGCCTAGATATAGGCGTTAAAGGTGGTTTTTCCAAGGTTTGCAGGCATTTCCGGGCGGAAAAGCGCACCGTTGGCCAGCTATTGGCGAGAGGCTTTGTCCTTAGCCAGCCGGTCGCGCAGGAATTTTGATCGTGAACTTCTATCTTGGCGCCGGCTGCCCCTTCTGCCCGCTCGGCATTGGCAGGGTCGCCAGCCGCCAGAGCTTGCGCAAGTGCCTTCCGCCGCCGCGATGAGCGCGATCAAAAAGCACCGGCAGCAAAGCGCATGGCAAACGCAGGCCGAACCGCCCACGGTTCGGTCGTTTGCCGACATTCCGGCTGTTTACGGCGCGTGCGAGCCGGCTTGCATCAGCCGGCGCGCATCGGCTTCAGCGCCTCGCTCCAGCGCAGCAGTTCCTCCAGCATGGTTCTTGCCCCGCCCTGCACCTGCTCGCTCGCTTCGAAGGAGCCATCGGTTCCCAGCAGCTTCTGATACAGCGGCAGCGCGATGCCTTCCGGAACCGGCATGACGCCGACGGAGGTCAGCAGCGGCTTGAGCGCCTGTGCCGCGCGCAGGCCACCGGAAACGCCGCCATAGCTGAAGATGGCGGCGGGCTTGTATTTCCATTCGCGCGAGAGATAGTCGATCGCGTTCACGATGGCCGGTGCGACGAAGTAATTATATTCCGGTGCCACGAAGACGAAAGCGTCGGCGGCATCGACGGCCTTCGACCAGGCCTTGGTATGATCGTTCAGGTAGTTGCCGAGCCTGGGATGGTGCGGCTCGTCCAGCACCGGCAGATCGAAGGCGGCGATGTCGGTCAGCACCGGTTCGAATTTGCCGTGCTCGCGCGCGAACCGCTCCAGCCAGTGAGCGAAAACCGGCCCGGCCCGGCCCGGGCGGGTGCTGCCGATGATGATGTTCAACTGGTGCTTCAAGGCGGGCTCCTTCGATTGACGGTATCTGTTGGTGACTGTGACCTACGGCAGAGCGCCGTCATGGACAAGACCGCGCCGTTTGGCGAGCGGTCACAATCAGATGATGGGAGCATCGCTCCGTCCCTTCGGGGGCACGGGCTTTTACCGCCCGGCCACATGGACGCGCCGTGCGTCAGTCACTACATTGAACGGAGGCAAGGACTAGCGACGCGCTTGCCAGCGGAGCAGCCATGGACACCCAGCCCGCCCCCTTCGTTCCGCCGGCGCCGAGGCCGCGCACATCGCCGCCCTCGACGCTGGAGATGATGCGCATCGTCTACCGCAACCCGCTCGAGCTGTGGGGCGAGCCGACCTACAACGAGCCCTGGATCTCGGTGAACGGCGTCGGCGGGCCGCTGGTCATCGCCAATGACCCGGGCCTCATTCGCCACGTCCTGGTCGACAATGCCAGGAACTACAAGATGGCGACGGTGCGCCAGCTGATTCTGCGGCCGATCCTGCGCGATGGCTTGCTGACCGCCGAAGGCGAGGTCTGGAAGCGTTCGCGCAAGGCGATGGCGCCGGTGTTCACGCCGCGTCACATCTTTGGTTTCGCGGGACCGATGCTCAAGCGCACGCTTGAATTCGCCTCCCGCTACGAGGATGGCGGCATCTCCGACATTGCCCACGACATGACGCTGCTGACCTACGACATCCTGGCCGAGACGCTGTTCTCCGGGGAAATCGCGGGGGAGCCGGGCAGTTTCGCCAAGGAGATCGACCGGCTGTTCGAGACCATGGGCCGCGTCGATCCGCTAGACCTGCTGCGCGCGCCCGAATGGCTGCCGCGGCTTACCCGCATCCGCGGCCGCAAGACCATGGCCTATTTCCGCAAGATCGTCAGCAATACGGTCAAGATACGCGAACAGAAACTCAGGCGCGATGCCGATGCCGTGCCGCAGGATTTCCTGACCCTCCTGCTCAAGGCCGAGGGGCCGGACGGGCTGACACGCTCGGAAGTCGAGGACAACATCATCACCTTCATCGGTGCCGGCCATGAGACCACGGCGCGAGCCTTGGGCTGGACGCTCTATTGCCTGGCCGAGGCCCCATGGGAGCGGGAAAAGATCGAGCGCGAGATCGATGCCGTGCTGGCGCGCGAGCCCGATCCGACCAGATGGCTGGACGCCATGCCGCTCACCCGCGCCGCCTTCGACGAGGCGCTCAGGCTTTATCCGCCGGCGCCGTCGATCAACCGCGAGCCGATCGAGCCGGAGAACTGGAGGGATCTCCACATCCCGAGGCGCGCGGCCGTGCTGGTCATGCCTTGGGTCGTCCACCGTCACAGGAAGCTGTGGGACAGGCCGGACGCGTTCATGCCGCAGCGGTTCCATCCGGGAAACCGCGAAAAGATCGACCGCTTTCAGTATCTGCCGTTCGGCGCCGGGCCGCGCGTCTGCATCGGCGCCAGCTTCGCCATGCAGGAAGCGATCATCGCGCTCGCCGTCCTGCTGTCGCGTTTCCGCTTCGATTCCATCGCGCAAACCAAGCCGTGGCCGGTCCAGAAGCTGACCACCCAGCCGCAAGGCGGGCTGCCCATGCGGATCACCTCGCGCCTGTAATCGCCCGTCGTCGGCCTATGTTCAGACCGCCGGTTTGCGCTGGAACTGGCCGGCCGCGCGAAAACGCCAGAGATAGCTTGGCAGGATCGTCCCGAGCGCATGCGGCTGGATGCCGAGGCCGGCAAGCGTGCGGTTGGCCCTGGCGGCCTCCTCCGACACGACATTGTGCTCACGCAGTTGCAGCACCTGGTCCTTGGTCAGCAGCGGGTTGGGCAAGAGGCCCAGGATCGACGCTTGCAGGTTCGCCACCCACCACGGCACCGGAACCAGCAGGCGCTTGCGCTCGATCACCGCGAGCATTTCCTGCATGCTTTCCTTGAAAGTAAGCACCTGCGGGCCGCCAAGCTCGTAGATCTGACCGCCCTTGACCTTGCCATCGACCGAGCGCGCCACCGCTTCGGCGACGTCGCCGACATAGACCAGCTGGAACTTGGTGTGGCCGCCGCCGATCAGCGGCAGTGCCGGCGAATAACGCGCCATGTTGGCGAAGCGGTTGAAGAAACTATCTTCCGGTCCGAAATTGATCGACGGCCGCAGGATCACGGCGTCCTTGATCGTCTCCAGAACGGCCTTTTCACCAAGCGCCTTGGTGCGTGCATAGTTGGATGCGGCTTCCAGGTCGGCGCCCAGGGCCGAAATATGGGTCAGGCCGGCGCCCGCTGCGCGTGCCGCTTCGGCCACCGCGCGAGCGCCGAATTCGTGCACGGCCGTGAATTTCTGCCGCCCGCTCTCATGCAGCACGGCAACCAGGTTGACGACATGATCGGCGCCCTGCACGGCGCGGTCGACCGACCAGCGCACGCGCACATTGGCCTGCACGGGCTGGATCTGGCCGACATTGCCGAGCGGCTGCAAATGGCCGGCGAGATCGGGCCGGCGGCAGGCGACCCTGATGCGATAGCCGCGCTTGGCCAAGGCCCGCACCACGTGGCGGCCGACAAAGCCCGACCCGCCGAAAATGACGACGAGCTTGGGGGTCTGCAGGATTTCGGTCATGGCTGGCTCCGGCGCTCGAAAGCTTGGCTGAAGCCGTTTCATAATCCGTTTCGCGTCAAACGCAAAGGGTGACGCGTCGTCGCTGTGAAGCGGCTTTCCCAAGAAAAACAGCTTGGGAATTGCATCAGGACAAATGCGCTTCAGAACGCCTTGCCTGACGCAGAAAACCCCGCCGAGGCGGGGTTTTCCGGATGACATCCATGCGAAGCCAGGGGCCGACGGAGCGGCCTGACCTGAGACGGTATCAGGAGGGCGTGAAGCAAGTACGCCCACCCCAGCCCTGGACATCCGACATGGTGCCACCGACCTTCTTGCAGGCCGCGATGAAATCGGTGCTGCAACTGGCGAATTTCGCGTGACCGTTCTTGCAATAGTGGTCCTCGGTAGCGCCGCCGCCCGGCGCGGCAATGACGCCTGGACTGGACGGCTTGACCGGCGCGGCCTTCAGGTTGGCCGCCTGGGTCGCGTCCATGAACGAGCCGAGGAGAAGGACTGCGGTCAGAATGGTTGTCTTGGTGCTGGTCATGGTGGTATCCTTTCATTGAGGTTGGGCTTTCCGGGACGCGAAGGGCATGCCTTGGCGTGGAGCAGGTTTCGATGTGACTTGCTGTTCCCCCGGTCTGAATCGGGCAAGCTCATCCTGCCCTGGACAGGCATTGGTCGCCCCGACGCTCGAAAAGGTTCAGACCGCGCGCGAAAAAAACACGCATGGCCATGCCGCGGGCAGGCGCCGGCAGCTGATGAGCTGAAAAGAAGAATTTATTTCAGGCCGAATAGCGCTCGGCGAATTCGGAAATGCGCTGCACCACGGCCTTGGAGACCTTGATGCCCCGTGCCGCGGCCTTCTCCGCCGCCTCGGCCCGGGAGCGGCCCGGTATGTGCACGCCGTAGCGCCGGCGCAGCCGGTCGAGCTGATCCTTCATCCGCTGCTCGAAATCCGGATCGAGCAGCTTGGGCTCGACGGCCAGCACGAACAGGCCGGTGCCGGGATTGTCCGGGCCGCCGGTGAACCAGGGCGCATCGAGCGACCAGTTTGCCCCCGACAGACCCGCCGCCAGCACCTCGACCATCAGCGCGATGTTGGCGCCGCGCTGGCCACCGAAGGCGAGCATGGCCCCCTTCATGGCTGCGGCCGGATCTGTAGTGGGATTGCCGCTGGCATCGAGCGCCCAGCCTTCGGGGATCTTCTTGCCGTCCTCGGCCGCCTTGCGGATATTGACGAAGGCGGTGGCGCTCGACGACTGGTCGATGACCAGCGGCGGGCCGTCGGCGGCGGGTGCGGCGAAGGACATCGGGTTGGTGCAATAGACCGGCTTGACCGAGCCCGAACCGGCAAGCACGGCGGGACCGTTGGTGGCGGCGAAGGAGACCAGCCCCTGCGCTGCCAGCCTTCCGGTAAAGTAGCCGAGGGCGCCGCATGTATAGGCATTCTTCTGCGAAAAGATGGCGACGCCGAACAGTCTTGCCGCCTTGGCGAGCTCGTCGAGCGTGCGGTCGAAGCCGGTATGCGCCAGCCCGCCTTGCGCATCGGAAAGATAGACTGCGAGCGCCGGCCGGGTGATCACCGGCTCGGCATTGCCGTCGATGCGGCCGGCCTCCAGCGCTTCGAGATAGTCGATGAAATGCGACAATCCGACGGTCGAGAGTCCTTCTGCCTCGGCCGATATGATCGAGGCGGTGAGCGATTGCGCCGCTTCCTCGTTGGCGCCCGCACCCAGCGCCGCCATGCGGCACAGCCCGGTTGCCTGTTCGAGACTGAGTTGCATGGCGACTGCCTTTAGTGAGTGGTGAGTGGTGAGTAGTGAGTAGTCAGCAATGGGTGGTGGCGGCTAGCCACTTCCTACTCACCAATCCCTACTCACTAGGTCCCTAGCCGATCTTGTTCGGAATCCGCGCCTCGATCCTGCCGAAGGCGAAGACCAGAATGCCGGTGATCGCCATATAGATCAAGGCAAGCAGCAGCAAGGGCTCATAGGTGAGGTAAGTGTCCTGTCTGACCTTCGACGAAACGGCGAAGATGTCGATGACGCTGATGGTCGCCACCAGCGGCGTCGATTTCAGCTGCAGCACGGTTTCCCCCGTCAGCGTCGGCAGCGCCCGGTAGAAGGCCTGCGGCAGCCAGATACGCCGGAAGATCTTCCAGCGGCTCATGCCGAACGCACGTGCGGCTTCGAGCTGCCCCTTCGGCACGCCGGCAAAGGCGCCGCGCATCACTTCGCCCTCGTAGCCCGCGAATGAGAGCGTCAGCGCCAGGACGGCATAAGGCCATGCCTGCCTGAGATAGGGCCACATCCAGGATTCGCGGATCCACGGATATTGCGGAAACAACGAACCCAGCCCGTAGTAGAGCAGCCACAGCTGTAACAGCAGCGGCGTTCCCCTGATGACGGTGCAGAAGACCTTCGCCGGCGCCGCGAACCAGATCGGGCCGCCAGCCTGTGCCAATCCGACCGGCACCGCGATCAGGAAGCCCAACAGGCAGGTAACGGCCAGGATCCACAGCGCGCGCCAGATGCCGAGCAGGGCCAGGCCGTAATATTGCGGCAGCCAGTCCCAGCGCATGAAGAAGGCCGCGGACAGCACCAGCCCGAGCGCAATCAGGATCAGCACGATACGATGCGGCTGCAGCCAGAGCGAGGCGCGAGCCGCGCTGTTGATGATGGCCGCTTCGCTCGCCATCAGCGCGCCTCCTTGATCGACGGCATGCCGCGCCGCGCCCATTTCTCGACGCGACCAAGGACGAGGTTCGAAAACAGCGTCACGGCCAGATAGAGCATGCCGGCCGCGAGATAGAATATCAGGTAGGCCTTGGTGACGCCCGCCGCCTGCCGCGTCGCCAACGTCAGTTCGAAGAAACCGACCACGGCCAGCAGCGCCGTATCCTTGGTGGCGATCAGCCAGAGATTGGCGAGACCCGGAATGGCGAAGGGCAGCATTGCCGGCAACGTGATGCGCCGCAAGAGAAGGCCGGGAGACATGCCGTAAGCGCGGGCGGCTTCGATCTGGCCTTGCGGGACGGCAAGGATGGCGCCGCGTATGACCTCGGTCGAGTAGGCGCCCTGGACGAAACCGAGCACCGCGATGCCGGCCACCAGCCCGCTGATGTCGACCCGCTGATAGCCCATGGCGGTCAGCATCTGGTTTATCAGGTCGGTACCGGCGTAGTAGAGGAGCAGGATCAGCACCAGTTCCGGTACCGCGCGCACGATGGTCGTGTAGACCGCCAGCAGGTCGCGCACCACGGGGCCGCCATAAAGCTTGCCATAGGCACCGCCGGTTCCGATCAACAGTCCGACGATCGTGGCGCCGACGGCGATCTCAAGCGAATGCAGCAGCCCAAGCATGAGCGTCCCGCCCCAGCCGACGGGCGCGGGCGACAGGAGTTCGATGATGCCGGCCGCAGAGGCCGGAAGAAATGAATCGATCAGCTTCGCCCCCGGATTGCTGGCTCAATCCGCCGGCGCAAGCCGCCGGCGGCAAGGGTGCGTGGGAAAGGTCGGGTTGGAGGACTTGGCGTCAGTGCCTTGTCTTCCAGCCCATGCGATGGTCGTCAGTCCGACTGCGTGGCACCGCCGCGTCAGTCCGGCTGCATGGCATCGCCACGTCAGTTCGACTGCGTGGCATCGCCACGTCAGTTCGACTGCGCGCCGCTGCCACCATATATGTCGAAATCGAAGTATTTCTTCGAGATCTCGTCATACTTGCCATTGGCGCGGATCGCCTTGATGCCGGCGTTGATCTTTTCCTTCAGCTCGGTGTCTTCCTTGCGCACGCCGGCGCCAACGCCCGGTCCGAGCACTTCGTCGTCCGGAGCCACCATGCCCTTCAGGTCGCAGCAGGCTTTGCCCTGGTCGGTCTTGAGGAACTCGCCAAGCGCGATGGAATCGGCCTGGACCGCATCGAGGCGCCCGGCGGCAAGGTCGTTGTTGGCCTCGTCCTGCGTCTGGTACTCCTTGATCTCGGATGCCGTGGCGCCGAAATGCTTCTTGGCGTAGACGGCATGCACGGTCGATACCTGGACGCCCAGGATCTTGCCCTTGAGATCGTCCGGCGCGGAGCCGAATTTCTGGTCCTTCGGTCCGATGATCGCCGTCGGCGTGTTGTAGTACTTATCCGAGAAGTCGATCGTCTTCTTGCGTTCGTCGGTGATCGACATCGAAGAGACGATAAGGTCGATCTTCTTGCTGGTCAGCGCCGGGATGATGCCGTCCCAGGCGACGGGCGTGATGACGCAGTCGAGCTTCTCCTCGGCGCAGACGGCGTCGATGAACTCGATCTCCCAGCCGACCCATTTGCCCGAAGCATCCGGCGAGGTGAACGGCGGATACGGCTCGGCGGCGATGCCGATCTTGACCGGATCGGCCTTGGCTACGCCCATGGCGGCGACGCCGAGCAGCAGCGCTGCGGCGAACGTCTTCAGAACAGTCTTCATTTCACGACTCCCAGTTTGTTGTTGGTTCCCGGTTTTCTTCCGCCCTCGGTTTGCTAGCCGATGTTGCGAATGAATTGCTTGAGCCTTTCGGATCTGGGCGCGCCGAAGATCTGCTCCGGCGGGCCTTCCTCCTCGACCAGTCCATTGTAGAGATAGACGACATGCGTCGCGACCTCGCGCGCGAACTTCATCTCGTGGGTGACCAGCACCATGGTCCGGCCTTCGCGCGCCAGATCGCCGATCACTCTAAGCACCTCGCCGACCAGTTCGGGGTCGAGCGCCGAGGTCGGTTCGTCGAACAGCATGACGCGCGGATTGATCGCCAATGCGCGAGCGATCGCGGCGCGCTGCTGCTGGCCGCCCGACAGGTAGGCCGGATAGACATCCCGCTTTTCGGCGAGGCCGACGCGGACGAGCAGTTTTTCGGCCTGGGCGATCGCCGCGTCGCGCTTGACGCCCAGCACATGCACGGGAACCTCGATGACGTTCTCGATCAGCGTCATGTGGCTCCACAGATTGAAATTCTGGAACACCATGCCGAGCTTGGAGCGGATGCGTTCGATCTGCCTGCGGTCGGCCGGCACGGTATGGCCGTGGCTGTCCGCCTTCAGCTTGATCTCCTCGCCATTGACGCGAATGATGCCGCTGGTCGGATTCTCCAGGCAGTTGATGCAGCGCAACAGCGTCGATTTGCCTGAGCCCGAACCGCCGATGATGGCGATGACCTCGCCGTCGCGCGCCGACAGCGAGACGCCCTTCAGCACGTGCAGCTCACCGAATTTCTTGTGCAGGTTCTCGACGTGGATGGCTTCGGCGGCGCCATTTTGCGCCTCACCGGATGGGGCTGCGGCAACTCCCGCCGTGCTCAACAGGTGACCTCCGTGTAGTCATTGGCAGCTCGTCGAACGTCTACCCGGCTAATCAACATACGCTGTACTGCCCCGCTCCAGACTTCAGCATGGACCCAACTGCGCGAGCCCGTCAATCCCGCTCATTACGGCACTTGCGGCCTTGTTGTGCAAGTGTATAAATAGCCTTTCATGAAATTTTCTCGATTTTTTTCAGCTAAAAAGGGCACCGATGAGCGCTTTCGGATCACAGTCCATGGCGGCGACGCTGCGGCGCGTGCTGATGCGGTCGGCGGCCAACGCCATGCGCGACGCCGACAGATCTGCCTGGCACTATGGCCCGGGGTTCAATCCGGCGAAAGCTGCCTCGCAGCACGCGGCCCTTGCTGAGTTGGTAGCGGCTTCCGGCGCTGAAATCGAATGGGTCGAAGACAAGGCCGACGGACTTTCGGATTCGGTGTTCACGCACGACCCATCGCTGATGACCGGTCGCGGCGCGCTGATCCTGTCCATGGGTAAGCCACTACGCGCCAGGGAGCCCTCGCTGCATGAGGAAACCTACACAAGGCTGGGCATTCCGATCCTCGGCCGCGTCGAGGCTCCTGGTCAGGTCGAAGGCGGTGATTGTGTCTGGGTGGACGCCCGCACGCTGGCGATCGGGCGCGGTGTCCGCTCCAACCAGGAAGGCATCCAGCAGGTTTCCAACCTGCTGACGCCGCTGGGCGTTTCCGTCTACGGCTTTGATCTGCCGCTGTGGCAGGGCGAAGAGGCGTGCCTGCACCTGATGTCGGTGATCAGCCCGTTGGCCGACGACCTCGCGCTGGTTTATTCGCCGCTTTTGCCGGCCCCGTTCTATCAAATGCTGAAGGCACGCGGCATCCGGCTGGTCGAAGGCGATGCCGAGGAGTTCGCTGCTTCCAACGGCCTCAGCCTTAACGTACTGCCGACTAGCCCGCTCAAGGTCATTGCCGTTGCAGGCTTTCCCAAGACCAAGGCCGCGATGGAGGCCGCGGGCTGCATGGTTGAAGTCTTCGAGGCGGATGCGCTCTGCATCGCCTGCGAAGGTGGGCCGACATGCCTGACGCGGCCGATCCTGCGCCAATGAATGCGCCATCCCGCCGCAAGTTCCGTCGCGAGGGCGAGGAGCGGCGGCGGCAGGATCTGATCGAGGCGACTCTGGACAGCGTGGCCGAACATGGGCTGCAGGGCGCCACCTTGCGCACCATCGCATTGCGGGCCGGCGTTACCGCCGGGCTGATCCGGCACTATTTCCCCGGCAAGGAAGAATTGCTGCAGGAGGCCTATACGGCACTGGTCGGCCGCATGACCGAGCAGGCGAAAGCAGCATTGGTCATGGAAGATGCCTCGCCGCGGCAACGCCTTGCGGCTTTCGTCACCGCCAACCTCAACGCGCCGATCATCGACGCGCGGGTTTTTTCGCTCTGGGCAACCTTCATCGGCCGCGCCGGTGCGGATCCGACCCTGGCCCGTGCCCACCGCGAAGGCTATCTCGGCTTTCGCAACGAGGTGGAGGCGGTTGTGGCCGAAGTGCTCGCCGCCGAACAGTGCAAGCCGGACGCAAGCCAGTTGCGCCACCATGCCATCGCGATCAACGCGATCATCGACGGACTCTGGATCGAAGGCTGCCTGGCCGGCGAGATGTTCTCGCCCGGCGAATTGGCGGCGATTGGGATCAAGGCTGTCGAAGCCGAGCTCGGCCTCGAGCCGGAAAGGGGAGAACACTAATGACCACCATTGGCGAAGCGTTGATTTCACTGCTCGAGGCGCATGGCGTCGACACCGTGTTCGGTATTCCCGGCGTCCACACGGTCGAGCTTTATCGCGGGTTGGCGCGTTCGAGGATCCGCCATGTCACGCCGCGCCACGAGCAGGGCGCGGGCTTCATGGCCGACGGCTATGCGCGCGCCGGCGGCCGGCCGGGCGTCGCCTTCGTCATCACCGGCCCGGGTCTGACCAACACCATCACCGCCATGGCACAGGCGCGCGCCGATTCGGTGCCGATGCTGGTAATCTCGGGCGTCAACGCCACGCCGACGCTTGGCAAGGGCCTGGGCTTCCTGCACGAGCTGCCGGACCAGCGCGGCATGATGGAAAAGGTGGCGCTGTTTTCGCAACGCATCACCGAGGCCGGCGAACTGCCCGGCGCGCTCGCCCGTGCCTTCGCGCTGTTTTCCTCGTCGCGGCCGGGCCCGGTGCATATCGAGATTCCGACCGACGTCATGGTCAAGCCTGCCGATGGGATCGCGGCGGTGCTGAGCAACGCCGCGCCACCGGCTGCCGGGGCGACGGCCATCGCCGCAGCGGCCAGCCTTTGTGCGGCGGCTCGGCACCCGCTCATCCTGGCCGGCGGCGGCGCCAAGCGCGCCGAGGATGCGCTGCGGCGCCTGGCCGAAAGGCTGGGCGCGCCGGTCGTCGAGACGACCAATGCGCGCGGCCTGCTCCACCGCCATCCGCTCTGCGTACCGGCCAGTCCCAGCCTGAAAGCCGTCCGCGCGCTGATGGGCGAGGCCGATCTGGTCATTGCCGCCGGCACCGAGTTCGGCCCAACCGATTATGACGGCTATGGCGATGGCGGATTTGTCCTGCCGGCCAATCTGATCCGCATCGACATCGGCGCCGATCAGCTGGCGCGCCGTCCGGCGACGGTGGCCATCCAGGCCGACTGCGCCGAGGCGATCGAAGCCTTGCTTGCCGCGCTCGGCTCGGTCGACGCGGGCAGGCAGGACGGGAAGAACCGCGCCGCGGCGGCGCGAAAGGCGGCTCGCGCCGAACTGACCCCCGTCCATGCGGCGCAGGTCCATGCGGTGGAAGCCATCCGCGACGCCCTGCCGGGCGCGATCATCGTCGGCGACTCCACCCAGCCCGTCTACGCGGCCAACCTCTATTACGATCACGACCGGCCGGGCGGCTGGTTCAACGCCGCCACCGGCTTCGGCGCGCTGGGCTACGGCCCGCCGGCGGCGGTGGGCGCGGCGCTCGCCATGCCCGACGCGCCGATCGTCTGCCTCACCGGCGACGGTGGCTTCCAGTTCACCTTACCCGAGCTCGGCGCGGCGCTCGATGCCGCGGCACCCGTTATCTTCGTCGTCTGGAATAACAGGGGCTATCGCGAGATCGAGACTTCGATGCTCGACGTCGGCGTGGAACCCGTCGGCGTGTCCCCGGCACCGCCGGATTTCTGCAAACTGGCCGAGGCCTATGGCATCGGCGCCGAACGGATCGCCGATACCGGCGCCTTACCACTCGCGCTGAAGCGCGCCCGGGCAACGGGGTTGCCGCGCGTCATCGAAATCACGGTCGAGTGAAGCTTCACGCCGGCGTCGATTTTCCTACCTGCATCGTGGTCATTCGCCGGCTTGGCTTTTGCGCGGCAACAATCGCCGCTGCCCGACACATGCAAAGACGCGACGGCTGCCATGTCGAGATATCAATTGAGTGATCGCACGAAAGGCGCGACGCTTCGCGTCGGCGCGGCGAAACAAGCGACATAATCAAAAAAAGACAGGAGCGGTCCAGGATGACGGAAACACTTCAGGGCAGGCACATCGTTGTGACCGGTGGGACCGGTGCGCTCGGCGGCGCGGTCGTCGGCAAGCTGCTGGGCGAGGGCGCGGTCTGCCATGTGCCGAACGCCCATGCCGCGGCACCTTCGCATTTCCCTTTCACCACCCACGAGAACGTCAGGCTGGCACACAATGTCGACCTGTCGGACTCCGCCAAGGTCGAAGCCTTCTATGCCCAGGTTCCCGCCCTGTGGGGATCGATCCATCTGGCCGGCGGCTTTGCCAAGGCGCCTGTGGAGAAGATCGAATCCGCCTCCTTTGCCGAGATGATGGATACCAATGCCCGCACCGCGTTCCTGTGCAGCCGTGCGGCGGTGCGCTCGATGCTGGCGGCGGGCACCGCCGGCCGCGTCGTCAATGTCACGGCACGCGCCGGGCTCGATCCGCGCCGCGGCTCGGGCATGGTCGCCTATGCCGCCTCCAAAGCAGCGGTCGCGGCGATGACGGTGGCGATGGCGGAAGAGCTGAAGCACCAGGGCATCCTGGTCAATGCGGTGGCCCCCTCGACGCTCGACACGCCGGCCAACCGTGCCGACATGCCGGATGCCGATTTCAGCAAATGGGTCAGCCTTGAAGCGGCGGCCGAGGCCATCGCCTACCTTGCCTCGCCCGCCAACCAGGCGATGAGCGGCACGCTGGTGCCGCTCTACGGTCGCGCATAACGCGCATAGTTGACTTCGACGATCCTCGGGCTGCGTCCGAGTTTCCGACAAAGAAAAACCCCGCCGGATCGCTCCGGCGGGGTTTTGTTTCGGGCCTGTGCGAAAGGGCGATTAGCTGCCCTGCTTCTTCAGCGCGGCGCCCAGGATGTCGCCCAGCGAGGCGCCGGAGTCGGTCGAGCCGTACTGGGCGACCGCTTCCTTCTCCTCGGCGATTTCCAGCGCCTTGATCGAGACCTGCAGCTTGCGGGTCTTCTTGTCGAAGGCGATGACGCGGGCGTCGACCTTCTGGCCGACGGTGAAGCGCTCGGGGCGCTGCTCGTCGCGGTCACGGGAAAGGTCGGAGCGCTTGATGAAGGTCTCGATGCCGCTTTCCACCAGCCGCACTTCCAGACCGCCATCCTTGACGCCGATGACCTCACAGGTGACGACGGCGTTCTTGCGCAGCTCGCCTGAAGTCGCCGCTTCGCCAACCGTGTCGCGGGCCAGCTGCTTGATGCCGAGCGAGATGCGCTCCTTCTCGATGTCGACGTCGAGCACCTGCGCCTTGACCATGTCGCCGCGATTGTACTCCTCGATCACCTGCTCGCCCGGACGGGTCCAGTCGAGGTCGGAAAGGTGCACCATGCCGTCCACGTCGCCTTCCAGGCCGATGAACAGGCCGAACTCGGTCTTGTTCTTGACCTCGCCCTCGACCTGGCTGCCGACCGGATGGCTGCGAGCGAAAGCCTCCCACGGGTTCTCCAGCGTCTGCTTGAGACCGAGCGAGATGCGGCGCTTGGCCGGATCGACTTCGAGCACCACGACATCGACTTCCTGCGTCGTCGACAGGATCTTGCCGGGATGCACGTTCTTCTTGGTCCACGACATTTCCGAAACGTGGATGAGGCCTTCGATGCCCGGCTCCAGCTCGACGAACGCGCCGTAGTCGGTGATGTTGGTGACGGTGCCCTTGATCTTCTTGCCGATCGGGAACTTGGTGCCGATCTCCGACCAAGGATCGCTCTCGAGCTGCTTCATGCCGAGCGAGATACGGTGCGTTTCCTGGTTGATGCGGATGATCTGCACCTTGACCGTCTGGCCGATGTTGAGGATCTCGGTCGGATGGTTGACGCGGCGCCATGCCATGTCGGTGACATGCAGCAGGCCGTCGATGCCGCCGAGGTCGACGAACGCACCGTAGTCGGTGATGTTCTTGACCACGCCTTCGACAACCTGTCCCTCTTCGAGGTTCTGCACGATTTCCGAACGCTGTTCGGCGCGGCTCTCCTCGAGCACGGTGCGGCGCGACACCACGATGTTGCCGCGGCGGCGATCCATCTTGAGGATCTCGAAAGGCTGCGGGTTGTGCATCAGCGGCGAGACGTCGCGGATCGGGCGGATGTCGACCTGGCTGCGCGGCAGGAACGCCACGGCGCCGTCGAGGTCGACGGTAAAGCCACCCTTGACCTGGTTGAAGATGACGCCTTCGACGCGCTCACCCTTGGTGAACTTCTCTTCGAGACGCACCCAGCTCTCTTCGCGGCGAGCCTTCTCGCGCGACAGCATGGCTTCGCCAAGCGCGTTCTCGATGCGCTCGACATAGACTTCGACCGTGTCGCCGACCTTGAGGGTGGATTCCTTGCCCTTGGCGCCGAATTCCTTCAGCGGCACGCGGCCTTCGACCTTGAGGCCGACGTCGATGATGGCCATGTCCTTTTCGATCGCGGTGATCGTGCCCCGGACAACCTGGCCCTCGCCGGAATGGCCGGCGGTGAATGATTCTTCGAGCATGCTCGCGAAATCGTCGCGAGAGGGATTTGCTACAGACATTGTTTCTCCTGGAATACCCCGCATCTTTAGCGGGGCGTGCGCCGTGGGTTAGCGTTGCGTTGGCCTGCCGGCGTTCCGGGCAAAGAGCCCTTGGCCGCTTGAGGCGGCAAGTCCGGCGCATGAAGAATGCTGGCAGGCTGGTTCGTGCCCGATATGGGTATTTCCTTTGCCTCCAGCAACGGAAACTCGAGGGAAAACCCGGATCAGGCCTTGTTTCCCTTGGACAGCACGTCGTCGATGACAGCTCTGGCCGCGAGAAACGCGGCTTCTATAGCCATTTCGCTGGTATCAAGCAAGTGCGCGTCGGGGGCAGGCTTCAAGGGCGAGTCGGCGCGGCCCATGTCGCGCTCGTCGCGGCGCCGGATATCGGCGAGGATTTCGGTGAAATCAGCCGTGCCGCCGATGCTCTCGATCTCCGCCAGCCGGCGCCTTGCCCGCACCTCGGCGCTCGCGGTCACATAGAGTTTGATGTCGGCATCGGGGCACACCACGGTGCCGATGTCGCGACCGTCGAGCACGGCGCCCGGGGGGGATTTGGCAAACTCGCGCTGTTTCTCCACCAGGATGCGCCGCACGGTCGGAAACACCGCGACCTTCGAGGCCGCTTCGCCAACCGCATGCGCCGACAGCACGGCCCGGTCGAGCTTCGCCAGGTCGACCTGACGTGCTGCCGTTTCGGCCGCCGAGACGTTGTCGAGCGGCAGACCGAGCCGCAGCAGCGCATGGGCCACCGCACGGTAGGTGAGGCCGGTGTCGAGCAGGTTCAGCCTGTAGTGGTCGGCGAGACGCCGGGCAAGCGTGCCCTTGCCGGCTCCGGCCGGACCGTCGATGGCGATGGTGAAGACGTGTGTCATTGGCAGGCCAGCATACCTGAAACCGAACAGCGTAGCGGTCCGGAGAGAGCTTGCGATCCGTCGCGCCCCCCTCTGTCCTGCCGGACATCTCCCCCACAAGGGGGGAGATTGGCAGTTCCGACGCCTCGCTCACTTCTGCAACGCGGGCGATTTGCGAAGGCCGCTATGACGGCTGATCTCCCCCCTCGTGGGGGAGATGTCCGGCAGGACAGAGGGGGGCGCTGTCCTGCCGGCATTTCAGTTTGGCCCCAACCCATCAACTCTCACCCAATCTCCGCGCCCAGCCCTGTCATCAGGCTCATGAACTCCGGGAAACTTGTCGCGATCATGTTGGCGTCGTCGATGGTCACCGGCTTCTCAGTCGCCAGCCCCATCACCAGGAAGCTCATGGCGATACGGTGGTCGAGATGGGTCTGCACGGTCGTGTCCGGGCCATTGGGATGGCCGCCGAGCCCCTTGCCGCCGGGCTTTCCGCGCACCGCGAGCGATGTCTCACCCTCTGTGCAGTCGACGCCATTAAGCTTCAGTCCATTGGCGACCGCCGACAGCCGGTCGGATTCCTTTACCCTGAGTTCCTCCAGCCCCTGCATCAGCGTCTCGCCCTCGGCGAAGCTGGCGGCAACGGCCAGCACCGGATATTCGTCGATCATCGACGGCGCCCGCTCGGCCGGCACGGTGACCCCCTTCAGCTCGGAATAACGCACGCGCAGGTCCGCGACATCCTCACCGCCGGCATTGCGCGGGTTCAAGATCTCGATCTGGCCGCCCATCTCCTGCAAAGTCAAAAGCAGCCCGGTGCGGGTCGGGTTCATCAGCACGTTTTCGATCACGATGTCGGAACCCGGCACGATCAGCGCGGCCACCAGCGGGAAGCCGGCCGAGGATGGGTCGCCCGGCACGGCGATCGTCTGGCCGGTGAGCTTGCCCTGGCCCTCGATGAAGATATGGCGCACGCCGCGCTCGTCGGTCTCGACCGACAAATTGGCGCCAAAGCCTTTCAGCATCTTTTCGGTGTGGTCGCGCGTCATGACAGGCTCGATGACGGTGGTGATGCCGGGCGTGTTGAGGCCGGCGAGAAGCACCGCCGATTTCACCTGCGCGGAGGCCATCGGCACGCGATAGGTGATCGGGGCGGCATGCTTTGGCCCATGCAGCGTGATCGGCATGCGGTCGCCGGGCGTTGCCTTCAGCACCTGCACGCCCATCTGGCGCAGCGGCTCCAGCACGCGGCCCATCGGCCGGCCTGACAAGGAAGCATCGCCGATGAAGGTCGTTTCCATGTCATATGTGCCGACCAGCCCCATGGTCAGCCGCGAGCCGGTACCGGCGTTGCCGAAGTCGAGCGGCCCTTCCGGCTGCAGCAGCGCGCCGTTGCCGGTGCCGCGGATCACCCATTCGTCGCCGCGCTTCTCGATATGCGCGCCCATCGCCTTCATGGCGGCACCGGTGCGCATGACGTCCTCGCCTTCGAGCAGGCCGGTGATGCGGGTCTCGCCGGAGGCGAGCCCGCCGAACATGAAGGAGCGGTGCGAGATCGACTTGTCGCCCGGCACGCGCGCCGTACCGGAAAGCGCTTGACATTTACGGGCGGTGGCCGGCTTGGAAGCGGCGGCGTGAGACATGGAATTTCCCTGGACGGAATGCCGGCGGGCCGGCGCTTTTCATTTGTTGCGGCGGTCTCGTATCACGGTGGGCCGAAATGGTCATCCCCCATGGTCGACGCTTGACGCTAGGCCTTTCAACGCATGGTTTTGTGACGCCGGCTTTTGGCTTTGACAGCGCTGCAAACAGTGGTTAAGGGGACCACTCTTTTATCGACGAGGCTTGCCGTGGCAAAAACCGAACTTGGCACAAAGCGTATCGACCCTGAAACGGGTCGAAAATTCTACGACCTGAACAAGGACCCGATCGTCTCGCCCTACACCGGCAAGACCTATCCGCGTTCCTATTTCGAGGAAGGCAAGATCGCCGCCCTCGAGGAGGAAGAGGAAGTGGCCGAGAAGGAAGTGGACGCCGAGGACGAGGAGGGCGTAGAAGTCGTCTCGCTCGAAGAGGCTGACGAAGACGTCAAGGGCGACGATCTGCCCGATCTCGGCGACGACGAGGATGATGTCGACCTGGGCGACGACGAGGACGATACGTTCCTCGCCGACGAAGAGGAAGAGGACGACGATGTCGCCGACATGATCGGCGTCGGCGACGACGACGACGAGGTCTGACAAGGCCGGGAACGCAAGCGTTTGCCGGCTTTCGCAGCTTGTGAAGAAAAAGCCGCTGATGAAGGCTTGATATTGACGAAGGGCGGGGTTAGAAGCCGCCTGCACTAACGGCGCGGTCTCCAACCCGCGCCGGATCTCTTCGCCGGAAACGGCGCCGGTTGACTGCCGGAAGTGGGGCCATAGCTCAGTTGGGAGAGCGCTTGAATGGCATTCAAGAGGTCGTCGGTTCGATTCCGATTGGCTCCACCAAACAGTCACTTTTCCAAATTTCGGGGTTGTAGAAACCGGATTCAGCTTCGGAATTTTTGGACATCGCTGCCCGCCGCAGCCTGAAGCGCGCCGCTCAGGCGGTCGACGCGGCGGTTTCGTTCTGGCCGCCCGCTCCACTGATGCTGGGCTGCCTGCCGATTTCGCTGCCGTCGGGCGCGCCGGTGCTTACGCAATATGCGGCCATTGACTAAAACGGTTCCTGTTTGATTCGCTTTGAACGGGACCGTCATGAGCAAAGCCCTCACGTCCTTCGCCCTGGTCGCGGTGCTGACAGCGCTGCTCATGGCCTTGAGCCTGGTGGTGGCCAGGCACGGCTACCCCTACGGTGCGATCGGCGTCAGGCGCCTCGACGGCATTGCCGATGCCGGGATGTTCATACCACTCGCCGCTGTCTATTTCTTCAGCGCGCTGCTGATGATGATCCTGCCGATCAGAGCCGCCAGCATCGTGCTCACCCATGCAGCCGATGCCATCTTCTGGACCGTGATCGTGCTCCTTGCCTCCATCGTAGGCTGTCTCGTCGCCAGATGGGCATTCGGCCAGCGCGACGCCCTATGGGCGCTGCTGAACTGGCGGTTCCTGTTTGCGGCGGCTATCGTCGGTTGCCACTTCGTCATGAACGAGCTTCGCCGCAACGTGCTCTTGCGCAGTCTGTTTTTCGTTATCTTCGCGGCGGCCACGCTGGCCTGCCTGTTCTGGTCGTTCACGCTCTGAGAGCCGTTTCGATCCACGTCCAGAGATAGGATGCCAGGCCGCGATCGACATGGATGCGCAGTCGGTCCCGGTGGCGGTAGGCGATGGCGCTGACGCCGGCGAAGGAAAGTGCGGCACTGGCGCTTTCCTTGTTTGGGTCAAGCGTTGATCCGCGCGCGATGAAAGCGTCGATCGCCGAGCCTTTGACCTCGAACACATGAAGTCCAGCGCTGATCGCCGTCACCGCGAAACCTTCCGCGCGCCAACCCGCGGCGATGGCGAGCGGTGTGCTCGACACGACGAGCAGGCGGTCGCGCGCCAGACGCGCCGCATAGCGGTCACCTTGCGCGCTGCCAAAGGCGCCCACGCCGTTGCCATCCATGCCGGATCTCCGCGCCCAGGCGTCGAGGTTGCCGCTGACCAGCAATTGGTGAAGGCCCGGGATCGTGCGCGCCTCGAGACCCGGTGCACTGATGGTTGCCGACTGCCAGTCCGGCGCTACCGGCCATTTTTGGGCGAGATCACGCATTGAGCCGGTCTCCTGCCGGGTCGAAGGCGCATGGCGAGGTGATCGTCGCCGTCATCGCCTTGCCGAGATGCTGGATTTCGATCGTTTCGCCGTGGCGGGCCGCGCCGCGCTCGATCAGGCCGAGCGCAACCGGCCGGCCAAGCGTGGGGCTCCGGTAGCTCGATGTGACAAAGCCCTGGCTGCGCAGCTTGCCGCCGCTGCGCTTGATGCCATGCGCACCGGTTGGCAGCGGCGCTTCGCCGGACGGCACCGTCAGCCCGACCAGCTGCATGCGGTCGCCGCGCGAAGCCTCTTCGGTGAACAGCGAGCGGCGGCCGACGAATTCGGTCTGGCGCTTTGCCCGCGGGCCCTCGACGCCGAGGTCGTGCGGCAGCGTGGTGCCGTCGGTGTCCTTGCCGATCACGATGAAGCCTTTCTCGGCGCGCAGGATCATCAGCGCCTCGAGGCCGATGACGACCGCATCGAACGCTTGCCCGGCGTCGCGCAGGCCCGCCCACAAGGACTCCGCGCGATCGGCCCGGATGGAGATCTCATAGCTTCTGTCGCCGGTGAAGCTGACGCGGGTGATGCGCAGCTCGTCGCCGGCATAGCTGCCGACGCCAACCGCCATGTGCGGCAGCTCGCCATCGTCGAGCGAAAGGCCGAGATCAACCGTCTCGAGCAGTTTCCGGGCGTTCGGTCCCGAAACGGTCAGGGTTGCCATTTCCGGGGTGGCGTTGTGGATGTAGACCGCGCCGCGCCCGAACCGGTCCTGGCGCCACTCCTCCAGCCGCGCATGCACGGCGGCCACGTGCGAGGACGAGCACGACACGACGAAGCGATGCTCGTCTAGCCGCACCAGCACGCCGTCATCGAAGACCACGCCATTCTCGGACAACATGAAGCCGTAGCGGCAGCGGCCCGGCTTCAGCGTCGACATCGTGTTGTAATAGACGAAATCGATGAACGCGGCCGCCTTGGGTCCGATCACCTCGATCTTGCCCAGCGTCGAGCCATCGAACAATGCGACGGACTGGCGGGCGCGGCGCGCCTCGTCCTGGATCGAGCGATCCGTATCGCCGCCGCCGCCGTAGTGGGCCGGGCGCAGCCAGCCGCCATACTCCTGGAACACGGCGCCGCTGGCACGATGCACGCTCTCCAGCGGCAGCCGCCGAACCGGCGCCATCAGTTCGCCGCCGCGCGCGCCGGCGAAGCTCGCCAGCGGAACCGGCGTGAACGGCGGACGATAGGTCGTGGTGCCGACTTCCGGCACCGTGCGGCCGGTGATCCCGGCCATCAGCGCCAGGCCCGGCAGGTTGGAGGTCTTGCCCTGGTCGGTCGCCATGCCGAGCGTCGTGTAGCGCTTCAGATGTTCGACCGAGACGAAATTTTCGCGCGCCGCCAGCTCTATGTCCTTCACCGTCACGTCGTTCTGGTAATCGATCCAGATGCGTCCCTTCGAACCCGGCGTTGGCCATGCCGCTACTATCCCGCTGGTCGCCTCCGTTCCGCTGCTGCGCGACACTGCTGCCTTCATCGGGCCGAGCGACGCGACGGCTTTCTGCGAACCGGCGAATACCTCCGACAACGAAACCGCGCCGGCGGCAGCTCCAGCCACCGCTATGGCCTCGACCGGGTCGCCCGGCAGGAAGGCCGCGCGCGCCTCGCTCCAGGCGAGCTTGCCCTTGGCCTGGCCGAAGAGATGGATGGTCGGTGTCCAGCCGCCCGACACCAGCACGCAATCGGCATCGAGCCTGGTGCCGTCGTCCAGCATCACACCCTCGACGCGCAGCTTGCCGGCCGCGGCGGTGAGCGCGCGGCCCTTGAGCATCCGCACCTTGGCGGGCGCGGCGGGCATACCGTCGCGCCTGATGTCGACAAGCGTGACGTCGGCGCCGGCCTCGGCGGCCGCCTCCGCCACTTCATAGGCGCTGTCATTGTTTGCGGCGACGATGATATGGCGGCCGGCCAGCACCGCATGGCGCCTGAGATAGCTGAGCGCCGCGTCCGCCGAGAGAATGCCCGGCAGGTCATTGTTGGCGAATGGCAGGGGCCGCTCGATGGCGCCCGTCGCCAGCACGATCCGGCGCGGCCTGACCCGCCACAGCGTGTCCGGCCGGCCGTCGAAATGACGCTGGTTAAGCCCGACCAGATTATGGTCGTAGATACCGAATGCGGTGGTCGAAGGCAGGACCAGGTGACCGCCGGCGGAAAGCCCCGCAACCGTCTCCTCGACCCACACGGCCGCCGGCTTGCCGTCGACCTCGCCGGCGCGCTGCCCGAGCGACCCGCCGGGCTTTGGCTGGTCGTCGACCAGCATGACGGAGCGGCCCGCGCCGGCCGCCAGCCTTGCCGCTGCCAGCCCGGCCGGTCCGGCGCCGATCACCAGCACGTCGCAATGATGGTTGATCTGGTCGGCCGGGCCGGGCGACGTCCAGTCCTTGTCGACCTGACCCAGTCCCGCCATGGCGCGAATGCGCGGCTCGAACATGTGCCAGTCCGGCCACATGAAGGTCTTGTAGTAGAAGGCGGCCGGAATGAAGCGGGAAAAGCGGTCGAGGAAGGCGTTGCGGTCGGCCAGCGCATTGGGTGTCGCGTTGACGCTTTTGGCGACCAGCCCGTCGCGCGCCGGCTCGGTCGTCGCGCGCGTGTTCGGCGTCGTCTGCGGGCCGCTGATATCCACCAGCGCGTTCGGCTCTTCGACGCCCGCGCCCCAGATGCCGCGCGGCCGGTGGTATTTGAAGCTGCGGCCGACGACCGCGACATCGGCGGCCAGCAGCGCGGAGGCGATGGTGTCGCCTGTGAATCCCTGCACGGTGGCGCCGTCGAAGCTGAAGCGGATCGGGCGCGAGCGGTCGATGGCGCTGCCGCCCGTGGCAAGGCGCGAGGCCGTCACGCCGCGTGCTCCCCGCCCAGGGCAGCCGAAGACAGCACCTTGTGCGTAACCGTATCACGCTCCATGACGAAGAATTCGCCGCAGTTCATATGCAGCCATATCTCGCGCGCCGCGCCTTTGGGGTTGGAGCGCAGATAGAGATAGTTGGCCCAGTGCTCGAAAGGCACCTCGGCGCCATCAGGCCTGACATTGCCGGCATCGCCGCCATAGTGGAATTCGGTTTCGTCGCGGGAGCCACAGAACGGGCAAGGGAAAAGCTGCATGGCAAACCTCAGTCTTCGTCTTTATGCATGTCGTTGCCCTAAGGCCGCTCGGCGCTTTTGCGCGACATGCATCAATGCGCGATGCCGGAACCAGCCGCTTCGTCGATCAGCCGCCGCTGGCGAAGCGGTCGAGATCGAAGGGGCGGCTGATGTCGTTGTGCCCGCCCGTTGCCAAAAGGTTCGCCAGAAGCGTGCCGCCGGCGGGGATCGCCTTGAAGCCGCCCGTGCCCCAGCCGCAATTGAGGAACAGATTGGGCAGTGGCGATTGACCGATGATCGGCGAGGAGTCGGGCACGACGTCGACGATCCCGGCCCATTGCCGCATCAGCTTCAACTGGCCGAAGATCGGGACCATTTCCAACAGCCCCGCGATCACCCCCTCCAGCGTCGGCAGGTTACCGCGCTGGGCATAGGAGGGAGTGCGGTCGAGCCCGCCGCCGATGACGATCTCGCCCTTGTCGGACTGGCTGACATAGACGCCCGTGCCGGGCGACAGCACCACCGTGTCGAGGATCGGCTTGACCGGTTCGGTTACGCAGGCCTGCAGCGCATAGGAATTGATCGGCAGGCGGAAGCCGGCCTTGGCCGCCAGCACCGAGGAATGTCCTGCCACGGCCATGCCGATGCGGTCCGCGCGGATGGCGCCGCGCGTCGTCTGGACGCCGCGGCAGCGGCCGCCCTCGACGATGAAGTCGGTGATTTCGCAGTTCTGGATGATGTCGACGCCGAGTCGGCTCGCGGCCCGCGCATAACCCCAGGCGACCGCGTCGTGGCGCGCGGTGCCGGCCCGGCTTTGCCAGATGCCGCCGAACACGGGAAAGCGCGCATTGGCCGTGAAATTGTAGATCGGCGCCACCCGGCGCACATCCTGGGGCGAAAACAGCTCCGCATCGATGCCGTTGATCTGCATGGCATTGACTGTGCGTGCCCCGATCTCCATTTCGGCGGTCGAGTGGCACAGGCTGACCATGCCGCGCTGCGACAGCATGACGTTGTAGTTGAGGTCCTTCGACAGTCCCTCATAGAGCCGGTGCGCCAGCCCATAGAGCTCGACGCTCTGCGGATAGTAATAGTTGGAGCGCACCACGGTCGTGTTGCGGCCGGTATTGCCGCCGCCGATCCAGCCCTTTTCCAAAACCGCTACTCTGGCGATGCCGTGATTCTTTGCCAGGTAATAGGCCGTCGCCAGCCCGTGACCGCCGCCGCCGATGACGATCGCGTCGTAGGACGGCTTCGGCTCGGGCGAGCGCCAGGCCGGCTCCCAGCCGGTCTGGCCGGCGAGGCCTTCCCTGAAGAGCGACAAAGCGGAATAGCGTCTGGTCATGGCGTCTGAAGAGGTTGGGTTCAATGACTGAGGCGTAATGCCATTGTACATATATGTCTAGTTCGTGCCGTGGTGTGAAAGCGGCGGCTGTCGCTAACGGCTGCGCGAAAGCGTTTCCTCGACATAGCGCGAAAAATCCTCGACGTCCTGTGCCGTGGGCTCCTGGCCGGTGAAGCTGCGCAGATAGGACGCGACGTGCGGCAGACGGCTGCTCATCGGTTCGTCGAGCTCGAGCGAGTAGTAGCCGATCTGCATGAAATAGAGCACGCGGGCGCGCACGAAGGCGTCTTCCTCGTCATAGCCGTGGCGCCTGAACATGTCGCGAATGGCGTCGACGCGCTCCTCGTCGGCCTCGTCGAGAGCCCGCCTGATGGCGGGCGATCGCCGGGCCCACGCCCTGATCGCGAAATCCAGCTGCGGATCGAACAGCTTCTCGTCCACCCAGCACTCGAAGATGCTCATCACCCCGCGGATGACGGTCGCGGAAGGCCGCGCGGCGCGTTCGACGATGAACCTTGTATTGGTCTGCCGCCAATAATCCAGCAATTGGTCGAGCAGGTCCTGGCGGCTCTTGAAGTACCAATAGAAACTGGAACGCGACACATCGAGCTTCTGGCCGAGCGTCTGCACACGGACGCTTTCGACGCCGTCCGAAATCAACGTTTCAAGCGCGAGCTTGAGCCAGTCTTCCCGGGTGACCTTGATGTTGCCGGTGGCGCCGGCGCGTTGGGTTGTCGTGTCGGTGGCTTCCATCGGCACGACGCATGACACGCCGCCCCGGGCAAATCAAGACTATAGACATATATGTACAGACCCGTTTCGCGGTGATTGGAACGATGTGTCGCCGAACCTGTTGGGCCAAGGGCGATGCGCTGCGGGCAGCAGGTCGCGCGGGGCCGCGAACCGAGAGACTTTGTCGCGGCCGTCCGCGCAAAGCGTGCTTTCCCGCAGAGCAATTGTCTGGCAAATACAAATCACACAGATGCCGCCGCGCGGCGAACCAGCAGGAAAGACACGACATGGCACCGCTTCGACAGAACCTCATCGACGGCGAGTGGGTCGGCGATGCCGGCTCCCGCAACATCAACCCGTCCGATACCGGCGACATCGTCGGCGAATACGCTTCCGCAGGTGTCGAACAGGCGGCACAGGCGATCGCCGCGGCCAAGGCGGCCTTTCCCGCCTGGTCGCGCTCGGGTCTGCTGGTCCGTCACGCGGTGCTGAAGAAGACGTCGGACGAGATCCTGGCGCGCAAGGACGAGATCGGCCGCAACCTTGCGCGCGAGGAAGGCAAGACGCTGGCCGAAGGCATTGGCGAGACCATTCGAGCCGCCCAGATCTTCGATTTCTTCGCCGGTGAGACACTGCGCCTCTCGGGCGAAGTCGTGCCCAGCGTGCGGCCGGGCGTCGGTGTCGAGATCACGCGCGAAGCGGTCGGCGTGGTTGGCATCATCACCCCGTGGAACTTCCCGATCGCCATTCCCGCCTGGAAGATCGCCCCGGCGCTTGCCCACGGCAACACCATCGTCTTCAAGCCGGCGGATCTCGTTCCCGAGAGCGCCTGGACCATCGTCGACATACTGCACCGTGCCGGCCTGCCCAAGGGCGTGCTCAACCTCGTCATGGGCAAGGGCTCGGTGGTCGGCCAGGCGATGCTTGACAGCCCGGACATCAACGCCATCACCTTCACCGGCTCGGTTGGCACCGGCAAGCGCGTCGCCGCGGCGAGCGTCGAGTACATGCGCAAGTTCCAGCTCGAAATGGGCGGCAAGAACCCGCTGGTGGTGCTCGACGATGCCGACCTCGCTACGGCTGTCGATTGCGCGATCAACGGCGCTTTCTTCTCGACCGGCCAGCGCTGCACGGCTTCGTCCCGGCTGATCGTGACGAACGGCATTCATGACCGTTTCGTCGAAGCGCTCAAGGAACGGATGGACAAACTGGTCGTCGGCGATGCGCTCGACGCGCAGACCCAGATCGGTCCCGTCGTCGATGCGACGCAGCTCAAGCAGGACGAAGACTATATCGCCATCGGCGTGAGGGAAGGCGCCACGCTCGCCTTCGGCGGCGAGCGGCTCGACCGCAAGACGCCGGGCTTCTTCCTGCGGCCGGCGCTGCTGACCGATGCCACCAACGCCATGCGCAGCTCGCGCGAGGAGATTTTCGGGCCTGTTGCCAGCGTCATCCGCGTCAAGGACTACGACGAGGCGCTCGCCGTCGCCAACGATACGCCATTCGGGCTGACGTCCGGCATCTGCACGTCCAGCCTCAAGCACGCCACGCATTTCAAGCGCAATTCGGAGGCCGGCATGGTGATGGTCAACCTGCCGACGGCGGGTGTCGATTTCCATGTTCCCTTCGGTGGCCGCAAGGGCTCGAGCTACGGTCCGCGCGAACAGGGCCGATACGCCATGGAATTCTACACCACCGTGAAGACCGCCTACACGTTTGCAGGCTGATCGGGGCGCCGGCTGACCGGGCCGGCGAAGCCTTCGCGTGCACCAAGAGACAAGGCGATGACAGTTCAAGACAAGGATCTGACCTGGCTCAATCCGCCGCCGCATCATTCCATCGACGGCGATGCGGTTCATGTGCGCACCGGCAAGGAGACGGACTTCTGGCGCGAGACCTTTTACGGTTTCTGGCGCGACAACGGCCATTTCCTCTACAAGCGCGTAGAGGGCGATTTCACCGCGGAAGTCACCGTCAACGGACGCTATGAGGTGCTCTACGACCAGGCGGGGCTGATGCTCCGCCTCAGCGAAACGCATTGGATCAAGGCCGGCATCGAATATACCGACGGCGTGGTGTACTTCTCGGTTGTCGTCACCAACGATGCCTCGGACTGGTCGTTGGCCACCATTCCGGCCGGTCCGGATGGCGTTGCGATCCGGTTGACCCGCCATGCCGAGACCATCCGCGTCCAGTACCTGGATGTCTCCGACGGTCATTGGAAGCCGGTGCGGCTCGCCTACTTCCCGGTCTCGAAGGCGGTCGATGTCGGCATGATGTGCTGTTCGCCGCAGCGCGAAGGCTTCGAGGTCACCTTCACCGGCTTTTCGGTCGGCCCGCCGATTTCGCGGGACCTGCACGGCTGAAGCCCGCGCCAACGCCGACGGGACACAAGTGTCATCGCCTGGACCACGCCAGCCAGCGTGCCGCCAGATGCCTCCACAAAGGGGTGAACCGCGTTCGCCGGTAAGCGTCGCCGGCCATTTTGATGCCTTGCGCCTGTGTCGGGAAGGGATGGATGACGTCGGCCAGCGCGTGCAATCCCATGCCCGACCTGATGGCGAGCGACACCGCGTTGATCATCTCGCCGGCATGGGCGGCGACCACGGTCGCACCGAGGATGCGGTCTGATCCTTCCCTGACATGGATTTTGACGAAACCCTCTTCCTCGCCGTCCATCACCGCGCGGGCGACATCGTGCATCAGCACCGTATAGGTCTTGACCGGAATGCCGTCGCGTCGCGCCTCCACCGGATAGAGGCCGACATGGGCGATTTCCGGATCGGTGTAGGTGCACCACGGAACGACCAATTCGCTCAGCCTCTTGCGCCCGAGAAACAGGGCATTCTGCACGACCATGCGGGCTGTTGCTTCAGCGGTATGCGTGAATTTGTAGTCGAGGCAGACATCGCCCGCCGCATAGATGCGCGGGTTTGAGGTCCTGAGATAATCGTCCACCTTGATGCCTTTGGCATCGTGGGCAACCCCCGCCTCGTCGAGGCCAAGACCGTCGACATTGGGCGAGCGGCCTATGCCGGTGATGATCTCGTCGACGGAAATGGTCGTCGTGTCGCCGTCCCGCACCAGGTCGGCGAGCTTCTTGTCGCCTTCCCTGCGCACCGCCACCACTTCGGTGTTCAGTCGGACCTCGACCCCCTCGCGCGCCAGCGCCTCCGAAAGGATCTGCGCGGCGTCGCGTTCCTCGCCGGGCAGGAACATCGGATCGCTCTGCGCCAGGATGACCTTCGCACCGAGCAGGCAGAAGGCCTGCGCTGTCTCGCAGCCAAGCGGCCCGCCGCCGATGACCAGCAGCCGCTTCGGGCAGTCGACAAGGTCGAACATCGTCTCGTTGCTGAGATAGCCAGCCTCGACCAGGCCGGGAATGGATGGAAACTCCGGCCTCGCGCCTGTCGCGATCAGCGCCTTGCGGAAGCGCAGCGTCGTTCCCGCGACGGTCACGCAATCGCTTCCGTCGAACCGGGCTTCGCCGAAATGAACGTCGATGCCCAGCGCAGCAAGCGCCTCTGCGCTGTCGGCATGGCTGATCCGTTGCCGGATGCGCCGCATCCTGGTCATCGCGCGCTGGAAATCGACGCGAAGATGGTCCGGCGCATCGGCTCCGAAATTCTCGGCATCGCGCATGTCGGCATAGAGCCTGGATGTGCGGATGATCGACTTGGACGGGATGCAGCCGGTGTTGATGCACGTGCCGCCGATCAACCCGCGTTCGATCAGCGCCACTTTCGCGCCGAGGCTTGCCGCTTCGCTCGCCGCCGTCAGGCCGGCCGGCCCGGCGCCGACGACGACGAGATTGTATGCTCCGGTGGGCGGCGGGTTTCGCCAATGCGGCGGATGGGCGCCCCTGACCAACTCGACATCATTGTGGTCGGCCGGAAAACCGGCAGCTTTCGTCCTTTCAAGCGACATCGCGGCCATCCGGGCTTGCCGACTGCGACAGCCATCCGCCTGTGAACCCCGCCTTGTTCAGGCCGCGGCGGATGTACTGGTTGGAACGCATCAGCTCCCACACCAGGCGCGAGCGGTGGTTCTCGATCATCATCACCACGATGCCTTGGTCGAGGCCGAAATGGCCTTCCGACACCCAGCCGTAGCGGCCAAATTTTCGCCGGTTGGCCAGCGTCGGGTTGAAGCCGCTCGGCAGCCGGAAATTGTCGATCACCTGGGGGTAGCGATCCGCGAGATGGCGCAGCGCCGCCATGCAGATATCAGGCGCAAAAGGCAGCGACGCCGGATAGGACCACGGCGCGATCGTGCCGTCGTCCGGCCCGAAGGGCGCACCGCGCGCGACGTAGCCGGAAAACCGGCGCCGCCGCCGTTGTATGCTGCTGCGAAAGCCGCCCGGTCCGTCCCCGGCCGAAAGCCCCCAGAGGTTCTCTCCGTAGCCGTCATAGCCATACGGATTGTGCCGAGCATAGTCGCGGTGCAGGTAGGTCGAGCGGCGGCTGTTTTCGAAATAGTCCGAATTCTTCTCGCGCATGAAAGCGTCGCGGATGCCGGCGAAATCGATCCAGGCATGAGAGAACTGGTGCATGAACAACGGACCGCCATAAAGCACGTCGTAGCCGTAGATGTTTTCCCACTGATAGGTCGCCGTCCAGCCCGCGTAGCTGTCGTCGGACGTCGGGCTGTCGGGCGAGGCCATCGACAGGACATAGAGGATCGTCGCCTCATTGTAGCCTTCCCAGCCATAGTGGAGAAAGCCGCTCTTCGGTTTCCAGCCCTGTCGCAACGTCGGACTGCTGCCTTGCGCCCATCGCCAGTCGACGCGCCGGTAGAGCGCCTCGGCCAGCCGGCGGATTTCGGCTTCCTCGTCATCGTCGCCCCGGAAATAGGCGCCTGCCACGAGAATGCCGGCCATCAGCAATGCCGTATCCACCATCGACAGTTCGCAGCGCCACACCCGAAGTCCGGTGCGAATGTCGAGGAAATGATAGTAAAAACCCTTGTGGCCGGTGACGTCAGCGCCACTGCCTTGCGTGCTGGTCCAGAAGAAACGCAGCGCGGCGAGCGTCAGCTCCACCGCTGCTTCCCGCGCCATCCAGCCGCGCTCGACCCCGATCGGATAGCAGGAGAGCGCAAAGCCTACGACCGCGATGCTGGCCGGTGAATTCGGCCGCGACGTGTCGGCGACCAGCCCGTTTTCGGGGTTCACGTTTTCCAGAAAATAGCCGAAGGCCGCGCGCTGGAAACGATCCAGAAGGTCGTCGTCCGACAGGATGGCAGGCTCGACCTTAAGCAAATGCGGCAAGCTCCGGTCCGGTCGTCGCGATTGTCGCAGAAAGGTGCAGGAATTGCGCGCGGGCCGAACTGTCACGCCTGGTCATGTCTTCGCCCTCATTGTTGCCGTTGCCGGGTTCCGGCTTCGGCCACTGTACGCTTGTCCAGCTCCGTTGGTTGCTTCCTCACGCGCAATTGTAGTGGCTTGCCGCCAGCCGGAAAGCGCCGCACCACATCAGTAGGTGGCGCGGCCGCCGGAGACGTCGAAGACGGCAGCCGTCGTGAACGAACATTCCTCCGAGGCGATCCAGCAAATCAGCGCCGCCACCTCGTCGAGCTCGCCAAAGCGCGCCATCGGTATCTTGGAGAGCATGAAATCGATATGCTCCTGGCTCATCTGCTTGAAGATCGCCGTGCGCACCGCCGCCGGCGTGACGCAGTTCACGGTTATGCCGGTCTTGGCCAGTTCCTTGCCGAGCGATTTGGTCAGGCCGATCACCGCGGCCTTGGATGTGCTGTAGGCGGAAGCGTTGGGATTGCCTTCCTTGCCGGCGATCGAGGCGATGTTGACGATGCGGCCGTAATTGCGCTCCAGCATGTGCGGGACGAGCGCCTTGTTGCAGTAGAAGACACCGTTGATGTTGATGTCGATGACCAGACGCCAGTCCTCCACCGGATAGTCCCAGGCGGTCATGTTGGGACCGGTGATGGCGGCGCTGGTGATCAGGATGTCGACCCCGCCATGCGCCTCGATCGTCGACCGCGCCGCCCGATCCACCGCCGCCGGGTCGGCGACATCGACGGTCTGGCCATGCAGCGCTGGGATCGAAGCCCTGGCCGCTTCGATCTGGGCGGGATCGCGGTCCCAAACCGAAACGCGCCCGCCTTCTTGGACCAGCCTCTGTGCGACGGCGAGGCCGATGCCGGATGCGCCGCCCGTAATCACCGCCGAGCGTCCGGCAAACCGTTCCGCGAAAATCGTCGGCATCTCATTTTCCCCTGTCCTGGCGCAAATCGGCTCCGCTCGGCGAAACAATGTTCGGGGGTGACTGTGAGGTCGCCGCCGGCCAAGTTCAAGCCGGCATGCACCTCGATCGTCTGGGCCAATCCCTGAGGCGCGTTATGCCGGGCTCCCCTCGATCTGCCTGTCCAGCGCTTGCACCAGCGCCAGGCCTATTTGTCCGAGCGGTACAGGAAGAACTGCAGGAACAATTCCCGCTCGGTGGTGATGTCGAGTTTCTCATAGATGCGCCGGCGATGGTTCTTGACCGTGCCGACGGTGATGCCGAGCCGCTCGGCAATGTTGGCGGTCGGATGGCCGGCCAGGATCAATTGCACGAGCTCTCTTTCCCTGAGCGACAGTTCCGGCCATAGGCTCGCCGGGATTGTGGGTTGCTGGCGCGGTGAGGCGCCGGGGCTGGACGGCGCCGAGCTGCGCGAGAAATCGCTTCCGCGCGTCTTGATGTCGAGCGCGTGCAGCGCCTCGAACACCGGCAGCCGCTCAGCCAGCAGGGCGATCTCGTTGTCCTTGAACGCCGTGGTCGAACGATCGAGGAAAATGCCGAGGCACCAGTCGCCGCCATCGGCCAGCATGATGCCGACTTCATCGCAGATCTCCGATTGCGCGAGGAAGCCGGCTATGTACTGGCCGCGTTTGGCCTCGTCGTCGGCCAGCCGCTTGAGCGGCATGATGCCCAACCGGCGCTCGCGCCGCCAGGAAGCGTAGAAGGGGTCGAACACGTAGTAATTATCAAGATAGCGCCGCACCATCTCGTCGGAGAAGCGCCGGTGCTTGACGAATTGCGGCGTCTGCGTCGCCGAATAGCGCGTCACCGTCACCAGGTCATGCGCGATGTCGGCGCCGATCAGGTCGATCAGGCAGTCGACATGCCTGTCGGTGCCGGTGGCGGCGATCGCCATGGCGAGCGGCGCCCAGATGTTGCCCATGCGCATGCCTCTTTTTCGGCGACGAGCTCCCGTCCGTCATTGTGCCTTTAGGCATATGGCGCGATCCGGTCCCGCGAATCTAGCCTGTGGTCATGCTCGGCAAGGGAAGGCGACCCGTGGACCATATCTCTACCAATCCCATCGTCATCGGCATCGACGCCGGCGGCACCATGACCGACACCATCCTTGTCGATCAGGACGGCCGCTTCAAGATCGGCAAGTCGGCAACGACGCCGAAGAACGAGGCCGAGGGGTTCCTCGCCTCGGCCGAGGACGCGGCGGACGCCTGGGGCATCTCGCTCGAGGCCCTGTTTTCGGGCGTCAATGTGGTGCTCTATTCCGGCACCGGCATGCTCAACACGCTGCTGTCGCGCACCGGCAGGAAACTCGGCCTGATCACCACCAAGGGCCTTGAGGACATGATCCTGATGGGTCGCGGCCTGCAGGCCTGGGCCGACTATTCCTATGCCGACCGGCTGCACGCTGTGACGCATCATCATCCCGATCCGCTGGTGCCGCGCCGACGCACTCACGGCGTCACCGAGCGCATCGACCAGTTCGGCGACATCATCCTGCCGCTCTATGAGCATGAGGTCCGTGCCGCGGCGAAAAAGCTGATCGCCGACAAGGTCGAAGCGGTCTGCATCATGACGATCTTCTCGCATGTCAATCCGGTGCATGAGAAGCGCATCGCCGAGATCTGCCGCGAGGAGATCGCCGCCGCCGGAGCCGACATCCTCGTCTACAGCAGCCATGAGGTGCGCCCGGTCATCCGCGAGCAGTCGCGGCTGAACTCGGTGCTGATCGAGGCCTACGCCACCTCGCGCGGCCGCAAGCAGCTCAAGGGGATCGAGGACGTCTCGAAGAAATACGGCTTCAGATATGGCGTCCAGACGCTGCTCTCCTTCGGCGGCCTCACCTCGATCAATCATCCGCGCCTGCACGAAACCATGATCTCGGGTCCGATCGGCGGCATTCTGGGCGCGGCTTATGTCGGCAAGCTGATCGGCAATGACTCGCTGATCTGCTCCGATATGGGCGGCACCTCCTTCGACATGGGCGTCATCACGCGCGGCCAGACACGGATCGAGAACGAGCCGCTGATGGACCGGTTCAAGCTGAACGTGCCGACGCTGCATCTCGACACGATCGGCGCCGGCGCCGGCATGATCCTCAAGGTCGATCCGCTGACGAAGAAAGTCTCGCTCGGGCCGGAAAGCGCCGGTGCCGATCCCGGCCCGATCTGCTTCGCCAGGGGCGGCACCGAGCCGACCATCGCCGATTGCGACGCCATCCTCGGTCGGCTGAACCCGCATTATTTCCTCGGCGGCAAGGTCGTGCTGCAGGTCGAGAAGGCGCGCAAGGCCTTCGAGGAAAAGTGCTCCCGTCTGCTCGGCGTCGGCGTGGATGAAGCCGCCGAAGGCATGATCGACATGCTGGAAGCAGACGCCAACAACGCGCTGCGCCGCGTCATCTCCGGCCAGGGCATCCATCCTTCGGAGTTCACATTGCTTTCCTATGGCGGCTCGGGGCCGTTGCATCTGGCCGGCTGCTCCAGGGGCATCGGCTTCAAGGATATCATCACCTTCCAGTTCGCGGCCGCCTTCTCCGCCTTCGGCTGCACCACGGCGGATTTCATGCGCCGGCATTCGGTATCCACGCAGATCGACATCGGCGCGCGCGCAAGCGAGGCCGAACTGCTGGCCTTCGGTGCCAGAGTGACCGCGGTCTGGGACGATCTCACCAGGGCCGCGGTCGACGAGATGGTGGCCGACGGTCATGCGCTGGACAAGATCAGGACGGTGCCGTTCCTGATGATGCGCTATACCGGCCAGCTCGAGGACGTCGAGGTGATGGCGCCCCTATCGGCCATCAATTCGGCCGACGACATGCGCAAGGTCATCGACGAGTTCGAAGCGGTCTACGCCAAGGTCAACCATCGCGTCTCGCGTTATGGTGAAGCCGGCTTCTCGATCACCGAACTCGGTCTCATCGCCACCGCCGACAAGGTCAAGCCCGTGCTGCTCAAGCGGCCGCTCGGCCCCTCAAGCCCCGCATCCGCGCACAAGGGCGTGCGCGAGGCCTATATTGGCGGCCGCTGGCACAAGGCCGATCTCTACGAGATGGATCTTCTGCTGCCGGGGCATGAGGTGACCGGCCCGGCCATCATCGAACACCCCGCCACCACCCTCGTCGTCCATCCGCGGGACCGTGTCTTCGTCGACGAATGGACGCTGCTCCACTACTCCCACGCTTGAGAGGGCGAACGCCATGCTGGACAAACCCGCCTCCGCCCTGCGCCTCCGCGAGCGGCTGATCGAATCCGAACGGCTCATGGACGAGACCGGCTGCTATGACGGCATTACCGATCTCGAACTGCGCAACCAGGATCCGCTGAAATTCGAGACGCTGCACACCAAGCTGCGCGCCTACTGCGTCTCGGCGCGCGAGATGGCGCGTCGCATCTCGGCTTCGCCCGGCGTGCGCGAGGTCGGCGAGATGGTCGTCGCCATCTACACGCCCGAGGGCGACGCGATCGCGCTCTCCAACGGCATCATGGTGCATGTGCACACGATGAGCCGCTTCATCAAATGGATGATCAGACAAGGCTACGAGGAAAATCCCCGCATCGTCGACGGCGACATCTTCGCCAACAACGACGCCTTCATCGGCACGGTGCAGGTGCCCGACGTGATGGACGTGGTGCCGATCTTCCACTCGGGCAAGCTCGTCGGCTGGGCCGGCGCCGTCTGCCATGAGCTGGAGGCCGGCGGCATCACGCCGGGCGGCGACGTGGCGCTGGCCCAGGAGCGCTTCACCGAAGGCCTGTTCGTCTGTGCCGAAAAAGTCGGCCAGAACGACGAACTGCGGCGCGACTACGTGATCCGCTGCGAGCGCAATCTGCGCATGCCCATCTACTGGGTGCTGGACGAGAAGGCCAAGGTCGCCTCCTGCATCGACATGCGCGAAAGCGTCAAGGCGCTGATCGACGAGATCGGCCTCGACTACTGGATGAAGGTGTCCAAGGAATTCATCGAGGAGGGCCGCCGCGCGCAACTCGCCCGCACGCGGCAACTGACCGTTCCCGGCATCTATCGGGGGCATACTTTTTACGGTCACGTCACCAAGGGCAAGCCGGGCTACCAGCCGCTCGGCGACCCCGACTGGCTCTACAACATTCCGATCGAAATGGAGATCACCACGGGCGGCAAGATCATCATGGATTTCGAGGGCACGCAGCCCTGGGGCTACCATTCCATGAACTGCACGCCGGCCGGCATGGATGGCGGCATGTTCGTGACGCTGACCCAGCACATGAATTTCGAAGGCCTGGTCAATGACGGCGCCTGGATGGCGACGGAGCTGAAGCTGCCGCATGGCACCTGGACCAATCCCGACAATGAGATGGTGGCCACCGCCACGTCCTGGGCGCTGCTCTTGCCGGCTTATGGCGTCTTCCAGCGGCTCCTGTCGAGATCATTCATCGCCCGCGGCTTCGTCGAGGAGGCCTTCGTCGGCCAGGTCAACAGCCCGATGATCGAGATGGGGGGAACCAGCCAGTACGGCACGCTGTTCGGCATGGCGCATTTCGAATGCGCGGCCGCCGGTTCCGGCGCGCTTGCCATCAAGGATGGGCTGGACACCGCCTATGTCGGCTGGAATCCTGAATCCGACATGGGCAACATCGAGATCTGGGAACAGAACATGCCGATGGTCTATATCGGCCGTTCAATCGTTGCCAATTCCGGGGGCGCCGGCAAATATCGCGGCGGCTGCGCCTTCCTGTCGACCTGGCTGGTCAGCAAGACCGACCATCTCCGGCTGGTCACCTCGGAACACTCCTCGCGCGTCTTCGACAATGGCGGGCTCTGCGGCGGCTATCCGGCGCCGACCTGCCAAAAACACCGTGCGGTGCGCGACAGCAACATCTTCGAGCTTGCACAAAAGGGCGCGCCGCTGGCGCACCATACCGGCACCAATCCTTATCGTTCCGAACTCGAGGTCCGGCTCGAAGGCCAGCACGTGACGATGGAAGGGCCCTATATCACCGCACCCCACAAAACCGGCGACGTGTTCACCCATTCCTACAATGGCGGGGGCGGCTATGGCGACGTGCTGGAGCGCGACCCGCTCAAGACAGCATCGGACGTCGAGAACGGCTATCTCACCAGGGAAGCTGCCGAAAATGTCTTCGGGATCGTGCTTGACGAGGACGAGGACGGCTATCCCGTCGCCAATCTCGAAGCCACCAAGCGCCACCGCGCCGAGATGCGGTCGCGCCGGCTCGCTCGGGCCAGGCCGGTCTCGGAGTGGATGGCCAAGGAGCGCGAGCGGGTGAAGGCGGTCGATTTCGCGCCCGAGGTGAAGAAGATGTATGCCAGCGCCATCAAGCTCTCGCCGCGCTTCACCAGGGATTTTTCAACCTTCTGGGATGTCGACGCCAAATCGACCTTCGGCGTGGAGTAGGGACCATGACCTCATACAGCAAGGAAGTCATCGCCGATCTGGTCGCGGGCACCCTGCCTTGGCCGCAGACGCGCCGCGTCATGAGCGCCTACAAGGATGACGACCGGTTCTTCAAATATGTTTCGGTTTTGCAGGACCGAGTCGGCTGGAGCGATCCGATCCTGCTTCCCGTGGGCGACCACCTCTTCATCTGCCAGAGCGGCGATGAGCGGGTAACCCGTTGCGAATGCGGCCATTCCTTCGGCGACTACCGCAAGAACTGGAAGCTGAAGGCTTCGATCATCGTGCGCGACAGCGAGGAGGCGCTGCGCGAGATCTATCCCAACAGCGACCTGCCGGATCCCGAATGGATGGAAATCCGCGAGTTCATCTGTCCGCAATGCGGCACGCTGCACGAGGTCGAGGCCGCGGCGCCGGGTTATCCCATCGTCCATGATTTCGAACCCGACCTGGAAGGTTTCTACCGCGACTGGCTGGGCAAGCCGCTCGAGCCGATGGACAAGGGAAGCTGATGCCAAGGACGCAAGTTTCGTCACCGGCTTCGAAACGGGCTTCGATCGAGGTTATGTTGGCCTATGAAGTTCAAATCCTCTCGGGACTGATGGACCGTCCCGTGCCGCGCGGAGGCCATGCCCGATGACAAACCTTTCCGGCCGCGGCGCAATCGTCACCGGTGGCTTCTCCGGAATGGGCCTGGCGATTGCCTCGGCATTGGCGCAGGCCGGCGCCAATGTCGCCGTCGGTTCCTATGTCGCACCTGGCGGCGTGGAGAGATCCGACGCCGCCTACTATCCCGGCGCTGACGAGATAGAGCGCGTGCGTTCGGCTCTCGGCGCGCATGGAACGAGGATTTACGCCGCCTATCTTGACGTGCGCGACAGCGACGTCACGAACCGTTTCGCGGCCGACGCCGAGGCGGCGGTGGGTCCTGTCGACATCCTGGTCAACGCCGCCGGCACCACGGCCGAGCAGCCGGTCTGCGGCCATTCCGACGCGCTGTGGGACAAGATCGTCGACACCAATCTCACCGGCGCCTTCCGCGCCACCCGCGCCGTGCTGCCCGGCATGATCGAGCGCGGCTGGGGCCGCATCGTCAACATCGGCTCGACCGCCGCCTCGGTCGGCTGGAAGGACAATCCCGCTTACTGCGCCTCCAAGGCCGGTCTCCTCGGCCTCACCCGTTGCGTGGCGCTCGAAGGGGCGGCGCATGGCGTCACCTGCGTCATGATCAGCCCGACCTGGGTCGAGACCGAACTGATGCGCCGCAACGTGGCGCAGGTCGTCGAGCGCGAGGGCAAGGGCCGCACGGCCGAGGACGCGATGGCCGAGATCGCCAGGGGCAACCCGCAGCAGCGCATCCTCCAGCCGCAGGAGATCGCGGCGCTGGCCGTGTTCCTCTGCTCGGATATGGCCAAGGGCATCACCATGGAAAACATACAGGTCACCGGCGGAGCACTTTGGTAGCGCGCACGGCTGGTTGCCGCCTCGATGGAGAGGCCGGCAATGGAAAGAGAAATCCGATCCCGTCCCGGGCGGCTGTCCCGGACCTGATCTCTCGGCGCTCGCCTGGCTGTAAGACAAGGTGACCGCATTTGCCATTGAGCGCGCGGCGCGATAGGTTATATTGCACTGCACAATGGAGATGCCGTCGATTGCACCCTTCTTACGGAGATGCCTGCCGATTACGCGGCGGTCCGGGGTAGGCTCGGCGAGAACCTGAGATGAAGATTCCAAAGTCCTTGCTGGTCGATCCCGAGAGGAACTCGGTCTACGGCAGTTTTGCCGTTGCCGTCTCGGTCTGGGCATTCTCCTACTCCGTCATATTCGGCCAGGTGCTGATCCTGGCCTACTATGCGGTGTGGCTGCCCCTCATCATGGTCGACTACAGGCGGTTCCTGCGGCATCTGTCCAGCGCCTGGCTGCCATTGTCGTTCGCGGCCTATGTATGCTTCTCCGTCTTCTGGTCGGACGCTCCCGGCATCACCGCGAGAACGGCCGTCCAGTACTTCTCCCACATCGCCTGCGCCTATGTCGCGGCGCGCGCCGTCAGCGTGCGGACCCTGACGATCGGCGCCCTGGTTGGTATATTCGTCGTCCTGCTCTACTCTCTCAAGGTTGGGGCCTATTCCGAGGACGTCCTCGACGGCACTTATAATTTCGTCGGCGCCTTCGCCTCCAAGAACCAGATCGGCTTCGTCGCCTCGCTCGGTATCTATTTCAGCGTCGTCTTCATCGCCTTCCTCAGGCACGGCCGGCTGAGCCTGTTCCTGACCGTGCCGGTGGTGCTTTTGTCGGCCTATCTGCTGGTCATCTCGCATTCGGCCACCTCGATGGCCTCGACACCGGCGGTGCTGGCGATGGTGATGCTGCTTGCCATGAGCAAGGTGCTGTCGCGACGCTACCGCCGGGTGATCTTCCTGGTCGGCACAGGCATGCTGGTCGTCGCTATCCTTGTGGCGCTGAATCTCGGCCTCATGGACTTCGTCCTCGGCCTGTTTGGCAAGGATTCGACGCTCACCGGGCGCACCTATCTGTGGGAGCAGGGCTGGAACGCCGCGCAGAGGGCGCCCATGCTCGGCGTCGGCTATGCCGCATACTGGGTCCAGGGTTTTGCCGAGGCCGAGCGCCTGTGGAACGAGTTCTACATCACCACCCGCACCGGCTTCCACTTCCACAACACCTACATCGAAGCCCTTGTCGAACTCGGCTTCGTCGGGGCGACGCTGGTTTCGCTGGTCATCCTGCGCACGCTTTACGGCCATGTCTCGGCGGTCGCGTTCGGAACATGGCGGGCGGATTCGGTCGTTCTGGCCGGCGTCATGGTGCTGCTCCTGATCCGCTCCTTCGTCGAGGTCGAGATCCTCAACCCCTACATCATGGGTTCCTTCCTGATGTATTTCAGCTTCTTCAAGCTGGCGCGACTGCCCGTTGCCCGTCCTCGCCTGTCTGCGGCAAGGATCGAAGAGGCAAATGCCGCCAGAGGCTGGAGCGGCCCCGAGCCTGGCACGGACGCCGCTCGATGAATACCGATCGGTTTCCCGTTTGGGATTGCGTCAAAGCAAGGCGATAGAGCGGCTGGCGATTCCCTCAAACGCCGCCCCGCTCCAGCAATTTCAGGAAAGTGTGTACGGCTTCCCCGGGAAACGCGCGCAGCGCTTTCCGTCCGGAATTGCGCAAAAACAAAGGGATAGAGCAGCTTGCGGTTTTCGTGAACGGTGAACTGCTCTTATCTTAGGCGGTTCGATCGCCTACTGGCTGGGCATTGGCGCCAGCTTGACCTTGATCACATCGCCCGGCAGCACGGGGGTGTCTTCCTTGACCGCAATCTCGCTCGTCTTGCCGTCGGCAGCGCGCAGCAGTGAATAGATCAGGGTGGGCTCTTCGTTGGTTGCGCTGGCGGCCACGGTGGCGGGATCGGTGGCCTGGGCCATCAATCCTTTCTGCATGTTGACCCTCAGCGCGGCCTCGTTCAGGTCGGCTTCGGTCTGCTGCCGGTCGGCGGCGAGGCTCGAGCTCAGCGTGTTCTGGGCATCGATGGCATCCTGCGTTGCCTTGCTGATCGCTTGCTTGGCGGTGAGGATGGCCGTTTCGTAGTCCAGGATCTTGCCCTGAAGGTCGGTGACGGACTGCTGCGAATCCAGCAGTCTTGCGTTGGCGACCAGACCTTTCTGGGCCAGCGGACCGATGCTGGTGAGTTGCTGCTGCGCCAGGTCGACCTGCTTCTGCTGGTTGACGATCTTCTTCTGCAGCGATTCGATCTCGGCCTGCAGAACTCCTTTCAGATCGCTGAGCGCCTCGAGCTTCAGCTTCAGCGCCTTCTGGTCAGCCGTGAGGATCGTCATCTCGTCCGCGACGATGGCCTGCAGTCTCGGATCGCCCTCGACCTCCTTCGGCACGTCGAAGCTCGACTTGCCCGCAAGGTCGGCATCGATGCGCGCGCGCTTGACGATCAGTCGAACGCGCTGATCGTCATATATGTCGAAATTGCCTTTGGCAGTGACCAGGTCCTTGCCGAGCTGCGGGCCGTAGTCGGCGCTTCGCCGAATGCCGCCGGCGATGCTGACCGCCTTCAGCACCGTAAGATCGGGCACATAGGGGAATTGGCCGGGGTTCTGCACCTCACCCGAAATATAGAACGGCCGGAACTGCGCCATTTCGACCGATGCCTCGGGCCGGTCCGACAAAGCGAGCTTGTGCTGCAGCGCCTCGCCGATCGCCGCCGCGACTTCGGCCGTTGTCTTGCCGGATGCCGGCAGCTCGCCGACGAAAGGCACCGACAGCATTCCGGCCGGCCCGACCGTGTATACGCCATTCACCGCCGACCAGTCGCGGAACGTGCCTTCGACGGTCTGCCACTCCGCGATACGGATGGTGAGCTTGTCTTGCGATCCGAGATGGTACTCGTCGGCAATGGCGATCCGAGGCAGGGCGAGCGACAGGGCCAGGCAGCTGGCCACGAGCCGCAAACGCCGCGAGCGGCCCGAATGCGGGCCGCTGCAAAAAACTTCGAACATGTCTATCTTCAACTGAATGTTCCGATCCGCTTTGGCCCCACCAGCCCGATGAGCCTGCGCCCGATGCCTGCCGGGAGAAATCTCCCGCGTGCGATCCGGTTCGCGACCGCTCAGTAGCAGCCGCGCGACATCCAGACAGCCGGAACTGTCTTGATGATGATGCGAATATCCTCAAAAAGTGACCAATTCTCGACATAGTGGCGATCGAACGCGACGCGGCTGTCATAGGAGACGTCGTTGCGGCCGCTGACCTGCCACAGGCCGGTCAGGCCGGGGCGGGACTTCAGGTAATACACGGCGGCGCTGCCATAGATCTCCAGTTCGTCGCGCACGACCGGGCGAGGTCCGACAAGGCTCATGTCGCCCTGAAGGATGTTGATGACCTGCGGCAACTCATCGAGACTGAGTTTCCTCAGGACCGCGCCGACCCGGGTGACGCGCGGATCGTTCTTCAGCTTGCGGGTGGCTATCCATTCCGCCTTGGCTTCCGGATTGGCCGCCAGATAGGCAGCCAGCACCCTTTCGCCGTCCGGCACCATGGTGCGGAACTTGAGACAAGGGAAAACCCGTCCGCCACGCCCGATTCGCCGGTGACCGTAAAAAATCGATCCGCCATCGGAGAATTTGACGAGCAGCGCTATCATCACGAACAGCGGGCTGAGAGCGATCAGGGCGGCCAGTGAACCGGCAATATCGAAACTGCGCTTGATAAGGCCGCCGATCGGCGGTGGAAAATCGACGCCAGCCTGCGAAAACTCCGCTGTGGCCGACTTGGCAACATCCCTCATGCCAAAACTCCATGCGTTGACCGGATGGTTTACGGCACGATATCAAAAAAATGTTGCAGCGCAACACACAATTTCCCGCACCTTTGAAATAGTCACGTCATGAATTGACTAAATAATAAGCGCGCCCTGCACAAATTTCGGAATATTTAGCACATTTATGACAATAAATGGGCATAGCCGGAAAAATAGAGGCGCTTTTGGGGCAACTTCTAGGCGGGGCGTTCTTTATGCCCTTGAATGGAGCTCGTTGGTGCTTTAGCGCGGCACGATATTCGGTGGTATTCATATAAAATACTATTCAATATTGTAGATTCTACTGAAAAACACCAAAGAGCCGAAGTTGCGCGTAATCCCGTCGTGTGCGTTGCAGCATGAGCGAGTCGAGCGCAAAAGCTCACCTAAAAATAAATGCAGTTGCCCTTGCGGCCTTTTGCTCGCCTTAATAGAATTGCAAATTATACCTGTCAAAGTGGCGACAGGTTGAAAGGCCGGAAGCAACCGGCCGGGAGCGGGCGACTTAACAAGCCCGCATGACAAGGGACGACGCTCGGGTGGGGCAACGATTGGAATATACCCGGGCCGGTTTGTGGGCTGTTGGGTATGTCGCTTCCAAAATTCATCGTTGGGATGATTTTCGCTCTTGCGATCGTCGTTGGCTGGTCATGGCTGGGCGGCGCTTCAATAGGCACGACGCTGCTGCGCGTCATCATCTGTGCCGTGGTCATCCAGGCGGGCTACTTCGTGCTCGTCTATGCCTTGATCGCCAGAAGCGCGCCGACGCCGGCCGACAGGACACGCGAGGCCGAAAGAAAGCTGAGTTCGGCCGAGGTGGCCGAGGGTGAAAAGCTGGGCGGCGCCGGGCGAAGCCTTCACTGACCCAGACCAGGCTGGCCTCAGGCCACGTCGGCGGGTTCGGACTCAGATTGTTCGCCCGAAAGCATCCTGGACAACCGGCTTCCTGCTTTCGCCTTCAGCCGCCGATATTGCCCGACCTCGACGACACGGCCGTTTTCCATCGCGACCACCCAGTCGGCGAACGCGATCATCGATGGCCGGTGCGCGATGGTCAGGATCGTCATCGAGCCGCGCAGCCCGTCGATCGATTGCGCGATCAGCGCCTGGTTTTGCCAGTCGAGCGCGCTGGTCGCCTCATCGAGGATGAGCAGCGACGGCTTGCGCAGCAAGGCGCGCGCCAGCGCGATCCGCTGGCGTTCGCCGCCCGACAACCGCACGCCGCGGTCGCCGACCACCGTTTCCAGCTTGAGGTCGAGCCGTTCGACGAATTCGGCCGCATGGGCCGATCGCAATGCGGCCCACAGTTCATCGTCGCTTGCTTGCTGTGCGGCCAGGCGTAGGTTCGCCGCGATCGTGTCGTGCAGGAGAAACACGTCCTGCGGCACGTAGGCGACCTGGTCGCGCCAGCCCCGGCGATTGGCGGCGTCGATCTCGACGCCATCGACGAGGATCGTGCCGGCTGTCGGCTCGAGCAGGCCGAGCAGCATGTCGGCGATCGTGCTCTTGCCTGATCCCGAAGGGCCGATAAGGGCGGTGACCTTGCCGGCCGGAAGGCCGAAGGTGATGTCGCTCACCACCGTCTTGGCGGCGCCGTCCTCGTAGGCGAAGGAGACGCCGCGAACATTCAGTCCGAAATCGAGCGACAGCTTTCGAGCGTCCTGGATCCCGGCATGGCCAGGTTCCCGCTCGGCGTCGAAACGCATCTGCAGACTACGCATCGCGGCATAGGCGGGCAGGTTGATCAGGACCTGCTGCGCCTGCGTCTGCATGTCCATGAAGCGCGGCGCGATGCGCATGAAGACCAGTAGCAGCACCACGATCTCGGCCAGTGAGAGGTCGAAGCGAACCAGCGCAACATAGATGAACAGGCTCAAGCCGATCACGCTCGCCACCTGGAACAGGGCGGTGCCGGTCGAACTGTTGCGCACATAGGCGATGTTGTCGGCCTTCATTCTTTCAAGTGTCGCCTGCAACTGCGCGAAATAGGTCGCCTCGATGTTCAGGCTCTTGGCCACCTTGATGCCGCCGAGGAATTCCGAGACCGTCCGGTATTGATCCTGGCGGTTGGTGGTCAGGACCTGGCCAAAGGCGGTGGCCCGCGACCGGAATGGCCGCAGCGCGAGGAACATCAGCATGCCGATGACCACGGCGAACAGCGTCATGACCGGCGAAATGAACATGGAGATCACGAGATAGCCGGCCAGAAGCACGGCGATCTGCACCAGCATCAGCAGCGAGAAGGCCGCGCCCTGGACGCGGTCTATGTCCCCGGTCAGCGCATGGTCGAGGTCGGAGCCGCGCATGCGCGTGAAGACGCCCCACCGTGCCTTGCCGATGCTTTCGAACAGGTTCATGCGCAGGCGGTTGATGAAATCGAAGAGAAGCCTGGCCATGTAGACCGACTTGAAGCGGTTGAAGGCGGCCTGCAGCGCGACCAGCGCCACCAGCATGCACAACATCGTGGTCAGCTTCAGCGTGCCGTCCGGCACCAGCCAACGCATGAAATCATTGTCGGGCAGCTTGATCGCGAAGTCCTGGCCGGAGCGTCCGACCAGCTGCAACAGCGGAACCAGCAACAGGATGGAGATGCCTTCGGTCAGGCTGCCCAGGATCAGGAAGAGCAGCGCCGTCCAGGCCCGCCGCCCGCCTATCTGGGCGATAACGGCGCCGAACCCGGCGATTTCCCGAAACAATGACGGGCGAAGGAGCGATGATTTCGACATCTCCTGCTATCCCTGTCCGGCCATCAGGTCATGCTCGACGAGGCTCACGACCTCGCCGATCCTGTCGAGGCCCGTCGGCACTTCGAGCCTGCACACGCCGACGCGATCGGCGAGCCGTGCGCAATGCCCGAGATGCGCCGCCGCGAAATCGCCGACCAGGGCGGCGCGGCCGAAACGCGTGACGTATGAAAATCTGATCACGGCCGGCAAAGCGGCGATGCCGGGCATGGGCGAGATCTCAGCCTTTTGGCCGCGCTCGAGAATATAGATGCGGGTCGCCGGAACCCTGTCGCGCGAGAACGCCCCGTGCAATCGGTGCTGGGCCTTGTTGATGGCCGGATGCACCTGCGGCCGCACTTGTGCCCCTTCGAGCGAAATCGCGGCAGCCGCGTCGGCCGCCAGCTTGATCTGGGGAAAACCCGGCACGATCATCGGCTCGTCCGGATGGCTGAGATCGAGCGCCACGACGTCATCGGTAAGCAGTTCGTGCCCGGCACGGATCATGGTGCTTGCCGTCGTCGATTTGCCGGCGCCCTTGTCGCCCATGAAGATGGCGCTTTTGCCGGCAATCGCGACGGCGCTGGCATGCAGCACGAGCAGGCCGCGCTGGTGCAGGATGAGCGCCATCACCGGTCCCAGCAGCGGGAACGCGATCAGCGCATCGTCGATGCCGGGCGCCGGCTCGACCTCGATGCGGCAGGCGTCGCTGATCAGGAACGCGCCGACGGCGTGCCATGCCAGATATTGCCGATCCGGTTCGAAGTGGAAAATGGTCGCGGCCTCGGGCGAAGGCTTCGGCATATCGATCGCGCCGACGCTGATCACGATATCCGCCGCTGCCGGTTCGGCCGGCTCCAGTTCTGGCAATGTCACCTCGGAAGCGATGGTCAGGCCGTAGGCTCGATAAAAACGGCGCTGTCCGCGCGGCCAGCCTTGCGCGTGCGCGCGGAGGGCCAGCGGCTCGTTCAACGGCGTCATGCGGCACTCCCGGCGCGCTGCACCTGCCGCAGCCACAGCGACAGCGACGCCGAGCGCCAGACATACTGGACATCGAGCGGCGCCGGCCGGTCGGGCCGACTGAGCAGCCGGGCATAGGCAGCCTTCACGGCCGGCAGGTTTATGTAGGGCTCGATGCGGCCGGCGTCCGGGCCGAGCACCTGTTCCAGGAGGTCGCGGTGGTTGCGCAGCATGCCGTTGACGAGATTGCCGGTGAAATCGATCTTGTCGCGCCGCCACTGGACCGCCGCTGGCAGCACGTCTTGCATGGCGCGGCGCAGCACGTACCGGCCAAAACCGCGGCTGAGCTTCTCCTCGCCCGGCAACGCCAGGCAGAACTCGACCAGCGGCTTGTCCCAGAAGGGATAACGAGGTTCGACGCCGAAATTGGCGGCCGCCTTGTCGAGCACTTCGAAAGCATGCGGCACATAGCCGTTGGAAAGAATCCAGCGGTGGGTCAGCGCCTCGCTGGCGCTGACGTCGGCCGGCTTGTAGCCGGCTCGGTGAACCCGCTCGATAAGCTCGGTGCGGCCGGCAAGATCGGCATTGATCAGGTCGCGCCAGCTTCCGCCTTGCGAAGCCTGGGCTGGTTTTCGCAGCCTCTGCAGGAGCCGGTTCGCGGTGTGCCTGAGCCTGGCCACGCGCCAGGCGGGTCCGTAGATGGTCAGGAACTGGAAGTACATGCCGAGCATGCCGTCGCCATAGGTGTTGGAAGCGCTGCGGATCTCGCGCCACAGCTCCAGCCACTTGCCTGCATTGGCAAGCTCGTGCAGATGGCCGTGCCCCTGCGATACGACTTCGTCCCCGCCATGGCCGTCGAGAAGCACCTTGACGCCTTTGGCGCCCGCCGTCCTGTAGACCTCCCGGGTGAGCGTAAGGCCCGGCGCCAGGAACGTTCCTTCCTGCTCTTCCAGCACCCGTTCGAATTCCGCGAACGGCGCGTAGTTGCCGACCGGGATCAGCGTGCCGTCGACGCGCCCTTGTTCCAGCACCGCGTCTATGAAGGGGGTTTCGTCCATCGCCGAACCGCGTTCGAAAACCAGCGAAAAGGTGGGCAGCCTCGGCTTTCTCTCGGACAGGTTTTGCCGGCCCGCCACGCAGGCGATCGAAGAGGAGTCCAGGCCGCCGCTCAGCATGGCCCCGACCGCCGCGCTTCCGCGCATGCGGTTGCGCACGGACTGCGAGAAGAGGTGGGCGAATTCCTCGGCGGCGTCCGGCCGCATAGGCCGCGACGACGGCTCGATCTTCCAGTATCGCTGCAGCGTCACGCGCTGCCCCGTCACAGTGAGGCTGTGGCGCGCCGGGAGGCGGAAAATATCGGTATAAGGCGTCGCTTGCGGATCGTCTGGCAGCCCTGCCAGGAAACCCGAGATCTGATGTTCGCTGAGGCGGGCGCCGGCGCTGGTGACGCCAAGGATCGGGCCGATTTCGGAGGCAAAGACAAAGCGCTGCCCGTCCGCGTGATAGTAGAACGGTTTGACGCCGAAATGATCGCGCGCGCAAAACAGCACCTGCCGCTCGGCATCCCAGATGGCGAAGGCGAAGTCGCCTTGCAGGTGCACGGGACAGGCTTCGCCCCAGCGCAGATAGGCCCACATCAGGAGCACGGCGTCGGCAACCGATGCGTCGCGGACGCCGAGCCGTGCCGTCAGCTCGTCGCGATTGTCCAGGCGGCAATCCGCGGTGACGGCCAGTTTGCCGCCCGCCATCGTCAGCGGGCCGGGGCCGGCTTCATCGGTCGTGTTGAGCCAGGCGTGGCCGAGCGCGACAGCCTTGTCGGTCCACCACGAACTGCCGTCGCGGGCGCGATGACGCATGCGGGCCAGCATGCGCTGGATATCAGCTGCGGACTCCGGCGCCTCGTGCCCGTGCAGGATACCGGCCACGCCGCTCATCAGTCATTGACCATAGTCGACGAGAGGGACAAACCTGTCTATCGAGCCGCCAAGGACGACATGGTTGCCGCTGATCAGCCAGGCATGCGCCTTCAGCTGCCGGCCGGTGTCGCGCTCGATGCCGATGCGGATCTTCGAGGCGTTGCCCTGGCGGGCGAGAATGTACTGGCCGGCGAGCGCCTGGGTGAGGCAGCTTGCGCGCGGCACCAGGCGGGCCGCGGCGGCAACGCCCCAGGCGACACGGCGCAGCTCTCCCGTGCTGGCGCATTCACGCGCCTCCAGCCGGGTGACGATGCCGCGAAGGCGGTTGTAGGAGAACAGGGTCAGCCCCAGGCGAACGGCCGCGACCACCAGCAGGCAGCGGCAGAGGAACAGCATTTCCGGGCCACTCAGGGAGAGAGCTCGAAGCCGACGCCGCCGGTGCTTCGTCTGGTCGGGACTTTTCTCCGTCGCAGGTTCTTGCCGCAAAACCGTGACCCGCTTTTGCGGAACCTGCCTAGACAGGTTCCTCATGATGCAGCCTCGCAAGTCCGCTATCGGCCAGACCTTTCAACAGCGCGTCGACATCGGCCCTGCAGCGCTCGGCGTCGACATCATAGCGCGCGAGCACGGCCCGGCGGATTTCGGCAATTGGTTTCGGCTCCTGAATCAGCTCCCAGATGAAGGTGCCTACCCCGTTGAGGCTGTAGTAGATGTTGGATTTCAGGTTGAGAAGCGCCAGGCCATTGCCGAATTCGCAGGCAACCGCTTCCTTGGTCGCACTTACGCGATCGTGGTCAGATGGGTTCCAGTTCATCCGAAAACCTCGTTTGCTACACACTGTCCGCAATGCGTGTCGACAATTCTGGCGATGAAGAAAAGCCGGGTCAGGCAATGAAGAGAGGCCGGGGTTTTCACCCCGACTCCCTTTATGGTTCTTGGATTCCAGAGGCCCAACGTGTCCCTCCAGAATCAGGACAGGTTCAGGAGAACGTCAGGTCGCCAATCGGCGTGTGCGCAGGAAATGCTGCGTCGAGCGCCGTGTTGCCGCCACCGCCCTGAGTGATGGTTTCAATCGAACCATGAACCGTCAGGCTGGGCGTTTCGTACTCCTGCTTTTCAACATTCTGTTCCATTTTACACTCCATCAAGGACTGGAAACGGCCTGTCGATTGCCGGCGGCACTTTCATGCTGCGATGCAATAGCTGCATGGCAGCATTTATGAGTCAAGCCTGATTTACCGCGCATTAATCAATTATGGACTGCGCGCGCAGACACAGTCGTGAGTAACGATCTCAAGCTTTGGCCTTGATCGCCTCGAGATCCCTGCATATGGGCCTAATGCACTAGGTCAGCATAAGAAATTGATTTGCATATATAAACTTTATAAGCCCTGTCACTTCAAGGCATGGCGACAATAATGCCCTAGCGCCGGGTCTCCCGGTAGGTTTGCTACGGAACGCCGAAAAGGCCACTCGTCCCTTGTGGTCCAGCAGTTCTCCTCATCGTTCGCCCGAGCCGGTTTCGATAAACGTCGGGGCCGGATTTTTGCGCTGCAAAAGGAAAAACTGGACGGCGCAAAAGTTTTTGGCGATGCTTTGCTTCGCACCTGCAGCATAGGCGTCGCGCCGATCGCTTCTGGAGAACCGTGCGCCCGATGGCCCTGACCGAACGTTCATATGAGCGACTGCGCGCCGCCGATTGCGCCAGCGAGATCGCCTATGTGCAGGCCTGTCTGCGGCTGTTCTTCGCGGCGCGATCCGGCGCCGCGCCCGGCGATGCCTCCGGCCTCTCCGTAACCAATGTCACCGACATAGCCAGGTTGAACAAGGTCGCGACCTTTATCCTCAAGGTGCTGTCGAGCGCACCCGCGAACGGGCCGCCGGCCCAGCTCTCCCAATGGCTCGACGCCTACCGCCGGAAGACCGTTTCGATGAACGCGTCCTGCATCATGGATTCGATGGCGATCCAGGCGGCGCTGCGCGACAGGCAGATCGATTTCGTTTTCCTGAAAGGTCCCTTCCAGCAGCATCTGCTTTACGACGACCATTTCATGAAGCCTTCGGGCGATGTCGACATATTGGTGGCGCCGGGCGGGTTTTTCAGGGCGCGCGAGGCGCTCCGCTCGATCGGCTACGAGATCGCCGGCAAGTCGCGCTCCGTCTGGTGGGTCCGTTTCCTCGGCGAACAGCACATGATCCGCGGCGACGGGCCGACGCAGTCCACCGTCGACCTGCATTATCGGCTCCAGCAACCCGGCTCGCCCAGCCCGCGCGACGCGGATGGCTTCCTGCGGCGCAAACGGCAGGTCGAGATCACCGGCGTCGAGGTGCCGTTCACATCGGTGGCCGACACTCTGCTGTTGTCCTGCATCAGCGTCGCCAAGGCGCTTTTTAACCGGGAACCCTGCGCCGGTTACGTCTGCGACGTGCGCGCCAGCGCCGACCGCTTGGACGAAGCCGAGCAGCAGCGCCTGCTCGACGCCGCCGCGGCGCAGGGGCTGGACGACACGCTGCTGCTTGGCCTGCGCGCCGCCGACGTGCTCCTCGGCGGCGCCGACACGCTCTTGTCGCAGCGCGCCGCGCGGATGCTGTCGCGCATCGGCAATGAGGATCTGCTCAACATGGTCATCGCGCCATGGCTGTCATCCCTGCGATGGCCGCAGCGGCGCACCGTGCTGTGGGAGTTGTGCGGTCGTGCGCCGGTCCGCTATCTGGCGGAAGCCGGCTGGGCGGCATCGGCCGACATCAGCCGCCGCATCTTCGAACGGCAGGGCAGCCCGTGACGGGAAGCCTGTCGGGCATCGAACACGTACAGGGCGAGGGCAGAATGGAACCTGTGCAAGAGGCAAATTCATGTCGATGACAAAATCAAAGGTCTGCGTGATCATCGCGGCCCGAAACGCGGCGCGAACAATCGCGGTCGCCATCGCGTCCGCGCTGCGCGAACCGGAAGTGGCCGAAGTCGTCGTCGTCGATGACGCCTCCACCGATGACACGGCCCAAGTCGCCCGCGCCGCCGATGACGGCAGCGACCGGCTCGCGGTGATCCGTCTCGACGTCAATCGCGGCCCCTCCTTCGCCCGCAACGCCGCCATCGCCGCCTCGCAATCGCCATTCATCGCCATTCTGGACGCCGACGACTTCTTTCTCGCGGGCAGATTTCACAATCTGTTTGCCGGCGCGGACTGGGATTTCGCGGCCGACAACATCATGCTCATCAGGGACGACGCCTTGAGCGATGTCACCCAGATCGTCGCACCGCAGTTCGCGGCCGAGCCGGAATTCCTCGACCTGGAGCGCTTCGTCGAAGGCAACATCTCCAGGCGCAACGTGCGCAGAGGCGAACTCGGTTTCCTCAAGCCGGTGATCAGCCGCGCTTTTCTCGACAGGCACGGCTTGCGCTATGACGAGAGCTTGCGTCTGGGCGAGGATTACGAACTCTACGCGCGCGCGGTCGCCAGCGGCGCGCGCTTCAAGGTCATCCGCTCCTGCGGTTACGGCGCCATCGTGCGGGCCGATTCGCTGAGCGGCCGCCACAAGACCCAGGACCTGAAGCGTCTTGCCGACGCCGACCTGGCGCTGCTGGCGATCGACAGCCTGCCTGAGGGTTCCAAAGCGGTGCTGCGCCGCCACGAGCGCCACGTGCGGGACAAATACCGGCTGCGCAATTTCCTCGACGTCAAGGCAGAGCGGGGCCTGGCGTCGGCCGCGGCCTATGCCTTCGCAAGCCAATCCAACCTGGTTCCCATCGTCCAGGGCGTGGCGTCCGACAAGCTCGAGGCGCTGTTTCGCCGCGTCGGGTTAGCCTCCCGGCGTCAACATGTGCCGCCAATGCGTTTTCTCATGGCCGGCACCAGCACGGGCAAGCAGCCTTGAATGCGGGCGTCCGGCCGCGCTCTTGCCAGCCCGTCGCGCAAAGCATTTCCGGCGGATTTATGAGTTTACGAATTGGGTGGTTGCCTAGCCGGCCGGAGGATGGCAGTCTATGTTGCGGTGCAGCAATTAGGATGGCCAATGAACCGGCCTCCGATCGGACTGCCCGATATTGAACCGGTAAGGGGTCCGGCCGACGGCCGGACCACCATAGGACTTTGAACGCATGGCCTCGATATTCGGCTTCAGATCAAGGAATCCGGCCCGCGACCGCCAGACCGACATTTCGCGCCTCGACCGCCTGGCGAAGCTGTTCGAGCAGATCGCGGCCGAGATCGAGGCGGAGCGAAACGGGCTGGAGAATCGCTACAAGGCGACGGCCACCAACGCCGCCTTTTTGGTCGAGGCCATGGAGAACGGCTCGGCGTCTGCGCGCCGCTCCGCCGAGGTCGATGAATTGACGACCTCGATCCTGAATTGCGAGCGCCGCATCGCGGCGTTGTCACGCCAGAACGGCATGGTCCGGGAGCTTCGTCATTCGCTGGACATGGTTTTCGATGAGGACGGGTCGTCCGATATGACGGCCAGCCAGAGGCTCGCCAAACCGGCAGGCGCCGGCAGAGGGTGAAGGCTGAAGGGTGGATTTGGCGCGAGGCGAGAAGGCAGCTTGGGGAGGGGCTGACGAGAGAAAGAAAGCGCCGTTTGGCTACGGCTCGAATGGCTACTTTGGGTTGGGGATGCACAGCGCAAAGGTTGAGTTTCGTATGAATGCGGATCCGAGAACCACGTTCACCGTCGCAGTTCGCGGCATATCGTCAACGCGCCAGGCCAGGCAAGCCCGCCCGGGCGGTTCCACCGGACGCAGGGCTGCCCTGGTCGCGCTGGCCGCTCTCGCTGGCCTGTTCGCCGGGCCGGCGCCATCCTGGTCGCAGGATCTGAAGTCGGCGCCCTCATTCGTCGATGATTTCACCAGCTTCAACCGCCAGCGCTGGTATGTCTCCGATGGCTGGACGAATGGCGGCCATCAGAATTGCACCTGGGCGAAGGGGCAGGTCAGCCTGGCGGACGGCGTGCTGTCATTGGGTTTCGAGAAGCAGAAGACGAAGGATCGCGACTACGCTTGCGGCGAAATCCAGACCAAGCAGCGATTCGGCTATGGCACCTACGAGGCGCGCATGAAAACCGACACCGGTCCCGGCCTCAACGCGGCTTTCTTCTCCTATATCGGCCCGTCGGACAAGCAGCCCTGGGACGAGATCGACTTCGAGATCCTGACCAAGGACACGTCCAAGGTGCAGGTCAATGCCTACATCGCCGGCAAGGGCAAGAACGAGAAGCTGGTCGACGTGCCGGGCGGCACGGAAAAGGCCTTCAACGACTACGCCTTCGTCTGGCAGAAGGACAGTTTGCGCTGGTACGTCAACGGCCAACTGGTGAACACCATCACCGATCCGGCAAAGCTGCCCAGCCATGCTCAGAAGATCTTCTTCAGCCTCTGGGGCAGCGATACGATGACCGGATGGTTGGGCGCATTCGCCGATCCCGGACGCAAGCTTTCGCTGCAGATCGAGCGCGTCGCCTTCACCGCGCAGGGCGAACCCTGCCAGTTTCCGGAATCGCTGGCATGCAGCGTAAAATAGAACCTATTGGAAAAGTCGATTTGAACCGGCCGGGCCGAACACGGTCCGCTGCCCTGGACAGGAACAAAACAGAATGAATTTGACGGTGTTTGGTATCGGCTATGTCGGTCTCGTGCAGGCTGCTGTGCTTGCCGAAGTGGGCCACCAGGTCGTCTGCGTCGACATCGACGCGAACAAGGTCGAGCGGCTCAATCAAGGTCTCGTCCCGATTTTCGAGCCGGGCCTGGAAAGCATCGTGAGGGAGAACCATGCCGCCGGCCGCATCAAGTTCACCACCGACGCGGCCGCCGCCGTCAGGCATGGTGAAATCCAGATGATCGCGGTCGGCACGCCTCCCGGCGAGGATGGCTCGGCCGATCTCAAATATGTGCTGGCGGTCGCCGAGGCGATCGGCCGGGAAATGGATGCGCCCAAGATCGTCGTCGGCAAGTCGACCGTGCCGGTCGGCACCTGCGAGAAGATCAAGGCCAGGATCGCCGAAACGCTGAAGAAAAGAGGCCGCGAGGACCTGACCTTCGACGTCGCTTCCAATCCGGAATTCCTCAAGGAAGGGTCCGCCGTCGCCGATTGCATGAGGCCGGACCGCATCATCGTCGGCACATCGAGCGAGGACACCGAGGCGGTGATGCGTGAGCTCTACGCCCCCTTCAACCGCAACCACGAGAAGATGATCGTGATGGATGTGCGCAGCGCCGAATTCACCAAATACGCGGCCAATTGCATGCTCGCCACCAAGATCAGCTTCATGAACGAAATGGCGAATCTGGCCGAACAGCTCGGCGCCGACATCGAGGAGGTGCGCAAGGGCATCGGCAGCGATCCGCGCATCGGCTACCACTTCATTTATCCGGGCCTCGGCTATGGCGGCTCCTGCTTTCCCAAGGACGTGCGCGCCCTGATCAAGACCGCTGAAGGCGTCAAGTTCGACGCCAAGCTGCTGCGCGCCGTCGAGGAGCGCAACAACGAGCAGAAGTCCGTGCTGTTCGACAAGGTGAACCGCTATTTCAAGGGCAACCTCAAGGGCAAGACCTTCGCGCTCTGGGGCCTGGCTTTCAAGCCCAACACCGACGACATGCGCGAGGCGCCCGCCCGCACGCTGATGGAGGCACTCTGGAACGTCGGCGCCACCGTGCAGGCCTATGATCCCGAGGCGATGCAGGAATGCCAGGCCATCTATGGGCTGCGCGACGACCTGCTTCTGTGCGGCACCAAGGAAGCGGCGCTGCGCGGCGCCGATGCGCTGCTGATCGCCACCGAGTGGAAGAGTTTTCGCGCGCCGTCCTTCGACGCGCTGAAGGACGCGCTGACCACGCCGATCATCTTCGACGGCCGCAACCTCTATGATCCCAAGGTCATCGCCCGCCACGGCATCGAATATCACTCGATCGGCAGGATGGCGGCATGAGACCGGGCTTGGGCAATCCAATGTGGGATCGCCGCGGCCGGCCGGTGTGCTTGCCATGACGAACGCACAAGACCCGGAAAGGAGTTGCGGCTGATGGTGCTGGACGTAAAGCCGGAGCAGATCACCAAGGACCACTTCGACGTTGTCGCGATCGGTTCCGGTTTCGGTTCGGCCTTCTTCCTGCACGAATTCACGAAGCGGCGTAAGGCGCGCATCCTGCTCCTGGAATGGGGCCGCCACAACACGCATGAATGGCAGCTCAAGCAGAACGTCAACACCGACATCGAGGACGAGTCGACCTACAAGACCAATTCCGACAAGCCCTGGAACTACACGATCGGGCTGGGCGGCGGCACCAATTGCTGGTTCGCGCAGACGCCGAGGTTCCATCCCAACGACTTCAGGCTGAAAAGCACCTACGGCATCGGCAATGACTGGCCGATCAGCTATGACGACGTCGAACCGTTCTATTGCGACGCCGAAGACATCATGTCGATCTCGGGCGATCCCGACATGGCGGCGATGCTGCCGCGTTCGAAGCCTTTTCCGCAGCCGCCGCACCGCATGTCGACGCCCGACCGGATCATGAAGGCGGCGCAGCCCGGCCAGCATTTCGTCATGCCCACCGCGCGCGCCCGCGTGCCGACCGCGCAGCGCACCTCGTGCTGCGCCAACCTCAGATGCTGGCTATGCCCGGTCGACGCCAAGTTCACCGCCAACAATGGCCTGATGCATGTCTTCGAGCATCCCGACGTGTCGGTCTGCCTCGGTTCGGAAGTGCGCCGGCTCGATCATGTCGGCGGGACGGTCCGCTCGGTCACCTTCGTCCATGGCGGCAAGGAATATCAGGTCAGCGGCGACCTCTTCATTCTCGGCGCCAATGCCATCCAGAGTGCGGCGATCATGCTGCGGTCCGGCCTGGGAGGCGAATTCGTCGGCCGCGGCCTGCATGAATCCTATGGCTGGAATTTCGAGGTCTATCTCGACGGTGTCGACAATTTCGACGGCAGCACCATCACCACCGGCTTGAATTTCGGCCTCTATGACGGTCCGCACCGGTCCGAGCACGCCGCGGCGCTGGTCTATTTCGAGAACCGCTGGCAACACGGCATGCGCGCCGAGAAGGGACGGCTGCGCCAGGCTCTGCCGCTTGTCGTGGTGACCGAGAACCTGCTCGACCATGAGAATTTCGTCACGCTCGACGAGGACGACAACGCCTTCGTCAGCTTCAAGGCGCCGTCGGACTACGCGGTCAAGGGCATGGCGCGGGCGCTGGAGAAACTGCCCGGGCTGCTCGCCCCGCTACCGGTCGAACAGCTTTTCGATCGCGGCATCCGGCCAACCGAATCGCATGTCCAGGGTACGCTCCGGATGGGAACGGGCCCGGCCGATTCGGTGGTCGACAGCGGCATGATTCATCACCAGCTCAGGAACCTGGTCGTGGTCGGCACCAGCACATATCCGAGCTGTTCATGCGCCAATCCGAGCCTGACCGCGGCAGCGCTGTCCCTGCGGGCGGCGAGCCGGATGGCGTGAGAGGAGCAAACCAGATGATAGAGATCTCGCGACGCTCCGCACTGGCCGTCATGGCGGGCGGGGTGGTATCGACCGGCATTGCCTACGCGGCAGTGTCCTCGTTTTCGGATGAGGATCTGGTGCGCGTCACGCTCGAGAAATATTTCGGCAAGCTCAACATGCGCATCGAGCATTTGCAGCAGTTCGTCCTGGCGTTCCGCGACAGGAACCCATGGATATTCCCGAGCAAGAAACTCAGCGACGCCGTCACCTTGCTCGAGGAGACAAGGCTGGGCAAAGCCCGCGCTCTGCTGCCGGAGCAGAAGAAGCAGGACCTCCTGCATTTCGACCGCTGGCTGATCGCCGAATTCCACATGCTGACCGACTACGCCTGGCGCAGTTCGCCGGGCGATCCGATCCGGTTCACCGGATGGCAGCCATGCACCAATCCGTTCGCCAATCTCGAGCAACAGAGTGCCTGAGGCGGTGTCGGAGCAAGCTCTCGGGCCACATTGAACGAAACGCGAAAGAACCAGGAGCCAGGAACCATGAAAGTTCTTTTTGCAGGCGGCAACGGATATACGCCCGAATTCAGCGGCGGCGTCCAGTCGAGCACCCATCATCTGGCGGAACAGTTGATCGAGCACGGCCATGAGGCGGCCGTACTGGCCGCCCTGTTCGGCGACGGTGTCTTCGGCTTCAAGGCGCGCGCCAAGATGAAGCTGCTGCGTCAGCCGGCGGTCATCGACAGTTTTCCCGGTTATCCGGTGGTGCGGGCCTGGTTTCCCTGGAAGGCGGCCGATTTTGCCGTCCGCAGATTGAAGCCGGATGTGGCCGTCGTCCAATGCCACAAGTCGGTTCCGGTGGGCAAGGCGCTGCAGGCCGAAGGCGTGCCGCTGGTCGTCTATCTCAGGAACGTCGAGTTCCATGAGCTGGGCGGCGATCTGCGCGAGCTGCATTCGGCGCTCTACATCGCCAATTCGCAATTCACCGCGCGCGCCTACAAACAGAAGTTCGGCATCGATGCGGCGGTGCTGCCGCCGACCATCAATGCCGCCCTCTACAGCACGCCGACCACGGGCCAGTTCGTCACCTTGATCAATCCGTACGAGGAGAAAGGCTTCGAGCTCGCCGTGCGCATCGCCGGCGCCTGCCCCGAGATTCCGTTCCTGTTCGTGGAGAGCTGGAAGCTCGCCGACGATCATCGCGCCCGCATCGAGCAGACCATCGCCCCGTTCTCCAACATCAGGCTGGAGAACCGCACCGGCGACATGAAGACCGTCTATGGCCGCACCAGGATCCTGCTGGCGCCCAGCAAATGGGAAGAGGCCTGGGGCCGTGTGGCCTCGGAAGCCCATTGCAGCGGCATTCCCGTCATTAGCTCGCGGCGCGGCGGCCTGCCCGAAGCGGTCGGACCGGGCGGCGTGGTGCTCGATTACGAAGCTCCGCTCACCGACTGGGTCGCGGCTGTCAGGCTGCTGTGGAACGACCGCCAGGAATATGACCGGCTCTCGGCCACGGCGCGCAGCTTCTCCGAGCGTCCGGAGCTCGATCCTGACCGCCAGTTCCTCACCTTCTTTTCCATACTGGACAAGGCCACGCAGCAGCGTTCGCGACAGGCGGCGTAGCCAAGGCTCAGGCTGGCACCGGACCTGGCAGCCCTGGAATAGGAATTTTTTCTTGACAGGGTGAAGGCAGCTATGGTAGATTTTTGGTCATGGTGCTGAGTTGCGCCGGAAACCCGCCGCACAGGCGGGTTTTTCGTTTGATGCTTCTCGACCGGCGCGCCGGCGAACACTCCGAAGGAACCCGTTAATCTGGATTCGCAGCCTTGGCGGATCAGGCCAGGCGCTTGACCCGGCTTTTCAGCGTCTCGTAGCCGCGGGCGCCGAGCAGGGCGCGGGCAAGGGCCTTGGCGGCGCCCTTGCGCCCTTCCTGTGACTTGGCCTGTCGCAACCTGGCCGGCAGGTTGCGCGCCGCCTGGCCGAGCGCCGGGAGCGACAGCGCGTTGGGAAAGCTGACCATGTGCGTTTCGACGCACAGCACCGGTTTGCCCGACAGCTCGGTGATCCTCAGCGCCTGCTCGTGCTCGCTCTCGATGAACAGGATGGCATCGGATTTGCGGTAGAATTCGGCCTTGAAACTGCCATGCGCGCCAAGCCGCTGGCGCTCCGCCTTGCTCGGCAGGTCGAGCATGATCAGATGATCGTACTTGATCTCGTGCTTGGCCAGCCATGCCTCGGTCAAGGCGCGGTATTTCTCCAGCCGGCTGGTCACCAGCCAGCCGATCTTGCGGGTCGCGGTATGGAGCGGCCGCGCTTCGCTGAGGAATTTCTCGTAGGCCGGACCGTCGTCGTTTTCCGCCTCGGTCGGATCGAGGCACAGCACCCCGTCTATGTCGACGCAGCATTGCGCCAGGAATTTATGATGCATGAAGTTCCACTGGAACATGCGCGGGTGCGGCACGACCTCGAAGACGACATCGGTCTCGGCATGCTGCGGCTCAAGCCCGAACACGGCGGCAAAGGTGTAGTCTGCCTCGATGCCGGCACCCTCTATGCGGGCGCGGGCGTCGCGCATGGCGTTGCCGCCGGAGACGCTGTCGTCGATCACCAGCACCTTGCGCATTTCCGCGACCTTGCGGTCGAGCACCGCACGGCGCTTGGTGATGCCCGATGTGTAGACGCGACCCTCGAGGAAGGAGTCCAGGTCGGTCATCGGTATGTTCGCCGCGAGACTGACCAGCGTCGCTGCCAGCACCCCGCTTCTGGGGACGCCGACCACCAGGTCGATGTCGCGCGGCAACCGGTGAAGGTTGCTCACGATCGCGTCGTTCATGTCTGAGATCGATCGGTAATGCATGGATCAGGCCTGATGCTCGGGTGAACGGTAAGGGTCGAAAGCGCCAAAATTATTGCGCCTCGCGCGGTGCTGCCGCCGGCGGCCTTGCCGGCAGCATTTTCAAGGCCTCGCGCAAGGCTTCACGGCCGGCTGCGAAGGCCAGCGCGATGACGATGGTGATGAGATAGGCAAGGATCGCGCCGCTGGCCAAGGCAATGACATGCTGCTGCGGCAGCAGCGGCTTGACCAACCAGACCACCGCCAGCGCCACATGCGCGCCGAGCACGAACGGCGTCGCCGCGCGAAGCACGTGGCTTGCCCGCAGCGGCCCGCTCCTGCCGACATAGAGCCAGAGGAAAGGCGTGCGCAGATATTCGCTGACGGCATAGGCGATCGCCACGCCGAGCGCGCCATAAGGCAGGCCCAGCACGAAAGCGAGCACCGACGTCACCGCCGTGATGATGCCCCAGCGCATGAAGTCGCCGGAGCGGCCCTGGCTGACGAACAGCCATCCGGCCGGATTGTTGAGCGGCTGCAGCAGCCCGGCGAAGCCCAGCGCCAGGAAAATCGAGGCGCTTGCGCGCCATTGCTCACCGAGCACGAAGGGGATGAGTATGTCGGACATGGCGGTGGCGAAAGCGACGCCGGGAAGCGCCACCAGCAGGATCAGCGGCATGACGCGAAGATAGGCGCTGCGGTAGCGGTCGGGCTCGTCCTTCAGCCTGGAAAGAGCCGGCACCATCACCTTCGACAGCGGGTTCGTGATCTGGCTCAGCGGGAACAGGAGCAGCTTGTAGGCACGGTCATAGAGGCCGAGCTGCGCCTCGCCCCAGTATTTTCCGATCAGCACGTTGTCGAGATTGCGGGCGAAGAAATTGGCGAAGTTGAAGCCGGTTATGCCGGCGCCGAAATTGATCAGCTCGCTGATCCCGGCGACCTTGCGCGGCAGGCTGGGCCGCCAGCGCGAACTGGCCCAGTAGCACAGCGTCGGCAGCACGGCTCCGGTCAAGGTGCCGGCGAAAAGTGCCCAGTAGGAGCGGTCGATGAAGGTCCAGGCGATCGACACGGCAAGACCAGCCACGGCGCCTGCGACATCGATGATGGCCAGGCGGCCGAACTGCATGCGGCGGGTCAGGAGCGCCAGATGCTGCGCACCGAGGCCGTAGGCCATGATCTGCAGGCCCAGCGCCGCCACCAGGCCAGCCACACGCGGTTCGCCGTAGAAGGCGGCGACCAGCGGTGCCGCGCCGGCAAGCACGCAGGCCAGGATGGCGCTGACGGCGACATTGATCCAGAACAGGTAGTTCACCTCGTCGTGCCGTATGCCCGATTTCTGGATGGTCGCCTGGGTGAGGCCGAAATCCTGGAACAGCGCGATGAAGGCCAGCACCGGCGCGCACATCGCCACGACGCCGAAATCCTGCGGCAACAGGAGACGCGACAGCACGATGACGGAAATGATCTGCGTGGCGACCCGCACGGACTGCGACAAGGCCGTCACGACCGCGCCGCGCCCGACGGATTTGCGCAGCGAGCCTTCTGGCGGATCGAATGGATTGGCTTCCAAATTCAGGATTCCTGATTCTTGTGCAGGTTCCGACCAGGAACCCTGCAACCGCCGCCGCGGCCAAATTACGGCATTTATTTTGCAGTGCAACAAAAAACGTGGATTTTGCTACGCTGCACCAAAAATGTTGCGATGCAGCAAGACCTGTACTAGGTTCGCCGTGGGTGGGCCAACAGCGGTCGAGTTTTCATGCTGAATGTCTTGTACCTTGTGCATGACGTTTCCGACCCGGCAGTGCGCCGGCGGATTACAATGCTCAGGGCAGGTGGCGCCCAGGTCACGCTCGCAGGCTTCCGCCGCACGGCAAATCGCATTGCCGACGTCGAGGGTTTGCGGCCGCTGGATCTCGGCGCGACGCGTGACGGGCGATTCGCCCAGCGCCTGACGGCAGTCGCCAAGGCGGCGGTTTCGATCGGCACCAGGCTCCGCGGCATGCCGAGGCCCGATCTCATCATCGCGCGCAACCTGGAAATGCTGGCGCTCGCCCGCCGCGCCAACACGGCATTCGGCGCCGCGGTGCCGATCGTCTATGAATGCCTCGACATCCATCGCCTGATGCTTCGCAGCGATGCGGTCGGCAAGGCGCTGCGTGCCACGGAACGTTACCTTGCCAGGGACGTAAGGCTGCTGGTGACCAGCTCGCCCGCATTCACCGCCAATTATTTCGAGCCGTACGGCCAGGTGACGGCGCCGGTCGAACTGGTCGAAAACAAATATTTCGAGGCAGCGGCGATCCTGCCGGCCGAGCATGAGATGGCCGAGGCGCCTGTCGCGCCACCCTGGCGCATCGGCTGGTTCGGGGCATTGCGCTGCCGCCGCTCGCTCGAACTCCTGGCCGATTTCTCGCGCCGCGCCGACGGCCGGTTCGAGATCGTGCTGCGCGGCCGCCCGGCGTTGACCGAATTCCCGGATTTCCACGCCTTCGTCGAGGCGGAGCCCTGGCTTTCGTTTCGCGGACCCTACCGCAACCCGGAGGACATGGCGGCGATCTACCGGGACGTGCATTTCTCCTGGGCGATCGATTTCTTCGAGGCGGGCCAGAATTCCGAATGGCTGCTGCCCAATCGCCTCTATGAAGGCTGCCGATTCGGCGCGGTGCCGATCTCGATGGCCAACACGGAAACTGGGCGGTTCCTCGGCCGGCAAGGCATCGGCATTCTGTTGCCCGAAGCCTCACCCGACGCGCTCGAAGCCGCCATCGGCAAGATGGAGGAGCGCCGCTTCAGCACGTTGAAGGAGCGCGTTCTGTCGCGCAACCCCAGGATATGGAGCTATGATCGCAGCGATTGCCAGGCGCTGGTCGACAAGCTTCGCAGCCTGGCCGCCATGCGCCAACCCTTCGCGGCCGAGGCTTTGGCCTAGGATGGAGATCGCCCGATGATGCAAGCGCTCCCCTCCAGCCTGATCGTGATTCCCTGCCTCAACGAGGCAGCCCATATCGGTGTGCTGCTCGACCAGCTCAGCCCCGCGGCCGCGAGGCTCGGCGCCAGGATCGTCGTTGCCGATGGCGGCAGCACCGATGGTACCCCGGCCATTGTCGGCGAGCGTGCGAAGGAAGATCCCCGCATCATCCTGCTCCACAATGAAAAGCGCATCCAGAGCGCGGCGATCAATCTTGCCGTCGCCAGATTCGGCGATGGTGCCGAATATCTGATCCGCATCGATGCCCATGGCGGCTATCCCGCCGACTATTGCGACCGGCTGGTCGAGGAAGCGCTGGCCACGGGCGCCGATTCTGTCGTGGTCTCGATGCTGACCAGCGGCAGCGGCACCGTGCAGAAGGCGGCCGCGGCGGCACAGAATTCAAAGCTCGGCACCGGCGGTTCCAAGCACAGGCATCTGTCCGCCGGAGAATGGGTCGATCACGGCCATCACGCGCTGATGCGGATTTCTGCCTTCCGGGCCGTCGGCGGCTATGACGAGACGTTCAGCCATAATGAGGACGCCGAGCTCGACTACCGGCTGAGACAGGCCGGCTACAGGATCTGGATGAGCGGCAGGACGCAGATGGTCTACTATCCGCGCGCGTCGCTCAGCGGCCTCTATTTCCAGTATCTCGGCTACGGCCGCGGACGCGCCAAGAATGTCCTGAAGCACCGCGTCATCCCGAAGGTCCGGCAGATGGTGCCGCTGCTGGTGTTCCCGGTGGTGGTGCTCGCGGCCTTTTCCTTCGTGCACTGGCTGGCGGCGGTGCCGCTTTTGATCTGGGCATCCGTATGCCTCGGCTATGGCCTGTGGACGGCGGTAAGCCAGCGCAATGCCGACATCGCGCTTGCCGGCGTCTCGGCGATGGTCATGCATTTCGGCTGGTCCGTCGGTTTCTGGCTGCAGCTTCTCGGCCTTGGCAAACAGCGCGGGGTCGCGTGATGGCGGTTCCAGGCAAGAACCGCAGCATCGATATCGGCGTGTGCACGTTCCGCCGGCCGGAATTGGCCCACACGCTGCGCTCGCTCGACGCCATGGACAGGCTGGCCGGTTTCGATGTCCGTGTCATCGTCGCCGATAATAACGACACGCCGAGCGCCAGGGATCTGGTGACGACGCTGGCGCGCGAACTGACGCTGCCGATCAGCTATCACCACTGCCCGGCGCGCAACATCTCGATCGCCCGCAATGCCTGTCTTGACGCCAGCACGTCGGATTTCGTCGCCTTCATCGATGACGACGAGACGGCTTCGCCGCGTTGGCTTGCCGAGCTCGTCGCAACAGCCCAGGCAAGTCGCGCCGCCGCCGTGCTGGGCCCGGTCAAGGCGCGCTATGGGGCCGATGCGCCGGACTGGATGCGGCGTGGCGACTTCCATTCGACCTTGCCGGTCTGGGTGCGCGGCGAGATCCGCACCGGCTACACCTGCAACGTGCTGCTCGACATGGGGTCGGACAGCCTGCGCGGGCGCCGCTTCAGCCTGGCGCGTGGCCAGACCGGCGGCGAGGACACCGAATTCTTCGACCAGATGCACAAGACAGGCGGCACGATCGCGTTTTCTCCGGAGGCTTGGGTGGACGAGGTCGTGCCACGGACCAGGGCCGCGTTCGACTGGCTTGGCCGCCGCCGCTTCCGCGTCGGGCAGACGCATGGCCATCTCCTGGGGCGCAATGCGAGCGGCATTGGCCTGCTCAAACAGGTCGCCATTGCCTCGGCAAAGGCAGCCTATTGCTTCGCCGCGGCGTTTCCCTTCCTTGCCAGCCCCGTGCGGCGGAACCGCAGCGTGCTGCGCGGCATTATGCATGTCGGCGTCGTCAGCGGCCTTGTCGGCATCCGCGAGATTCGTCTCTACGGCCAGCCCTCGCCACAGGAAGGAGGCAAGCGTGCAGCCTGACGTCAGCTTCGTCCCGGACGTTTCCTTCGTCATTGCAGCCTACAACGCCGAGGCGACCCTCGACCGGGCGATCGCCAGCGCCATCGCGCAGAAGGGTGTCAGCGTCGAGGTCGTCGTCGTCGACGACAAGTCGCGCGACGCCACGCTCGACGTGGCAAGGGCCTATCCGCAGGACATCGTGCGCGTCGTGGCGCTCGCGCAGAACAGGGGCCCCGGCGGCGCCAGGAACGCCGGCCTCGAGGCTGCCCGCGGCCGCTGGGTCGCGGTCCTCGATTCCGACGATGCGGTCTATCCCGGCCGCATCGCCGCCATGATCGCGCGGGCCGGAAGGGCGGGCGCGCAAATCGCCGTCGACAACCTCCAGGTCGTCCGCGAGGACGGCGTGATCGAGGATGCGATGTTCCCGACGCGCTATCTGGAGGAATTGGGCGAGATCTCGCTGGCCAGCTATATCGCCGGCAACGTCGTCTTCGAATCGAAGTTCAATCTCGGCTATCTCAAGCCGATCTTCGAGCGCCGCTTCCTGGAAGAAAACGGACTTCGCTACGACGAGGACCTGATCATCGGCGAGGATTACATATTCCTGGCCAACGCCCTGGCCAAGGGCGGCAGGTGCGTGGTCGAGCCTGACATCGGCTATGCCTATCACATCCGCAGCGGCTCCATTTCGCGCGTGCTCGAGCCTCATCATGTCGAGGCGATGCGCAAGGCCGATGCAATTTTCGCTCAAAGCCATCAGATGGACGCGGCCGCGCAAGCGGCCTTCGCCCGGCGCAGCCGCAGCCTGCGCAAGGCAGCCTCGTTCCTGTCGATGGTCCAGCACATCAAGGCGCGGTCCCCGCTCAAGGCGATCCGGACGGCGCTCAGCGACCCGGCGGCGGTCAGGCATATGGGCATGCCGATCGCCGTGCGGTTGCGACGAGTAGCGGCACAATTTGCCGTAGGGGCGGGGAGGTGAAGATGCAGGCACATGGAGGGATTTTTCCTGGCCTGCGAATGGACTGAAGTCGATCTCCTCAGAAGGAACTTGCGATGAAGAAAATCAGGAAGGCCGTGATACCGGTGGCGGGGCTTGGAACGCGGTTCCTGCCGGCGACCAAGTCGATGCCGAAGGAAATGCTTCCCGTCGTCGACCAGCCCGTCGTGCAATACGCCGTCGATGAGGCCTTCGAGGCCGGCATCGAGCACATCGTGTTCGTGACCGGCCGCAACAAGGCGGTTATCGAGGATTATTTCGACCTGCATCCGGAATTGATCGGAACACTGGAGCAGAGCGGCAAGAAGGCGCAATTGCAGTCGCTGGAAAGCCTGCTGCCGGTGGCCGGCGCCACCAGCTTCATCCGCCAGCAATCCCCGCAAGGCCTTGGCCACGCCGTCTGGTGCGCGCGCGAGGTCATCGGCAACGAGCCCTTCGCCCTGCTTTTACCTGATATGGTTTCGTTCGGCGGCCGCGGCTGCCTGGCCGAGGTCGCCGACCTCTATGCCGAGACCGGCGGCAACGTCATTGCGGTCGAGCGCTGTGACCCGACCGAGACCAACAAATACGGCATTGTCGGCCGCGGCGCCGACATTGGCGGCGGTTTCGAGGTGACGGCGATGGTCGAAAAGCCGGCGCCGGCCAATGCGCCGTCGAACTTCTACATCAACGGCCGCTATATCCTGCAGCCCGAGATCTTCGCCCTGCTCGGCAACCAGCAGCGCGGCGCGGGCAATGAGATCCAGCTGACCGACGCCATGGTCCGCCTGGCGCAGGAGCAGTCCTTCTTTGCCCAGCCTTTCAAGGGCCGCATGTTCGACTGCGGCTCGAAGGAGGGCTTTATCCAGGCCAACATCGCCTTCGCCTTGGCGCGCGACGACATGAAGGGTCCGGTTTTCGAGATGCTCCAGGAGTTCGTCCGGTCGCATGAACGACAGGAAGAAGCCGCATAATGCCCATGTTTCGGGAGCATTGTCGGACGGCTGACGGTGCGATGCGCGCAACGCCCTGTGGCGTCCGGCATGGAACTTGCGTTGCTTTTTGGCAATGCTCCCGATCTTCGAAGTGCCTGGGAGCCAAGGCATGATCCCGGAAAGCGCAAGGCGGTTTTCGGAAAAGATCATGTTCAAACAGTGAGATAGAGCCCATCCCGATGATTGGGATGGACGGGCTCTGGAATTGGACCGAAGATGAACTATGCCAACTTTCCTCTCGACAAGAGGATGCCATTGCCGAATTCGGAAGCAGGAGACGGCGAAGACTTCATCGATGTCGAGCGGCTGCTTGGCATGGCAGCGCGGCAGGCCAAGGTGGTTGTCCTGGGCGCGGTCATTGGTCTTGTCCTGGGCCTGCTCTATCTGCAGACCACGCCGCCCAAATACCAATCGGTCTCGAGCGTGCTGATCGATGAGGGGCTGAACAAGATCGTCGACGACATTTCGGCGGCGTCGACGACCATGCAGACCGATTCGGCCATCCTGAGCCAGATCGAAATCCTGACCTCGACGAGGCTTGCCGCCGTGGTCGTCGACAAGCTGAAGCTCGACCGCAACGACGCATTCATGAACCCGCCCCAGTCGGCGCTCGCCCAGGGCATCGGCCTGATCCGCGGCCTGATCCAGTATGTTCGCCCTAGTCCTCCCATGCCGGGCGTCGGCGACGTCACCAAGCTCGACCCCGCCACCCGCGATGCGCTGATCGCGACCTCACGTCGCGACTACGCGATCCTCAAATTGCAGAACGAGGTGCAGGCGGAGCGCGTCGGGCGAAGCTATGTCATCGCGCTCGGCTACCAGGCGACGGACCCGGCACTGGCGACCGCGATCACCAAGGCCTATGCCGATGCCTATCTCGCCGACCAGCTCGACGCCTCCTTCGATGCCACCGAGCGCGCAGCGGTCTGGCTGCAGGGCCGGCTGACGGAACTGCGCGAAAGCTCGCAGGCGGCATCGCTCGCGGTCGAGAAATTCAGGGCCGAGCACGGCCTGTCCGCCAACAGCGACGGCCAGCTGATGAGCGCCAAGCAGCTTGCCGACCTCAACGCCCAGCTTATCGTGGCGCAGGCCGATACGGCCCGGGCCAGCGCCCGCTACCAGCAATACAAGTCCATCGTTGAAAGCGGTTCGGAGAACGCCTTCAAGGATGCCGCCATATCGAGCGACCAGCCGAGCAGCTCGGTCATCGCGGCGCTCAAGACGCGCTATCTCGCCGTCGCCAAGCGGCAGCAGGATGTCGAGGCCAATTTTGGGCCGCAGCATCCGCAGGCGGTGGCGCTCGCCAAGGAGAAGGCCGACATATCGGCGCAGATATTCGGCGAGCTGAAGCAGCTGACCGAAAGCTATCGCAACGAATATGAAGTGGCGCTGGCGCGCGAGACCGCGCTCAGGGCCAATGTCGCCGCGGCGCAAGGCAAGAGCGCCATCGACAACCAGTCGCAGGTCAAGCTGCGTGAACTCGACCAGAAGGCGACGGCGCTCTCCACGCTCTACCAGACATTCCTCGGCCGCTACGAGGAAGCCGCCCAGCAGCAATCCTTCCCGGTCGGCAAGATCCGCATCATCTCGGATGCATCGACGCCGCTCAGCGCCTCCAGCCCGCGCACGGTGGTTGTGCTGGCGCTCTCGCTTGTGCTGGGCACGTTGATGGGTGCCGGGCTCGGCGGCCTGAACGAATTCAACGAGCGTTTCTTCAGGACCGGCGAGGATGTCCGCGACCGCGTCGGCCTCAAATTCCTCGGTTATCTGCCTGTCATCGGCGGCAAGACCGCCAGGGAGGAAAAGCCGGCCGACCCGGATCTCAAAACCGCCAAATCGCCGGCCGCGGCCGAAAAGCGCGCGCGCATGCGCGTCAGCGTCGATGCTCCGGCGTCGATGTTCTCCGAGACGCTGCGCAGCGCAAAGATCGCCTTCGACGTCGTCATGGAAGGGCAGGGCAGCCGCGTCATCGGCGTCATCTCGGTCCTTCCCGGCGAAGGCAAGTCGACGGTCGCGGCCAATCTGGCCGGACTGCTCGCCGCCAACGGCGCCAGGACGCTGCTGATCGACGGCGACCTGCGCAATCCGGGCTTGAGCCGCAGCCTCGGCATGGAGGCCGAGCAGGGACTGATGGAAGCGGTGGTGAGCGGCCAGACCTGGCAGTCGGTCGGCAAGATCGACCGGCAGACGAAGCTGGCGATCATTCCGGCCGTGCTGCGCGGCAATTTCTCGCATACCAGCGAGCTTCTCTCCTCGGCCGGCATGCGGCGCTTCATCGACAACGCCAAGGAGACCTTCGAATACATCGTCGTCGATCTGCCGCCGCTGGGGCCGGTGGTCGACGCCAAGGCCTTCGCGCCGCTTGTCGACGGCTTCGTGCTGGTCACCGAATGGGGCCGCACGCCGCGCGCGATGGTGAGATCGATGCTCGAATCCGAACCCTATGTCGCCAACAAGATCGTCGGCGCGGTGCTGAACAAGGTCGATCTCAAGAAGCTCGCCAAATACGGCTCGTTCGGAGCGTCCGAAAAATTCTTCGGCCAGTACTCGAGCTATTATCTCGACAAGACCGAAGTGCGCAGCAAGACAACGGTCTGAGTTCAACCGTGGCGATTTCCGTGCCTGAGTGACGAGGCAGGTCATCGCCTATGTGGCCGCGGCGGGCTACAATGGGAGTCTAAACCCGGGCATCATTCGGCAGGCAATGTCAGCTTACGCGGCCAATAGCGGCTCGCCACCAAAAGACTGAGATGGACGACAACTATTCCGAGGATGCCTGCCAAAGCCTTCAGTGAGCCGTCCGAAAGGCGCGCATGCCGACCGGGTTCGAGGAGCTGCATCAGCTCCAGCACAGTGGCTACGACGACAACTATAGTGACAGTGCCAGCCAAGCGGTTTGGAAAGCCGAGCCCCATTGCCACGCCGAACAGAACGTAGGCGAGGGCGCGTTCGAAATCTGGGTCACCCAGGTGGGGCCGCATCTGGATTGGCGACAGCGTCGCGAAGACAATGACGGCGAGCAAAGCAAGGGCGGCAATGCGAGAGATGAGGGTCATTGCCGTTCGTAAAGCGAACAAGCCGGCGAAACAAGTACGGGCATCTTCAAGGGTCGAATTTATAACGAGGTAGCTTCCGTACTGCTTGGCGGATTCAAGCAGCCGCGCCCGATCCAAAGACGCCATGCTAGCCCGTGACGCCCGGTTTCTTTGGCTGATTGGCGATGTCTATGAAATGACATCCGGAGCAATATTGTATTGCGCAGAATCGACGCGCTTTGAGGTTGGCGACATGGATTGGAAGCAGGTCGGCCCCAGAGCAGATCAGTCTATTTCGCTTGCCAGCGATTTCGACGGCAGGTCGATCGTCCGCTCTGGATGGACGGCGGTGTCGGTCCAAGCCCTGGTCAGTTTGAGTTCTGACCGGGTTTCGCAGACAGCGCGATCGGGTCGGTTTCGATAAGCCGAAGCGACCGCACCATGTTCGCCGTTTGCGTCTTGTACTTGAGAAAATGCGGTGTGGTCAGATGGGCTTCGTACGCCGTCTGATCGGCGTAGCATTCGATCACGCGCACCTTTTCAGGCGCACCTTTTTCCGACACGGCATGAAGGAAAAGCACGCCCGGCTCGATTCGCACGGAGGCCTCGATCTCTTCGGCAATCAGGGCCTTGTAGCTGTCGATCTGGTCAGGATCGATTTCCAGTTCGGCTATCCTGACGATCCGCATCGATTGGTCCCTAACTTTGTACAGGGCCGCGACTCACTATCCAGGCCTCGGAACCCTGCGGCTGGACAGTGCGCTCCTGCGAGGAAGGCACCGAGGTGCCCGTTGGTCAATCCTCATTGGTCAACAAGATCGCGACTACGCGGCCCTGAGCCGGTAGCGGAACACCGTGTGGTCGAGCAGCAGCCGGATGCGCGGTTCGGCTTCGGTCGCCACCAGCCAGCTTGCCGCGATCATGGTCGCGCCAACCATTGCCATGGACAACAGATAAGGCAGCCCGGCGCGGACCATCGCGCCGAGCACCGCCGCGCCGATGACGTCGTGGATCAGATAGAGCGGGTAGGTCATCAGGCCGATCCGGCGCCAGCCGCTCCAGCTGAGGTCGAGCCGCAGCGACCACGCCATCAGGGCGATGGCGACCAGGAAGACAAGGATCGGCGGCGCATAGGGCATCGCGGCACCGACCTTAATGCTGTGGACGTCGACCGAGCTGGCGATTTGCAGCACGCCCCCGCCCAGGAACAGCAGGCAGAAGGCTAGGCGCGAGGCCGTCACCGCCTTGAACCGCATCAGCCAGATGAGCACGCCGACGGCGAAAAAAGAGCCATGGTGCACCAGGACGAGCTGCAGCCAGCGTGTCTCGGCGAGGTCGGACCAGCCGAGCGGATAATAGAGGCACCAGAACAGCGTGCTGACGAGGCCGATCACGACTGCCACCGTCTCCATCAGGTGGAAGCGGCCAAGCCGCAACAGGATCCAGACGACAGCGTAGAAGGCGATCTCGATGCCGAGCGTCCAGTAGACGCTGTCCACCCAAGGGTCGTAGGGCGCGAAAAGGCCGGTGCGAACGAGCCTGATCACGGCATCGGTTGGCCAGCTCAGACCGGTGAGCAGCAGCACCGCCGCGGTCACCGGCGCGCAGATCCAGACCGCCGGCGCCAGCCTTTTCACCCTTGCCTCGAAAAACCGCAGCGGCGTCGAATTCTCGGCGCTGAAGGCGATGACGAAACCGCTGATGACGAAGAATATCTGCACGCCGACCCAGCCGGAGCCGACCAAGGCCATTTCGGGATGGGGCGGGATGCCGCCGGTCGCGCGCGCCGAAACCCCGTCAGGGAATGCCCATACCCAGAAGCCATAGTGATAGAACATCACCATGACGGCGGCCAGGAAACGCAATATGTCGACGCCGCCGAATGTCGCCTTGTGCTGAGCCATGCCGTGCCTTTGAATGGCCCCCCAAGCCAAACCCTAGAGTCTGTTGTTGCATTGCACAACAAAAGATTGGCCAGATGTGACAGTTGGCGCCGACCTTCACCCGCGAACGACGGGGAGTGGGGGAAGTCGGCACTGGAGTACGTCGCTACCGTCCTTCATGGGGAGAAGGTGCGGGCAGGCGGATGGGGGGGCGGCGCCGACCGCTCAATAAACGGAAGGATCGTGTCTGCTGCGCCCGATCATCTAGACCCCGATGCCGCGCTCCTTCAGCACGGCCGTGATCTCGTCGAGGATGGCCGGGTCGTCGATCGTCGCCGGCATGGTCCAATCTTCCTTGTCTGCGATCTTCTGCATGGTCCCGCGCAGGATCTTTCCCGACCGCGTCTTCGGCAGCCGCTTGATCGTCACCACCGTCCTGAAGGCGGCGACCGGGCCGATGCGCTCGCGCACCAGCCCCACCACTTCGCTCTCGATGAGGCCGATCTCGCGCGAGACACCAGCGTTGAGCACGACGAAGCCGAGCGGAACCTGGCCTTTCATCGAATCGGCGATGCCGACAACGGCGCATTCCGCGACATCGGGATGCGTTGCCAGCACCTCTTCCATGGCGCCGGTCGACAGCCGGTGGCCAGCGACATTGATGATGTCGTCGGTGCGGGCCATCACGTAGAGGTAGCCGTCCTCGTCGATCATGCCGGCATCGGCGGTCTTGTAGAAGCCGGGGAACTCGTCGAGATAGGCTTGGCGGAAACGGGCGTCGGCGTTCCACAGCGTCGGCAGGCAGCCCGCCGGCAGCGGCAGCTTGACCACGACATTGCCGAGCGTGCCGCGCGGCACCTCGTGGCCGGCATCGTCGAGCACGCGGATGTCGTAGCCGGGCATCGGCACGCCGGGTGAGCCGTATTTTACCGGCAGCAGGCCAAGGCCTGCGGGGTTGATGGTCATTGGCGAGCCGGTCTCGGTCTGCCACCAATGGTCGATGACCGGCACGTTCAGTTTTTGCTCCGCCCATTTGATGGTTTCGGGATCGGCGCGCTCGCCGGCGAGGAACAGCGTTCGGAATTTCGACAGGTCGTATCTGGCGACGAATTCGCCCCTGGGATCCTGCCCCTTGATGGCGCGGAACGCCGTCGGCGCGGTGAACAGGGCGACCACGCCATGCTGCGCGATCACCCGCCAGTAGGTGCCGGCATCGGGCGTGCCGACCGGCTTGCCTTCGAACAGGATGCTGGTGCAGCCATGCAGCAGCGGCCCGTAGACGATGTAGGAATGGCCGACCACCCAGCCGACGTCGGACGCCGCCCAGAACACTTCGCCGGGCTTGACGCCGAACTCGTTTTCCATCGTCCATTCGAGCGCCACCATGTGGCCGCCATTGTCGCGAACGATGCCCTTGGGCTGGCCGGTCGTGCCTGACGTGTAGATGATGTAGAGCGGGTCGGTGGCAAGCACCGGAACGCAGTCGACATTGGCGCCGGCCGCCCGCTCGCGCGCGACCGCGTCCGCATAGTCGATGTCGTAATTGTCCCTGAGCTCGCAGCGCAATTGGTCGCGCTGCAGGATCAGGCAGGCGTCCGGCTTGTGGCGGGATATCTCGATCGCCTTGTCGAGCAGCGGCTTGTAGGCGACGACGCGGCCGGGCTCCAGGCCGCAGGAGGCCGAAATGATCACCTTCGGCCTGGCGTCGTCGATGCGGGTGGCGAGCTCATGCGAGGCAAAACCGCCGAAGACGACCGAATGCACGGCGCCGATGCGGGCGCAGGCAAGCATGGCGATGGCCGCTTCCGCCACCATCGGCATGTAGATGATGACGCGGTCGCCCTTGCCGACGCCGCGGTTCTTCAGCACCGAGGTCAGCGCCACCACTTCGCGTTTGAGCTCGGCATAGGTGAATGTCTTCACGGTGCCGGTGATGGCGCTGTCATGGATCAGCGCGATCTGGTCGGCACGCCCGCCGGCGACATGCCGGTCGAGGGCATTGTAGCAGGTGTTGCAGGTGGCGCCGGTAAACCAGCGGCCATAAACGCCGGCTTCCGCATCGAACACCTTGTCGTAAGGCGTGTACCAATCGATGGCGTTCGCCGCATCCGCCCAGAACTTTTCCGGGTCGCGTTTCCAGCCGTCATAGACCTCGTGATAGCGTGAAGCCATCCGTTTCCTCCCCGGGAAGATTTGCCGTCCTGGCAATAGCCTATGCTGTTTTTTCCGGCGATGTCTTCCCTCAATTCGTCTGATCCGGCCCGGTCCTGGCCGCAAAGGTGCGACATCGTGGCCCTCCGGGAAGAAAAGCACGGACCGGTCGGATCGGCGGCGCCGGCGGCAGCAGGTCGCGAATGTCTGCAAAGGGAAACATCGGCTCGAAGCGGAAGGCTTCGGCCTGTGATCCCGGCGCGCCGTTGCACTGGCCGGCGCGAAAAAAATTCTGCGTGCGGGCGATGTCGACGAAGCGCTCCGGATCCTGCGACTGGTGCAGGCGGATCGCCTTGGCCTTGATCTCGGCCTGGGCTGATATCTCGACATAATGGGTCGGGGAGAATCCGGTGCCGCCCATCGTGTCGGCATGCAGCACCGGTACGGCGAACGACGCCGCGATGCGCACGGCGTCCGACAGCGCGCGGTGGTCGGCGTGATAGTCGTTGGACGCATGGGTAATCACCAGATCCGGTCCGGTTTCGCCAATCAGCGTCTTCAGCGCGCCGATCAGCGCGTTATCCGCCACCAGCCTGCCGTCGGGAAAGTCGAGGAAGCGCGGCGCCGCCCCGAGCAGCGCGGCCGCGGCCGTTGCCTCCTCGCGACGGACACGGGCGAGAACCGTGGGATCGCTATTGCCGCCCCTGGCACCATCCGTGGCTATGGCAAAAGTCAGTTCTGCGCCTTGCGCCGCATAGGCCGCCATCGTACCGAACATGAATATCTCGATGTCGTCAGGATGCGCGCCGAGCGCCAGTATTTTCAACGCTTCTCTCCCCGGAAATGGAAAAACGTGACGAACGGAATCCTGCTCGCCCTGATCGCCTATGCAAGCTATTCGGGCAGCGATGCCGTTGTCAAAAGCCTGGGTGGGCAGTTCACGGTGTTCGAGATCGGTTTCTTCTCGATATTGTTTGCCGGCTGCTTTCTCTTCTTCACCCGGCCGGCGGACGAGCGTTGGCGTGATTTCTGGCGCACCAAACGGCCTTGGGCGGTGCAGGCGCGCGCCTGGGCCGGCATCGCCTCGGGCGTGCTCAGCGTCTATGCCTTCACCACCATTCCACTGGCCGAAGTCTACGCGCTCGTCTTCCTGGCGCCGCTCTGCGTCACCATCCTCTCCACGGTCGTCCTCAAGGAAAAGGTCGGGCCGTGGCGCTGGCTGGCGGTGGTCGCCGGCTTTGCCGGCGTCATGTTGGTGGTGCGACCGGGTTTTCGCGAACTCAATCTTGGACACCTCGCCGCCTTTGGCGTGGCCTTTCTGGCAGCCGCCAGCGTCATCCTGATGCGCTCGCTGGCAAAGCAGGAAAAGCGCACGACCATGCTCGGCGTGCTGATCGGCTACGGCCTGTTGTTCAACGGCATCGGCATCGCCGCTACCTCGTTCACGCTTCCCGACGCAAGGCAGCTTGCATGGCTGATAATGGCCGGCGCCTTCACCGCATGCGGACAATTGCTGCAGCTGCTGGCCGTCAAATACGCGCCCGCCAACCGGATCGCGCCGACGCATTATTCGCAGATGGTCTGGGCGGTCATCCTCGGTGCGCTGTTCTTCCGGGAATATCCTGACTGGCTGTCGCTGGTCGGCCTCGCGGTCGTCGGTGGGTCCGGCCTGCTCACCATGGTGCGCGAGGAAGTACGGTTGGGCACGGTGCGCTGGAACCCGTTTTCGCGCACCCGGCTTTGATCTGGCGCCGGTTGCATGGCGACCACGAGCGCTGATATGCGGGCGCGATGACGACAAAAGTCTTGCCGGAGCTTCCGGTATCCGCCGTGCTGCCGGCGCTGGGCCATGCACTCGGCTCCGGCAACGGCGCCGTGCTTGTGGCGCCGCCCGGCGCCGGCAAGACGACGCTGGTGCCGCTGGCGCTGCTCGATGCGCCATGGCTGGGCACGGGCAAGATCGTGCTGCTGGAGCCGCGCCGGCTCGCCGCCCGCGCCGCCGCCCGCCGCATGGCCGAATTGCTTGATGAGGAGCCCGGCGCCACCGTCGGCTATGCCATGCGCATGGAGAACCGCACTTCGGCCCGGACAAAAATACTGGTCGTCACAGAAGGTGTGCTGGCGCGGATGATCCTTGACGATCCCGAACTGCCCGGAATCTCGGCCGTGATCTTCGACGAATTCCACGAGCGCTCGCTCGACGGCGATTTCGGCCTCGCTTTGGCGCTCGACGTGCAAGGCGCGCTGCGGCCGGACCTGCGCGTCTTGGTGATGTCGGCGACGCTGGACGGCGCCCGTGTCGCGAAGCTGTTGTCGGGCGCGCCGGTGATCGAAAGCGAAGGCCGTGCCTTTCCCGTCGACATCCGCTACGACGAACGGCCGGCCGGCATCGCAATCGAAGATGCCATGGCCAAGGCGATCCGCTCCGCTCTTGCCGACGAGAGCGGCAGCGTGCTTGCCTTCCTGCCCGGCCAGCGCGAGATCGAGCGCACCGCCGAGCGGCTTGCCGGCAAGGTCGGCGCCGACACCGATATCGTGCCGCTCTACGGCATGCTCGATGGCAAGGCGCAGGACGCGGCGATCAGGCCGGCGCCGGCGGGCCGCCGCAAGGTGGTGCTGGCTACGTCGATCGCCGAGACCTCCATCACCATCGACGGCGTGCGGGTCGTCATCGATTCCGGCCTGTCGCGGCTGCCGCGCTACGAGCCGGCCAGCGGCCTGACGCGGCTGGAGACGGTGCGCGCCAGCAAGGCTTCCGCCGACCAGCGCGCCGGCCGCGCCGGACGCACGCAATCCGGCGTCGCCATCCGACTGTGGCGCGCCGAACAGACGGCGTCGCTTCCAGCCTTCACCCCGCCGGAAATCCTCGAGGCCGACCTTTCCGGCCTGCTGCTCGACTGCGCCGCCTTCGGCGTCGCCGATCCGACGAGCCTGGCCTTCCTCGATCCGCCGCCGGCCCCGGCGCTCACCGAGGCAAGGGCGCTGCTGCGCGCGCTTGATGCCATCGACGAGGCGGGGCGGCTGACGGAAGCGGGCGCCGCGATGCGCAAGCTCGCTCTGCCGGTGCGGCTGGCGCATATGGTCGCCGAGGCGGCCCGCGGCGGCCATGCCGGCGAGGCGGCCATGCTCGCGGTGCTGCTGACCGAGCGCGGGTTGGGCGGTGACGGCGCCGATCTCGAACGCCGGCTGATGCGCTTTCGCCAGGAAAGATCGCCGCGCGCCACCGCCGCGCGGCAACTCGCCGAACGCCTGGCGAGGCAGGCCTCTTCACCCTCCCCCTTATGGGGGTCCGAAGGACGGGCGAGACCCGTGGCTCGCCCCGGAACGTCGATCCGCGAAGCGGAGCGGGGCGGGGGGCTTTGGCGCCGCACCCCCACCCCGGCGCTACGCGCCGACCCTCCCCACAAGGGGGAGGGTGGCAGCGCTGGTCCTCTCCTCATCCATGCCTGGCCCGACCGCGTCGCCAAGGCGCGCGGCGAGCGCGGGCGTTTCGTGCTGGCCAACGGCTCCGGTGCCATGCTCGATGCTGCCGATCCGCTTGCCGGCGAGGCGTTTCTGGTTGTCGCCGACCTGCAGGGCAAGGCGCAGAATGCGCGCATCACGGCGGCGGCGGCGATCAGCGAGGACGATATTCGTTCAGCACTGGCGGAAAGGATCGAAACCCGCAGGCAAACGAGCTTCGATCGCGAGCGCCGCGCCGTGCGCGTGCGCGAAACCGTACGCCTCGGCGCTATCACGCTGGCCGAGCGCATGCTGCCTCCGCCAACCGGCAATGAGGCCGACCGCGCCATGCTTGACGCCTTGCGCGAACATGGACTTTCGCTGCTGAGCTGGAGCAAGGAGGCCGAGACGCTGCGCCAGCGCCTGTCCTGGCTGCATCGCGGCCTTGGGGCGCCGTGGCCCGATATGTCCGACACGGCACTTATCGATCGCCTCGACGACTGGCTGCTGCCGTTCCTGTCGGGTGCCGCATCCTTCTCGGCCATCGATCCGGGTGTCGTCCCGGCCGGGCTGACGGCGCTTGTGCCGCACGATTTGCAGCGCCGGATCGACGCGCTTGCGCCGACCCATTTCGACGTGCCGTCCGGCAGTCGCGTGCCGATCCGCTATGACGGCGAATGGCCCGTTTTGGCGGTTCGTGTCCAGGAACTGTTCGGCCTCGACCGGCACCCTGCAATCGCAGGCGGCACCGTGCCGCTGACGCTCGAACTGCTGTCGCCCGCGCACCGGCCGATCCAGACGACGCGCGACCTGCCCGGTTTCTGGCGCGGCTCCTGGGCCGATGTGCGCGCCGACATGCGCGGCCGCTACCCCAAACACGTATGGCCGGAAAATCCGCTGCTCGCCGCCGCCACCAGCCGCGCCAAGCCGCGCGGGACGTAGTTGCTTGGCGATTGGCGCAAACGCCATCGCTTCGTCATCCACCTAGCGCTCGCCGCTTCGCGGCTGTATTTCATGGCCATGATCAACGTATTGCGTTCTCCCGACTTCCAGCAGAGCCAGCGACTGCGCCTCAACACGCTGATCCGGCTGCGCTGGCTTGCCATTGTCGGCCAGAGCGTGACGGTGCTTTTCGTCGCCTACGGCCTGAAATTCCCACTGCCGGTCAGCCTGTGCTTTGCCCTGATCGCCTGTTCGGCCTGGATGAACCTGATCCTTGCCTTTCGGTTCCCGGCCGCGCACCGGCTCACGCCGTTCGCCGCCTTCGGCATCCTGATCTTTGATAGCCTCCAGCTTGCCGGCCTGCTCTACATGACCGGCGGCCTTACCAATCCGTTCTCGCTGCTGATGACGGTGCCCGTGGTCATTTCGGCGACGTCGCTGCCCTTGCGCCTGACCGCGGTGCTTGGGGGGCTGGTGATGACGACGGCGACCTTGCTGGTCTTTTTCCACTTGCCATTGCCCTGGCATGAAGGCGCGCCGCTGGCGATGCCCTTCATCTATGTTGCCGGCATGTGGATGGCGGTGCTGTCTTCGATCGCCTTCACCGCCATTTACGCCTTCCGCGTGGCCGCGGAAGCCCGCCTCCTGGCCAATGCGCTCGCCGCCACCGAACTGGTGCTCCAGCGCGAGCAGCATCTGTCGGCACTCGACGGGCTGGCCGCCGCCGCCGCGCATGAGCTGGGCACACCGCTCGCCACCATCACGCTTGTCGCCAAGGAGATGGAAAAGGCGCTCGGTAAGGACGCGAAATACGGGGAGGATGTGACGCTGCTGCGCTCCCAGAGCGAGCGGTGCCGCGAGATCCTCAAGCGCCTGACCAGCCTGTCGTCCGAGGGAGAGGCGCATTTGTCCCGCCTGCCGCTGACCTCGCTGGTCGAGGAGGTCACCGCGCCGCACCGCGACTTCGGCATTTCGATCAAGCTCAGGCCCGGCGAGCGCAGCGGCCCCGAGCCGGTCGGGCGCCGCAATCCCGGCGTCATCTACGGCCTTGGCAACCTGGTGGAGAACGCCGTCGATTTCGCCCGCGAGAGCGTCACCGTGCGCTGGAGCTGGGACGAGGCCACCGTCTCCTTCTCGATCATCGATGACGGTCCCGGCTTTCCGCCCGAGATCATCGACCGCATCGGCGAGCCCTATATGTCGACACGCCAGGGCACGGAGGCCGGCGGCGGGCTGGGGCTGGGCCTGTTCATCGCCAAGACATTGCTCGAGCGATCGGGCGCCACGCTCGACTTTCGCAATTCGAGCGGACTGGGCGAGGGCGCCATGGTGCGGATTTCATGGCCCAGAAATGTTTTCCTGAACCCGGAATCGGCGCCCGCGACGATGTTTGACACCGCGTAAATTGGACAATCGCGACGCAAAACTATATCTGCGTAAAATTAAGGCAGCAGGAATTTCAAGACGATGACAGGCGATGAAAACAGTGGCGCAATGGTTGAGGGCGAGGACACCTCGCTTCTGATCGTCGATGACGACAAACCGTTTCTGACCCGTCTGGCCCGCGCCATGGAAACCAGGGGGTTCGTGGTCGAAACGGCCGAGAGCGTCGAGGAGGCGGTCGGCAAGGCACGCGCCAATCCGCCCGCCTACGCGGTGGTCGATATGCGGCTTGGCGACGGCAACGGCCTCGACGTCGTGGCCGCCATCCGTGAGAAGCGCGAGGATTCCCGCGCGATTATCCTGACCGGCTATGGCAACATCGCCACCGCGGTGACGGCGGTGAAGCTCGGCGCCGTCGACTATCTATCGAAGCCGGCCGACGCCGACGACGTCTTTGCCGCGCTCACCCGCACGGCCGGCGAGCGCGCCGCACCCCCGGAAAATCCGATGTCGGCCGACCGCGTGCGCTGGGAGCACATCCAGCGTGTCTACGAAATGTGCGAGCGCAACGTCTCCGAGACCGCGCGCCGCCTCAACATGCATCGCCGCACCCTGCAGCGCATCCTGGCCAAGCGCGCGCCGCGCTAGGAGCGCGATGCGCTGAGCATTCCTTCGGACCGGTTTCTGCTTACGGGGAAGCATCCAATTGTCGAACTCGGCCCCGCCCCTCATTGCCCTGCCGGGCATTTCTCCCCGTATAGTGACGGGGAGAAAGAGGCTGGCCGCAACGCTGGCGCCCATTCCGCAACGCTGGCGATTGGCGAAACCGGCGATGACAGCGTCCCTCTCCCCGTCACTATACGGGGAGAGGATGCCGGCAGGCAGGTGAGGGGCGGCGCCAGCGTTTGGAAAGGCAACGGAGGGTGACATGCGGGACTTGAAACAGCGGCCGGTTTCCGTCTTGCGCGAATTTCTCGACAGCGAGGCGGCCGGCGGCATCATGCTGATGGTAGCGGCGGCATTGGCCTTGATCGTCGCCAACTCACCGCTCTCCGGAACCTATTTTGCCGTCCTCCACGCCTATCTCGGCCCGCTCAGCGTGTCGCATTGGGTCAATGACGGGCTGATGGCGGTATTCTTCCTGCTCGTCGGCCTGGAGATCAAGCGCGAGATGCTGGACGGCCAGCTCTCGACCTGGCCGCGCAGGGTGCTGCCCGGCATCGCGGCGGCCGGCGGCATGGTGGTGCCGGCGCTGGCCTATGTCGCCATCAACCGTGACAATGCGGGCGCGCTGTCCGGTTGGGCGATCCCGACCGCTACCGACATCGCCTTCGCGCTCGGCGTGCTATCGCTGCTTGGCAGCCGCGTGCCGGCCTCGCTGAAAATCTTTCTCACCGCCCTTGCCATCATCGACGATCTCGGCGCGGTGATCATCATCGCGATCTTCTACACGAGCGGTCTGTCGCTTGCCTATTTGGGCGCCGCCTTCGCGGTGATCGCCGCGCTTGTCGTGCTCAACCGCATGCGGGTGATGAGCCTCGTGCCTTACCTCGTGCTCGGTGCGATCCTGTGGGTGCTGGTGCTGAAGTCGGGCGTGCATGCCACGCTTGCCGGCGTGGCGCTGGCGCTAACCATTCCGCTCGAACGCACAGCCGGCATCGAACACGATCTCGACCATTCGCCGCTGCACCGGCTCGAGCACGGCCTGCACGCAATAGTGCCCTTCGTCGTCATCCCCATCTTCGGCTTTGCCAATGCCGGCGTTTCGCTGGCGGGCCTCAGCGTCGGCGCGCTGTTCGAGCCGCTGACGCTCGGCGTTGCCGCCGGCCTCGTCGTCGGCAAGCTGGTCGGCGTGTTCGGCTCCTCCGCGCTTGCCATCCGCTTCGGTCTCGCCGACCTGCCGGCCCATGCCGGCTGGCTGCACATGATCGGCATCTCGCTGCTGTGCGGCATCGGCTTCACCATGAGCCTGTTCATCGGCCTGCTCGCCTTCGCCAGCGACACGGCGCTGCAGGACGCGGTCAAGGTCGGCATTCTCTCCGGCTCCCTGGTCGCAGCGCTGCTCGGCGCGGCCGTCCTGCTGATGGCGCCGGCGGCGAGCGGGGCGGATGAAGGCGAGGAGTAGAGGTCCACAAGCGCAGGTTCTGCGAGGCAGCCTACTCGCTCTCCCCCTCCAGCGCCGGCACGGCCACCCCGGCGAGCTCCGCCGCCAGCAGCCGCGCGGCGCCGGCCCGCGCGATCCGCAGCATCAGCGCCTTGCGCGTCGCCGCCACCATGCGGTGCTCGGGCGCCTCGCGCAAAATCTCGGCGCCATAGCCGTCGGAGAGGATGAAGCCGCATTCTTCGGGAAAAATCTCCGCCGGCACGCCGGGATGGGTGGCGAAGAAGAAGCGGTCCGAGTGCAGCCGGTAGTCGGGCCATTTGCGGTCGACACGAAAATCCTCGACCGAGGATTTGATCTCGATGATCCATATGTCGCCGTGGCGGGTCAGCGCGACGAGGTCGGCGCGGCGGCCGGTCGCCAGCGACAGTTCAGGCAGCACATGCGCGCCCATTTCGCGGAGCAGGCGCTGCACCCCGCGCCGCACCAGCATGGCGCGTTCGGACTGGCGACCATCGATGAGCGGGTTCAGGGGAATCGGTGAGATGATTGGCATGACGGGACCATGCCAGATTTTGTTCACGATTTGAACCCGTACCGCTCATTTGGTGGCCACCCAAATCAATGGGTGCTCGATAGCATGAGCAGGCACGGAGAACCGTATGGCCACCTTCACTTTCCGTGATGGGTGAACGTGGCGGGACGACCTACGGCGCGGGAGAAGTCCTGGCGTTTATGAGCGACCAGGCCCCGTCGTTTCGATCGTAACCGGCACGCCCTGGCGCAACGAGTTGCTGACCGTGGAAACCACGCTTGCACGGTCAATGATCCTTTGGGGATCGGACCCGTCCAAGGTCTCGCAGGAAACCGTCATCCTTGCTGCGGTCGCCAGCAGGGGCTTGCCGTCGAGGTCAAGCCTCACCGAGACGGCGATCCTGCCGAGTTTCACGCCGATCTCGTCGGCGACATAGCGAAGGTCGTTGCAGAAGCAGCCGCCAATCGCCAGCGCCAGCAGCTGGCCGCCATTGAAGCCCAGGCCCATGCCGCCGGCCTTGCCCTCGGGCCGGTCGACGACGATCGTGTGGCCGCCGGCCCAGCCCATGGCGGCTTCGGTGCCTTCGACATTGTGCAGTTCGACAGTCATCGAGGCCATCGGCATCCTCCCTCCGTAGCCGAGAGGCGTCGGGCCTGGCCGGCACGGATCTATGCGACCGTGACGGCTTTATCGCCGAGCGGCGCGGTTCCCGCAATGTCATCGATGATCGGGCAGTCCGGCCGGTCGTCGCCATGGCAGGCCTGGACGAGCTTCTGCAGGGTCGATCGCATCGACTGCAGCTCGCGCACCTTCTCCTCGATCGCCCTGACATGGGCGGTGGCGATCTCGCGCACGTCGTGGCTGGCGCGGCTGCGGTCCTGGTAAAGCGCCATCAACTGGCGGCAATCGTCGATGGAAAAGCCCAGGTTGCGGGCACGGCGCAGGAAGGTCAGCCGATGGATGTCGTCGCCCGAATAGTCGCGATAGCCGTTGCCGGCACGCGCAGGCGCGATCAGGCCAATTTCCTCATAGTAGCGGATGGTCTTGGCTGGCAGACCGGAACGCTGGGCGGCGTCGCCGACATTCATGGTTGTTCCTCGATTCCTGCTGGCCCGAGAGTCATGGCCATTGAATTTCCTTCACAATCCGGTGAAGGCTGTTGCCGAAATGCCGCAGTTGCTGGCTTACCGGCAGGTGAGGTCTTGCATATAGGCATCGCGTACTTGGCAAGCAAAGCAAATGCCAGCATGAATGATGGCAAGAAAGCGGCCGACTCGTGCCGCGGATGTTTGGCGGGGCACGGATCACCTCATGCGCATGAAGTCGCTTGCAGTAATTGCCGCACTGGCGCTGTCGACCGCACTCGCCGGTTGCAGCACCATTGGCGGGCAGATATTCTCCAACGACTATGGCGCGGTGACCGACGCCGGCTACCAGCTGCCGCGCATCCCGATCGAAAAGGTGCCCGCGAAGTATCACCGGCAGGAGGTGAACTACGACACCAAGGAAAAGCCGGGCACCATCATCGTCGATACACAGAACAAGTTCCTCTACTTCGTCGAGGGTGACGGCCGGGCAATTCGCTACGGCATCGGCGTCGGCCGCGAGGGCTTCGAGTGGCATGGCACCGCCCATGTCGCCATCAAGCGCGAATGGCCGACCTGGACGCCGCCGTCGCAGATGATCAAGCGCCAGCCGGAACTCGCCAAGTTCGCCGGCGGCATGGAGCCGGGCCTGAAGAACCCGCTCGGCGCGCGCGCTCTGTACCTGTTCAACAAGGGCGGTGACATGGGCTATCGCCTGCATGGCAGCCCGGAATGGAACTCGATCGGCAAGGCGATGTCGTCGGGCTGCATCCGGCTGATGAACCAGGACATCATCGACCTTTACGATCGCGCCGAGGTCGGCGCCAAGGTCATCGTTCTCTGACCGTGACCGCGAGGTTCATGGTCAAAACCGTTCGTACGCGGACCGTCTAGGCAACAACGGACGTCCCCAACAAAAAACCGGGCAATTCGGCCCGGTTTTTTGTTGCTTGCTTTTTGAGAATCGTCGCCGCGCTCGGCGAAGACGAATGGTCAGGCGACCTGTTCGACCTGCTGGACCTCGGGAACGAAGTGGCGGAGCAGGTTCTGGATGCCGTGCTTCAGCGTCGCCGTCGATGACGGGCAGCCGGCGCAGGCGCCCTTCATGTGCAGGAACACGGTGCCGTTCTCGAAGCCGCGGAAGGTGATGTCGCCGCCATCCTGGGCCACTGCCGGGCGCACCCGTGTGTCGAGCAGCTCCTTGATGGTGATGACGAGTTCCTCGTCGGCCTTGTCGTAGAACTCGCCGGTCTGGCTAGTCTCCGCGGCGGGGCCGGCATTGGCCATGACAGGCGCGCCGGACATGAAATGCTCCATGATGGCGCCCAGGATCGCCGGCTTCAGATGCTGCCAGTCGGGCCCGTCCTTGGTCACGGTGATGAAGTCGTAGCCGAAGAAGACGCCGGTGACGCCCGGTATTTCGAACAGCCGGCCGGCCAGCGGCGAGGCCGTCGCCGCACTATCGGCATCACGGAAATCGGCGGTGCCTTCCAAAAGCACTTCCTTGCCGGGCAGGAATTTCAGCGTCGCCGGGTTTGGCGTCGATTCGGTCTGGATGAACATGGCCGTCTCCGTGCCCGTCTCGGGCAGATAGTTTGGAATAATTCTAAATAAGCTCTATCGGCTGGACATTCAAGCGAAACGCGTCGCCCGAACGGCTGGCTGGCGGAATGTTTTTGCGACTCCTGCCAAGCACTATGAAGTGTGTCGAGATTCGGGTCAGGCCGAGTCGAAAATGGTGGTTTCCGAGAACCGGAGCGGAGCGTACTTGAAGTACGTGAGCACCGGAAGCGCAGGAACCCGCCATTTGTAGGCCGGCATCACCCGAATATCGATACACTTCAGGCGAGGCTGTCGATCTCCTCGTCCGAAAGGTTTTGCGGCACCACGGTCACCGGGATAGGGAAGGCGGCGCCCTTGCCGGCCACCGCGCCGACCAGCGGCCCGGGCCCTTCCTTGCCGGCGCCGGCCGCCAGCACCAGGATGGCGATATCCTGGTCTTCCTCGATCAGCTTGTGGATCTCTTCGGTGGGCTTGCCCTCGCGCACCACCATCTCCGGTTCGATGCCGAGCTTCTGGCGCACCTTGTTGGCATAGCTGTCGAGCGCGGTGCGTGCGGTGGCGGTCGCCTCCTCGCGCATGATCTTCTCGACGCCCAGCCAGTGCTGGAAATCGTCCGGTTCGATGACATAGAGCAGCACCAGCACGCCGCTGGTGCTCAGCGCCCGCTTCGAGGCGTAGGCGACGGCGCGCTCGCATTCGGGCGTATCGTCGATGATCGCCAGGAACTTCCGGCGATGTCCGGCTTCGCGGCTGAGGCGTTTGGAGACCATGTCTATTTACTCGATGTCATTTCGGCCGCAATCTGCCACTGCGGCTGACCGGCGGCAAGCCGCCGGTCTTTGGCCGGTATGGTGCGGGGCATAAGGATGCGGATCAGTCCTGCAGCAGCCCGATGATGTCGCGCACCGTCTTCATCGTCGCTTCGGCCAGCACGCCGGCGCGCTCGCCGCCGTCCCGCAGTACCGCGTCGACATAGGCGCGGTCATCGGAAATGCGGCGCATTTCGGCGGCGACGGGAGCCAGTTTTTCGACCGCCAGGTCGGCCAGTGCCGGCTTGAACACCGAAAACTGCTGGCCGCCGAACTCCTTCAGCACCGCCTCTTTCGATATGTCGGCAAGGCCGGCATAAATGCCGACCAGGTTTTCCGCTTCCGGCCGGGTGGCGAGGCCGTCCACTTCGCTCGGCAAGGCTTCCGGATCGGTCTTGGCCTTGCGGATCTTCTTGGAGATGGCGTCGGCATCGTCGGTCAGATTGATGCGCGACAGATCCGACGGGTCCGACTTCGACATCTTCTTGGAGCCGTCGCGCAGGCTCATGATGCGCGCCGCCGGCCCGCCGATGACCGGCTCGGTGATCGGAAAGTAGCCGTTCACAATTTCCTCTCCGACCTGCATCTCGACGCCGACGCCAAGACCGGCGATGCGGTCCGAAAAGTCGTTGTTGAATTTCTGGGCGATGTCGCGCGTCAGTTCCAGATGCTGCTTCTGGTCCTCGCCGACCGGCACATGGGTGGCGCGGTAGAGCAGGATGTCGGCTGCCATCAGCGAGGGATAGGCAAGCAGGCCGAGCGAGGCGTTCTCGCGGTCCTTGCCGGCCTTGTCCTTGAACTGCGTCATCTTGTTCATCCAGCCGATGCGCGCCACGCAGTTGAAAATCCAGGCGAGCTCGGCGTGCTGCATCACCCGCGACTGGTTGAACACGATGTGCTTCTTCGGATCGATGCCGGAGGCCAGGAATGCCGCGGTGATGGAGCGCGTCTGGTCCTTGAGGTCGTCATAAACCAGCTGGGCCGTCAGCGAATGCAGGTCGACGACGCAGTAGATGCAGTCGGACGTCTCTTGCAGGGCGACGAATTTCTTGATGGCGCCGAGATAGTTGCCAAGATGCAGATTGCCGGTCGGCTGGACGCCGGAGAAGACGAGTGGCTTGAAGGCGGACATGGTTTCCTCGTGGCTTGTGGAGGGCCGTATAAGCGTGATTCCGAAAAGTTGCAGACTTTTCGGAGCCAATCACGCGGCTGGAAACCGCGTGCGGCGAAAGTCTTGCGACGGCGCGCTTATGGACGAACATGACGCTGCGATCAAGACTGCTATTGCAGTCGGGCTGCCCGGCCTACTCGTCCAGCTCGGCGTTTACGGCTGGTGGTGTCGCTTTGCCTGAGCCGCGCTTCACATTGCGGCGGATCATGCCGAAATCGGCGCCGCCGCTGGCAAAGGCCGTGACGAAGTAGAGCAGCGCCCCGCCGGCCACCAGCCCCAGCAGCGTCGTCGCCTTGACGACCAGCGGCGAGCCGGAGCCGAGGCTGGCGCTCAGCCAGTGTTCGGCGAAATAGAGGGCGACGCCCATCACCCCCGCCGAGAGCACCAGACGCGGAATGCGCTTCAGAAGCGGCACGTCGCGGCCCCAATGGCCGCGCCGGATCAGCACCCCGAGCAGCATCAGCGCGTTGACCCAGCCGGCCACCGCCGAGGCCACGGCGATGCCGGGCGCGCCCATCCTCGGAAACAGCGTCAGCGCGGTGGCGACGTTCACCGCCACCGAGATGGCGGCGAAGATCATTGGCGTGCGTGTGTCCTCGCGGGCGAAATAGCCCGGGGTGAACGCCTTGATCAGCACGAAGGCCGGCAGGCCAAGCCCGAAGATCGCCAGGATCGCCGCCACGACAGGCGTCGAATGGTTGGCGGCGAACGCGCCGCGCTCATAGACCAGCCGCACGATCGGCTCAGACATGACCCAGAGCGCCACCGCAGCCGGCAAGGTCATGAACAAGGTGAATTCGACCGAGCGGTTTTGCAGATTGGCCGCCTCGATCAGATTGCCCGACTTCAGCGCCCGCGACAGTTCCGGCAACAGCACGATCGCAACGGCGACGCCGACCACGCCAAGTGGCAGCTGGTAGACGCGGTCGGCATAGGCGAGCGAGGAGACGGCGCTGTCCTGCGCCGACGCGATGGCGGTGCCGATCAGCTGGTTGATCTGGGTGATGCCGCCGGTGATCGCCGCCGGCAGCGCCAGGATCAGGAGCCGCTTCACGTTCGGCGTCATCTTCGGCCGGCGGAAACCGATCGAGATCCCCGCGTTGCGAACCGCCACCCAGACGATGGCGAGCTGCACGAGGCCCGCCGCCAGAACGCCCCAGGACAGGCTGAAGCCGACGGCATGCGCATCCAGCCCATGATACCAGGCATAGCCAAGCACGCTGATCAGGATGATGTTGAGAAAGGCAGGCGCGATCGCCGCGGCGAAATAGCGGCGCAGCGAATTCAGCATGCCCGCCATCATGGCGGCCAGCGACATGCAGATGAGATAGGGGAACATGATCGTCGCCAGCGTGACGGTCGTCTCGAACTTCCCCGGCGTGTCGGCGAAACCCGGCGCCACCAGGTAGCGCACGATCAGCGGCATCGCCAGTTCCATGGCGATGGTCAGCGCCAGCAGCGCCGTGAACAGCACCCCGAACACTTCCTCTGAAAAGCGCTTGGCGCCGTCGGTGCCGTGCGTCTCGATCTCCTTGGCGAACAGCGGCACGAAGGCGGCGTTGAAGGCGCCTTCGGCGAACAGCCGGCGAAAGGTGTTGGGAAACTGGAAGGCGGCGTTGAAGGCGTCGGCCACCGGTCCGGTGCCCAGTGCTGCCGCCATCAGCATCTCGCGGCCGAAACCGAGCGCGCGGCTCATCAGCGTGCCGGAAGCGACCGTTGCGAATTTCTTGACGAGGCTCATGCGTTTGGAGACTGCCTGCGCGATTGGGACAAAGTGATGGTGGCGCTCACTCGGCGGCCGCCTTGGTCCTGCTGCCGCGTTCGGAGGCCGTGCCCTCGAGCGTCGCCGTCAGCCGGTTGCGGATGGTGGTGGTGCGTGACGGGCTGTCGATCTTCTGGCCGGTGAGATCGGTGACATAGAACGTATCGATCACCTTTTCGCCGAAGGTGGTGATGTGGGCCGACGCGATGTCGAGCGACAGGTCGGACAGCGTTCCGGTGATCTCCGACAACAGGCCCGGCCGGTCCAGCCCTTCGACCTCGATCACCGAAAATCGGTTCGACAGCGTGTTGCGGATTTCGGCGCGCGGCGCGATCCGGAAGACCTTGGCGCCGCGCTTGGGTTTGGTGCGCTTCTCGATCATCTCCGGGAGCCAGCTCTTGCCCGACAGCACGTCCTCGATCAGCCGCCCGACGCGCTCGGCACGCCGGCGCTCGTCCTCGTCGCGGTCGAACTCCCTCGAGATCAGGATCGTGTCCAGCGCGCGGCCGTCCGAGGTGGTGAAGATCTGCGCGTCGACGATGTTGCCGCCGGCCGCCGCACAGGCGCCGGCGATCACCGACAGCAGGCGCGGATGGTCCTGCGCCAAAACGGTGATCTCGGTCACCGCCTCGAACTGGTGCGTCTTGACCATGGTGGCAAGCTTGTTGCCGGACGCATCCGCCTCGCGGATGAATTCGGCGTGGCGAAGCTGGTCCGGCAGGTCGACGGTCAGCAGGTAATTCTCATAGTGCAGGCCGACATAGCGTTTGCGGATCTTGTCGGGCCAGCCGGCGAGCGCTTCGGCCAGGCACTCGCGCGCCGCCGCCGTGCGCTGGGCGCGCGACACTTCCGAGAAGCCGCCGGTGAGCAGCAGTTCGGTCTCGTAGTACAGCGTGCGCAGCAACTGGCCCTTCCAACCGTTCCAGACGCCCGGTCCGACGCCCCTGATGTCGCAGACGGTGAGGATGAGAAGCAGCTTCAGCCGCTCGACGGACTGCACGATCGAGGCGAAGTCCTCGATCGTCTTGCGATCGTTGAGATCGCGCGTCTGCGCCGTCATCGACATGACCAGATGGTTCTCGACCAGCCAGGCCACCGTTTCGGTGTCGGCGGTCGAAAGTCCCATATGCGGGCAGATGCGCCGGGCGATCCGCGCGCCGGCTTCCGAATGGTCCTCCGGCCTGCCCTTGGCGATGTCGTGCAGCAGCACGGCGACGTAGAGCGCTTCGCGGCTCTTTCTCAGTCCCGGCATCAGCGAATGCGACAGCGGATGCACCTTCTCGCCGTCGCCGCGCTCGATCTCGGCCAGCACGCCGATGCAGCGGATCAGATGCTCGTCGACCGTGTAGTGGTGGTACATCGAGAACTGCATCATGGCGACGATCTTGCCGAAATCAGGGATCAGCCGGCCCAGCAGCCCCGCCTCGTTCATGCGGCGCAGGTTGAGCTCGGCATTGCGGTCCGAGGTCAGGATGTCGAGGAACAGCCGGTTGGCCTCCTCGTCGCGCCGGAGCGATTTGTTGACCAGGCCGAGCGAGCGGGTGAGCAGCTTCAGCGCGTCGGGGTGAAACTCCAGCCCGTGCTTGTCGGCGAACCAGAACAGCCTGAGCAGATTGACCGGATCGCGCTCGAACACCTGGTCGTCGGCGATGTTGATACGGTGGTTGTCGACGATGAAATCCGACGTGCCGGCAAGCTTGCGCTTGCGGCGCTGGAAGGTGAGGAAGATGCGGTTGAAGCCCGGCACATGCTTGGCCTGCTCCTCTTCGAGCGCGGCGCAGAAGATGCGGGTCAGGTCGCCGACATCCTTGGCGACGAGGAAATAGTGCTTCATGAAGCGCTCGACCGCCGACAGGCCGGGATGCGTGGTGTAGCCCAGCCGCTCCGCGATCTCGCGCTGGATGTCGAAATGCAGCCGCTCCTCGGCCTTGCCGGTGAGGAAGTGCATGTGGCAGCGCACGGCCCACAGGAAATCCTCGGCCTTCTGGAATTCGCGGTATTCGGCCTGCGTGAAGACGCCCTTCTCGACCAGCTCCTCGCCGGTGCGCACCCGGTAGAAATATTTGCCGATCCAGAACAGCGTCTGCAGGTCGCGCAGGCCGCCCTTGCCGTCCTTGACGTTGGGCTCGACCAGATAGCGGCTTTCGCCGGCCTTGGCATGGCGCTCGTCGCGTTCGGCGAGCTTGGCCTGCACATATTCCGGTCCGGTGGTGCGCACCACCTCATGGTCGAAGCGCAGCATCAGTTCGTCGTAGAGCTTCTGCTCACCCCACAGGAAGCGCGCTTCCAGGATCGAGGTGCGGATGGTGATGTCGGTGCGCGACAGCCTGAGGCATTCCTCGATGTTGCGGGTCGCGTGGCCGACCTTCAGCCCGAGGTCCCACAGCATGTAGAGCATGTATTCGACTGTCTGTTCGCCCCACGGCGTCTGCTTGTAGGGCAGCAGGAACAGGAGGTCGATGTCGGATCCCGGCGCCAGCGTGCCGCGCCCATAGCCGCCGACCGCGACGACGGCCATGCGTTCGGCGACCGACCGGTTCTTTACCCGGTAGACATGGGTCGCGACAAAATCGTAGAGCGCCCGGATCAGCTCATCCATCAGATGCGACAGCCGCTCGGCGCAGGCATTGCCGCCGCCATCCTGCTTCAGCATGGCCTCGGCTGTTTTGCGGCCCGCGGCGAGCCGGCCCTTGAGAAGCTGGAGAACCCCGGCGCGGGCGGCCGATCCGGAGCCGTCCCCGGTCGTGGCCGCCGTCAGCGCGGTCATCTCGCGGCGCAAGGCGTCGCCGTCGATCAGTTCATCGAGCTTCAAGGAGATTTTCGCCATGGTACCGGTTGGCCTTGCCTTTTGGGCGGCGTCTATAGCGCGTTTCCGCGGCGCTGGGTATGGGGGCGGGTTGACGCGTTTCCATGGTGCGGGACACCCGCGACAATAAAATTCAAGCCAGTCCTTGACCTTCCAGTTACTGGAAGGACTACCTCCGGCTCGAAGCAGTTTGATAGAGGCATTCGAAATGACGCATTCAGATCACGATCATCACGCGCATGGTGGTTGCTGCGCGGCAAAAGGTGCGGCCGTGGATGCGGGCGCCGTCACACGCGATCCGGTCTGCGGCATGACCGTCGATCCAGCCGCCGGCAAGCCGACATCGCAGCATGCTGGCCGTCTCTATCATTTCTGCAGCGAAAGCTGCCGTTCGAAATTCCGGGCCAAGCCGGAAACATACCTGACCGCCACCGACCCCGTCTGCGGCATGAGCGTGGACCGCGCCACGGCAAAGCATTTTCTGCGCCATGACGGCCAGGGCTTCTATTTCTGCTCCGCCGGCTGCAAGTCGAAATTCGAGGCGGCGCCGCAAACCTATCTCGGCGACAGACCGGCGCCGGAAGCGATGCCGAAGGGCACGCAATACACTTGCCCGATGCATCCCGAGATCATCCGTGACAAGCCCGGCTCCTGCCCGATCTGCGGCATGGCTCTCGAGCCGATGGGCGTTCCGACCGGTGACGAGGGGCCAAATCCCGAACTGGTCGATTTCACCAGGCGGTTCTGGGTCAGTGCGGTGCTCTCGGTGCCCCTTCTCATCGTCGCCATGGCGCCGATGATCGGTCTGTCGTTCGAGAAGCTGGTCGATGACCGGACAAAAGTCTGGATCGAGCTGGCGCTCGCGAGCCCGGTCGTGCTTTGGGCCGCATTTCCGTTCTTTCATCGTGGTTGGGATTCGATCCGCAACCGCAGCCCGAACATGTGGACGCTGATTTCGCTCGGCGTCGGTGCGGCCTATCTCTACAGCGTCGTCGCGACGCTGTTCCCGGACATTTTTCCGCATCAGTTCCGCGGCCATGGCGGGGCGGTGCCGGTCTATTTCGAGGCCGCAGCCGTCATCGTCGCGCTGGTCTTTCTCGGCCAGGTGCTGGAACTGCGCGCCCGCGAAAAGACCGGCTCGGCCATCCGCGCCCTGCTCGACCTTGCGCCCAAGACCGCCCGCCGCATAGGAGAGGACGGTTCGGAGAGCGATGTGCCGCTGGACAGCGTCAAGGCCGGCGAGCGCCTGCGCATCCGGCCCGGCGATGCCGTGCCGGTCGATGGCACCGTGCTCGAAGGCCGCTCTTCCATCGACGAATCCATGATCACGGGCGAACCGTTGCCGGTCGAGAAAGCCGAAGGTGATACCCTCACCGGCGGCACGCTCAACAAGAACGGCTCGCTGATCATGCGCGCCGAGCGGATCGGCGCCGAGACCACGCTCTCGCGCATCGTCGAGCTGGTCGCCAAGGCGCAGCGTTCGCGCGCCCCGATACAAGGCTTGGCCGACCGCGTTTCCTTCTACTTTGTCCCGGCTGTCGTTCTGGTCGCCATCGCCGCGTTCGCCGCCTGGGCGGTCTTCGGCCCAGAGCCCAGCCTGATCTTCGCCATCGTCTCGGCGGTCTCGGTGTTGATCATCGCCTGTCCCTGTGCTCTGGGCCTCGCCACGCCGATGTCGATCATGACCGCTACCGGACGCGGCGCGCATGCCGGCGTGCTGATCAAGGAGGCCGCCGCGCTCGAACGCTTCGCTTCCGTCGATACGCTGATCGTCGACAAGACGGGGACACTGACCGAAGGCCGGCCGAAACTGACGGATGTCGTGGCGGCCGATCGGTTTTCGGAGGAGGAATTGCTGGGCCTCGCCGCGAGCCTGGAGAAGGGCTCGGAGCATCCCCTGGCCGAGGCTATTGTCGAAGGCGCCGCGACCCGCGGTGTAAGGGTCGCCGAAGCCAATGGCTTCGAGGCGGTCACCGGCAAGGGTGTTTCCGGTGCCGTTTCGGGCAGGAATGTAGCGCTCGGCAACGCCGCGATGATGCGTGATCTCGGTGTCGACGTGTCCACCGTTTCGGCCGCGGCCAAGGCGCTGCAAGGCGATGGCAAGACGGCGATGTTCGTCGTCGTGGACAGGAAATTGGCCGGCATCGTGGCCGTCGCCGATCCGGTCAAGGCGACCACCGCCGAGGCGATCAAGGCCCTGCACGACAGCGGCTTGAGGATCATCATGGCGACCGGCGACAATGAGCGCACGGCAAACGCGATCGCCAGGAGTCTCGGCATCGACGAAGTCCGCGCCGGCCTGTTGCCGGAACAGAAGGGCGCGCTGGTCGAGGAATTGCGCGGCAAGGGCGCCGCCGTCGCCATGGCCGGCGACGGCGTCAACGACGCACCGGCCTTGGCCGCCGCCGATGTCGGTATCGCCATGGGCACCGGCGCCGATGTCGCCGTCGAAAGCGCCGGCATCACTTTGGTCAAGGGCGACCTCAACGGCATCGTGCGTGCCCGCACACTGGCGCAGGCGACCATCCGCAATATCAGGCAGAACCTGTTCTTCGCCTTCCTCTACAATGTGCTTGGCGTGCCGGTTGCGGCCGGCGTGCTCTATCCGCTGACCGGCACGCTGTTGTCGCCGATGCTGGCGGCGGCGGCGATGAGCCTGTCCTCGGTTTCAGTGATCGCCAATGCGTTGCGGCTGAGGACATTGAAACTTTGAGCCGATCCCCCAAATACGAAACCCGATCAACAGGAGACCATCAATGACCTTGGCCAAGAAAATCGTGCTGCTGCTGATGACGGCTGGAATGCTGGTTGCCGTCTTCCTCGAAAGCGTTCCCGCACAGAGCGAAGAGATGAAGCACGACATGGCCGGCATGGCGACGGGGGCGGAAGGCCCGTCGACCGCAGGCTACAAGGCGGCTATGGACAAGATGCACGCCGACATGATGGCCTCCAAATACACCGGCGATGCCGACGTCGAATTCGTCCGCGGCATGATCCCGCACCACCAGGGCGCCATCGACATGGCCAAGGTCGAACTCGCCAACGGCAAGGACCCCGAGATCCGCAAGCTGGCCGAGGCGGTCATCGCGGCGCAGGAAGCCGAGATCAAGCAGATGCAGGACTGGCTCGCCGCCCACCCGGTGAAGTAAGCTTTCTGGGCTCGGCGAGAACGCCTCTGGATTTCTCGCCCGGCCTGTGATGCGATCCGGTCTCAACGGGAGCCTGCCATGCCATCGAGCATCAGAACCACCACGCTGCCCTGCGGCGAAGCCATCCCCGTTCTCGGCCAGGGCACCTGGAAAATGGGCGAGGATTCGCGCCGCCGCGCGGAGGAGGTGAATGCCCTCAAGCTTGGCCTCGATCTCGGCGTCAAGCTGATCGACACCGCCGAAATGTACGCCAGCGGCGGCGCCGAGGAGGTGGTGGCCGAAGCCATTGCCGGGCAGCGTGCCGAGGTCTTCCTGGTCTCGAAGGTGCTGCCGTCCAACGCCTCGCGCGCCGGTGCGCAGCGCGCCTGCGAGAACAGCCTGAAGCGCCTCGCGACCGACCGCATCGATCTTTATCTGCTGCATTGGCCGGGCAGCGTGCCACTGGCGGAAACGGTCGAAGCCTTCGAGGCGCTGAAGAAAGCCGGCAAGATCCGCCACTGGGGCGTCAGCAATTTCGACACAGGGGAGATGGAAGAGCTGGTCGGCCTGCCCGACGGCGGCAACGTCCAGACCAACCAGGTGCTCTACAATCTGGTCCGGCGCGGCCTTGAGTTCGATCTGGCGCCCTGGAACCGGAAACGCGGAATTCCTCTTATGGCCTATTCGCCGGTCGAGCAGGGCGCCTTGGCGCGCAACGCCAGTTCAGACGCGGTCGCAGCCCGCCACGGTGCGACCGCGGCACAAATCGCACTGGCCTGGGTGATGCACCAGGATGGCGTCATCGCCATTCCCAAGGCCAGCAGCCAGGACCATGTCCGCCAGAATGTCGCGACACTCGACATCGAGCTTACGCGCGAAGACCTCGCCGACCTCGACCGCGCCTTCCCGCCGCCGAGCCGCAAACGCGGGCTGGAGATGATCTGAGCGTTGTCGGTGAAGCTGCCAATCTCCCCCCTCGAGGGGGGAGATTGGCGGTTTCGGCGATACCGCCGTGCCAGCAGGTTCAATTTACGTCCCCGCCAACCCCTTCAACCGATAAAGCGCTTCCAGCGCTTCCCTCGGCGTCATCTCATCGGGATTGATGTCACTGAGTGCGACGCCCAGCGCGTCGCTCTTGACCGGCTTCTGCGCTTCCCGCTTCACCGCCACTGAAAACAGCGGCAGGTCGTCGACCAGCCGGTTGGTCTTGCCCGAAACCTCGCCTTCCTCGAGCTGGTGCAGCACTTCCTTGGCACGGTCCACCACCGCCTCCGGCAGGCCGGCCAGCCGCGCCACCTGGACGCCGTAGGAGCGGTCGGCCGCGCCCTTGCCGACCTCGTGCAGGAAGACGACGTCGTTCTCCCATTCCTTGACCCGCATGGTGACGTTGTGGAGCCGCGCCAGCTTGCCGGCAAGCGAGGTCATTTCGTGGAAATGCGTGGCGAAGATCGCCCGGCAGCGGTTCTTCTCGTGCAGATATTCCACCGCGGCCCAGGCGATCGACAGGCCGTCGAACGTGGCGGTGCCGCGGCCGATCTCGTCGAGGATTACCAGCGCCCGTTCGCCGGCCTGGTTAAGGATCGCCGCCGTCTCGACCATCTCGACCATGAAGGTCGATCGGCCGCGCGCCAGATCGTCCGAGGCGCCGACGCGGGAAAAGAGGCGGTCGACGACGCCGATATGGGCCGATGTCGCCGGGACGAAAGAGCCGGTCTGGGCCAGGATGGCGATCAGCGCGTTCTGCCGCAGGAATGTTGATTTACCGCCCATATTGGGGCCGGTCAGCAGCCAGATCGCGCCGTTCTTGGCGCTGCCCTCCGGCGACAGGTCGCAGTCATTGGCCACGAACGGCCCTTCGCCCGAGCGCCGCAGCGCCTGTTCGACCACGGGATGGCGCCCACCCGAAATCTCGAAGGCAAGGCTGGCATCGACCAGCGGCCGGCACCAGGCCTCGCTTTCCGACAAAAGCGCGAGCGCCGCCGACACGTCCAGCACGGCGAGCGCATCGGCCGCGGCGCGGATCTTCTCCGCTTCGCCGACCGCTTCCGCCGTCAGCGCGTCGAAGGCGGCAAGCTCGATGCTCAGCGCCCGGTCGGCGGCATTGGCGATCTTTGTTTCCAGCTCCGCCAGCTCCGTCGTGGTGAAGCGCATGGCGTTGGCCATGGTCTGGCGATGGATGAAGCGCGCCTTGGCGCCATCGCTGCCGGTCATCACCGCGTGATGGTTGGCGGTCACCTCGATGTAGTAGCCGAGCACATTGTTGTGCCGGATCTTCAGGGACCGAATGCCGGTCTCCTCGATCAGCGAACGCTCCAGCCCGGCGATCACTTTTCGCGACTCGTCGCGTAGCGCCCGCATCTCGTCGAGCTCGGCGTTGTAGCCGCCTCGGATGAAGCCGCCGTCGCGCTTCAGCAGCGGCAGTTCCTCGCCAAGTGCCTGCGTCAGATGCCCGGCAAGCGCGTGCGGCAGCGCCCGGATGGCGGCGAGCGCCGCCGCCAATTCCTGGGGCAGGGCGGTCGCGGCAAAGACCTCCGCGATCGCGCCGGCCGCCTCGAAGGCGGCGCGCAGCGCGCCGAGGTCGCGCGGGCCGCCGCGGTTGAGCGCCAGCCGCGACAGCGCGCGCGGCATGTCGGCGACGCTCTTCAGGCTCGCTCGCACCGCCTGGCAAAGCCGCGTCTCGGAACGGAAGAACGACACCGAATCCAGCCGCGCGGCAATTGCCGCCGGATCGGTCAGCGGCGCCATCAGCCGATCGGCGAGCAGCCTGGCGCCGCCGCCGGTCACCGTGCGGTCGATCGCCTTGAACAATGAGCCTTCACGGCTACCCGACAGCGTGCGCAGCAGTTCCAGGTTGCCGCGCGTCGCCGGGTCGATGAACAAAGTCGAGCCGGCCTCCTCGCGCTCGGGCCGCGACAGCGGCGGCCGCTCGGCCTTCTGCGTCTTTTCGACATAGGCGATGGCGCCCGAGATCGCCGACAGCTCGGCGCGGGAAAACGCGCCGAAACTGTCCGGCGTCGCCACCTCGAAGAAGCGGGCGATGCGCCCGGCGGCCGAGGCCGAATCGAACAGGCTCGGCGGCTGCGGGTTGGCGACGCGGCCGAGCACGTCGAATACCGATCGCAATTCGGGATCGTGGAACACCGGCTCGGCGACGATCAGTTCGCGCGGATCGACGCGGAAGATGTCGGCCAGCAGCCGGTCGGCGGTGGTGTCTGTGACCCGGAAAGCCCCGGTCGAAATGTCGATCCAGGCCAGGGCAAAGCTCCCCTGGTTCCCGGTCGCGCCGCCGCGCTCCCCGCCTCTTGCATCGCTGCTGCCCTTCACCCGTCCCAGCGCCATCAGGAAGCTCGATTCCGACGGCGCCAGCAATTTGTCCTCGGTGATGGTGCCAGGCGTCACCAGCCGCACCACATCGCGGCGCACCACCGATTTGGAGCCGCGCTTCTTGGCTTCGGCCGGATCCTCGATCTGCTCGCAGACGGCAACGCGGAAACCCTGCGCGATCAGTTTCTGCAGATAGTCGTCCGCCGCATGCACTGGCACGCCGCACATCGGGATGTCGTGTCCCTGATGCTTGCCGCGCTTGGTCAGCACGATGCCGAGCGCCCGGCTCGCCTTCTCCGCATCCTCGAAGAACAGCTCGTAGAAATCGCCCATACGGTAGAACAGCAGCGAATCCGGGTTCGCCGCCTTGATCTCGATGAACTGCTCCATCATCGGCGTGACGCCGCCAGCGGCTGCCGGCGTGATCGCCTCGGGAGCGTCCGGTTCGTTTTGAATGTGCATGTTCATGCGCTCACGCTAGCAGATGTGGCGGCGGGGTTTAATGCCGGCCATTGGAAAAGCAGGGGAAGAACGGAGATCAACCACCATTGAACGCCATGCGTCCTTCCGACGCCAGTTCGGTAACGCTTGGCGGTTTACACGCGGCGGCGCGTAGTCTTAATTCGGAATCACACAAGGCACCCGCCTCAAGGAGGTGCCGCATGGCGAGGAAATCAAAAGCATCATGGCAAGGAAAACCGAAAACAGCGGTCCGTCCGTCAGCGCGCAGGAAGCGCTCGAATTCCACGCCATGGGGCGGCCCGGCAAGCTCGAGATCGTCGCCACCAAGCCGATGGCCACGCAGCGCGATTTGAGCCTCGCCTATTCGCCTGGCGTTGCCGTGCCGGTGCTGGCCATCGCGGAGGATCCCAGCCGCGCCTTCGACTACACGTCGCGCGGCAACATGGTCGCCGTCATCTCCAACGGCACCGCGATCCTGGGCTTGGGCAATCTCGGCGCGCTGGCCTCCAAGCCGGTCATGGAGGGAAAGGCGGTGCTGTTCAAGCGCTTCGCCGACGTCGATTCCATCGACCTCGAGGTCGACACCGAGGACGCCGACGAGTTCATCAACTGCGTGCGCTTCCTTGGGCCCTCCTTCGGCGGCATCAACCTGGAGGACATCAAGGCGCCGGAATGCTTCATCATCGAGCAGCGGTTGCGCGAGCTGATGGACATCCCGGTCTTCCACGACGACCAGCACGGCACCGCCATCATCTCGGCCGCCGGCCTGATCAACGCGCTGGAGATCACCGGCCGCGACATGAAGACCACCAGGATGGTCTGCAACGGCGCCGGTGCGGCCGGCATCGCCTGTATCGAGCTGATGAAGGCGATGGGCTTTGCGCCCGAAAACATCATCCTGTGCGACACCAAGGGCGTGGTCTTCCAGGGCCGCACCGAAGGCATGAACCAGTGGAAGTCGGCGCATGCGGTCAAGACCGACGCGCGGTCGCTGGCCGAGGCGCTGGACGGCGCCGACGTCTTCCTCGGCCTTTCCGCCAAGGGCGCGCTGACCACCGCCATGGTGCGTTCCATGGCCAAGAACCCGATCATCTTCGCCATGGCCAACCCCGATCCCGAGATCACGCCCGAGGAAGTGGCGGAGATCCGCACCGACGCCATCATGGCGACCGGGCGTTCGGATTATCCCAATCAGGTCAACAACGTGCTCGGCTTCCCCTATATTTTCCGCGGCGCGCTGGATGTGCGGGCCACCACCATCAATGACGACATGAAGATCGCCGCCGCGCGTGCGCTTGCCGACCTGGCACGCAAGGACGTGCCCGACGACGTCGCCGCAGCCTACCAGGGCAACCGGCCGAAATTCGGCCCCAACTACATCATCCCGGTGCCGTTCGATCCGCGCCTGATCTCGGCCATTCCGCTGGCCGTCGCCAGGGCGGCGATGGATTCTGGCGTCGCCCGCAAGCCGATCCTCGATCTCGACCGCTACGCGCAGGAGCTGTCGGCCCGCCGTGATCCGATCGCCTCGACCTTGCAGCGCATTTACGACCGTGTGCGCCGCCAGCCCAAGCGCATCGTCTTCGCCGAGGGCGAGGAGGAGCAGGTGATGCGCGCCGCCGTCTCCTATGTGAACCAGCGGCTCGGCACCGCCATCCTGCTCGGCCGCGACGACGTCATCAAGGAGAACGCCAGGCACGCCGGCATCGACCTCGACAAGCAGGGGCTGGAGATCATCAATGCTCGCCTGTCGCGCCGCAATTCGGTCTATACCGATTATCTCTACGAGCGCATGCAGCGCAAAGGTTTCCTGTTCCGCGACTGCCAGCGCCTGATCAACAACGACCGCAACCATTTCGCCGCCTGCATGGTGGCGCTGGGGGATGCCGACGGCATCGTCACCGGCGTCACCCGCAACTATTCCACCGCGCTCGACGATGTCAGGCGCGTCATCGACGCCAAGCCGGGCCACCGCGTCATCGGCGTGTCGATCGTTTTGGCACGTGGCCGCACCGTGATCGTCGCCGACACCGCCGTGCACGACATGCCGAACGCCGAGCAGATCGCCGATATCGCGGAGGAAGCGGCAGGCTTTGCCCGCCGCATGGGCTATGAGCCGAGGCTCGCCATGCTCGCCTATTCCACCTTCGGCCATCCCCACGGCGAGCGCTCCGAGCGCATCCAGGAAGCCGTGCGCATCCTCGACAAGCGCCGCGTCGATTTCGAGTATGACGGCGAGATGGCCGCCGACGTCGCGCTCAACGCCCGTGCCATGGCGCAATACCCGTTCATGAGGCTGACCGGCCCGGCCAATGTGCTGATCATGCCGGCCTTCCACTCCGCCTCGATCTCCACCAAGATGCTGCAGGAGCTCGGCGGCTCGACGGTCATCGGCCCGCTGCTGGTCGGGCTGAACAAGCCGGTGCAGATCGTCTCGCTGAACGCCAAGGACAGCGATATCGTCAACATGGCGGCGATCGCGGCCTACACGGCGGGGACCTGAGGAAGGTCCGCGCGTCGGATGCGAAAGCTGCGGCGGATCTGCTTAACCCGCGGAAAACACCCGCGCCGCCTCGACGACCTCCTTGACCTGATCTTGCCGCAGCAGGTCGATGGGAATGCGCTCGTCGAGCGGCGCCGAGGGGCGGGTCAGCCACAGCCATGCCAGCCTCGGATTGCCGATCAACGACAGCACGTCTCGAATGCCCGCCACCGGCCTGCCGTCCACGAACTGCGCCAGCGGGAAGACGTGCTTGCGGCCGCCCTTGCGCAAGGCGACCACCTCGCCCCGCCTTTGCCAGCGGTGCAGGGTCGAGCGGGCAATGCGCAGGTGTTCCTCCAGATAGGTCGAACCGGAGACCCGCCCGGCCCAGTCTTCGATCAGCATCGATTCGAGATCGTCGGACTGGGTGCGCGGAAGCGGGGAGGCGGGGCCGTCGAAACCCGCCGACGGATTTGTGGCGCCCGCGGAGCCGGCTTCGCTGCGGCGCGCGGCTTCCGCGGCCAGCGCACGCACGAATTTCGACGCCAGCCCCGGAAGGTCGGCATGAATGGCATCGATGGCGCGCTGATGCGTCGGCGATAGCAAGGTGACGGCTGACGCTATGCTGCCGGCGATCTTGCCAACCGAGACCATGGTGGGTTTGTTGATGGCCTCGTCATAGTGGGCGAGCGCCCGCTCGACCTTCTCCGCGACCATGTCCGCGAAGTCGTCTTGTTTAAGACCGGTTATGTGAAATCTGTTCATGCATCTGTCTTCTGGCCGCGAGCGCTCCTCCCCGACTGCGCCCGTTGCTGAATTTCTAATGTGGAAAGCGGAAATCGCGGCGGCAACAAATCCGGCCGCCCGACAGCTTGCTTTCTTGCATCTTGGCACCCCAACTGGTTGAGGGCGCCCAAATGTCAGTCAAAGGGCGCCCAGATTGCGTGTAGGTGCGATGTGTGACAGCCGCGCGACGGTGAAGCTGCCGATCTCCCCCCTCGTGGGGGAGATGCCCGGCAGGGCAGAGGGGCGCGCGAAGGATCGCTAGGTTGCGGTGGTTCCCTTCCGCGTGCCCATACTCTTCGAACTGGCGCCCCGACATGACAGTACGCTCATGCCGTTCATTTCGGGCTTGGCGGCAGTGTAGAACCCTGGATATGCCAGCGGGACAGCGCCCCCCTCTGGCCTGCCGGCCATCTCCCCCACGAGGGGGGAGATCGGCAGCTTCACCGCCCCCCTACAGCAGCCCCGCCAGTTCGGCCTCGCGACGCAGATTCTGCCTTGGCCTCGGCCCGATCTGCTGGATCACCAGGCCGGCCGCCAGTGAGCCGAGATCGCCGCAGGTCTTGAGGTCGCGGCCCTGCGTATAGCCATGCAGGAAACCCGCGGCATAGAGGTCGCCGGCGCCCGTCGTGTCGACCAGCTCCTTGATGGCGGTCGCCTGGATGACGACGGTCTCGTCGCCGCGCGCGATGACGGAGCCTTTTTCCGAACGCGTCACGGCGGCGACTTTGCAGTCCTTCCGGATCCGGGCCAGCGCCTCGTCGAAGGACGAGGTCTGGTAGAGCGACTTGATCTCGTGGCTGTTGGCGAAGACGATGTCCACGGTGCCCGAGCGCATCAGGTCGAGGAACTCGTCGCGGTAGCGGTCGACGCAGAACGAATCCGACAAGGTCATCGACACTTCGCGGCCCGCCGCGTGCGCCAGCTTGGCCGTCTGCCGGATCGCCTCCTTGGCGCGGGGCGGATCCCACAGATAACCCTCGAAATAGGTGACCTTGGCGCCCGACGCCTTGTCGGCCTCGACGTCCTCCGGCCCGAGCTCGACGCAGGCGCCGAGATAGGTGTTCATCGAGCGCTCGCCGTCGGGGGTGACGAAGATCATCGAGCGCGCCGTCGGCGGCTCGCCCTGAAGCGGCTTGGTGTCGAAGGCGACGCCCTGGGCGTGGATGTCGTGGGCATAGATTTCGCCCAAAGCATCGTTGGAAACCTTGCCGAAGAAGGCGGCGCGGCCGCCGAAGGAGGCAACGCCGGCCGCCGTGTTGCCCGCGCTGCCACCGGACGCCTCGATCGCCGGGCCCATGCGGCTGTAGAGTAGCTCGGCGCGGTGCGTGTCGATGAGGTTCATCGCGCCCTTGATGATGCCATTGGTCTCCAGGAATTCCTCTTCGCACTGGGCGATGATGTCGACAATCGCATTGCCGATGCAAAGCACGTCATAGTCCGGCATCAATGTCTCCGCCAAAATCCGCGCCGGCTTCTTGCCATGCCGGCCGGGCGCGGGTCTAGCGATTTGCAACCGGTTTGCCTAGGCCATGTTCATATCGCCTGACGCCTAGGCGCTACGACAATTCGGTCGTGGCCGAAGCATTTCACCGCGGCTTTGCCTAAAAAGGGCCGTTCGATCCCGGCCCGAAGGCGGCAAACCCATGCCTGCAAGAAACGACATGAACACCGATCTGGCGCTGCTCGCCCTCCTGGCGGTGCTTTGGGGCGCCTCCTATACGTTCATCAAGATCGGCGTCGAGACGATCCCACCGGTGACGTTCATCGCCGCCCGCACCTTGATCGCGGGCGCGATCCTGCTGGCCATCATCCGCTGGCGCGGGCTCGCCATGCCGGGCGATGCAGCGAGCTGGCGTCGTTTCGCCTTCCAGGCGTGCCTCAACAGCGTCATCCCGTTCACCCTGATCGCCGCCGCCGAGCGCTCGGTGGATGCCGGCCTCGCCACCATCCTCAACGCGACGTCGCCTATCTTCACCTTCCTGTTGACCGCGCTCATCACCCGCCATGAACCGGTGACGCTGCGCAAACTGATCGGCGTCGGCGCCGGCATTGCCGGCATCTGCCTCATCGTGGGCACACAGGCGCTGGGCGGTCTCGGCCATGAACTTTGGGCGCAGCTTGCCATCGTCCTTGCAACGGTCTGCTATGCGGGGGCGGCGATCTTCGGCCGAGGCTTCAAGGGCCTCGACCCGATGCTGCCCGCCGCCGGCTCGATGCTCTGCGGCGCCGTCATCCTGGTGCCGCTCAGCCTCGCCGTCGACCAGCCCTGGACCTTGGCGCCGTCGACGGCGTCGATCCTGGCCTTGCTCGGCCTGTCGGTGTTTTCGACCGCGCTGGCCTTCGTCATCTATTTCCGCCTGATCCACACGCTGGGCTCGGTCGGCACGACCTCGCAGGCCTATCTGCGCGTGCCGATCGGCGTCGGCATCGGCGCCGTTTTCCTTGGCGAAAGCCTGGGTTCGACGGCCTGGCTCGGCATGGCCTTCGTCGTCGCCGGCGTCGCGGCCATGACCATTCCCACCCGCAAGCCGGCGCTCGCACAATAGGCAGACAGGGCAATCGCCTCAGACCAAATGGCTCCGATTGTCGAGGTAGCGCCGCCCCTCATCCGCCTGCCGGCGTTCGTCACTCGAAAAGCCAAGCAGTTGGCTTTTCGTCCGCTTCGCGGACCGCTCCTCCAACTCCCCGTAAGTGATGGGGAGAAGGGCGCTGTCATCACTGATTTCGCCAATCACTACGTTGCGATGGAGGCACCGGGGTTGCCGCCAGCTCCTCTCTCCCCGTTCTACGGGGAGAGATGTCCGGCAGGACAGTGAGGGGCGGCGCCGGCGCTCGCAAGAGGGGTGATGCGGAGAGTTCGAAACCTGAAACGACCGCCTTGACCCACGGCAGGCAATAGAGCTTGTGACCGGCGAACCTGCTGCCTATCCTCCCAGGGGCAATCCGTCGAAGCGAGGAAGCACCGTGATCTCCAGCGCCGCCCGCGCCGCCGCCGGCCAGTTGTTCTCGCCCGAATTGCGCGCCGTCTTCCTCAAGACGTTAGGCCTGACTGTGCTTGCTCTGGTCGGCCTGTGGTTCGGGCTGACCAGCCTCGTCGAGTGGCTGGCGCTGCCATGGCTGCACACACTCTTTCCCGGCCTGCCGTCCTGGGCCGGTTGGCTGGGCGGCATCATCGCGGCCATCGCGCTTGCCTTCGGCATGGCGCTGCTCGTCGCGCCGGTCACGGCTGTCGTCGCCGGGCTGTTCCTCGACGATGTCGCCGAAGTGGTGGAGCGTACCGACTATCCCGGCGATCCGCCCGGCCGCGCCATGCCGGCGCTGCGCTCGCTGGTGTTGGCGATAAAGTTCTTCGGCGTCGTCGTTTTGGGCAACATCGTTGCCCTGCTGCTCCTGCTGGTGCCGGGCATCAACATCGCCGCCTTTTTCATCGTCAACGGCTACCTGCTTGGGCGCGAGTTCTTCGAATTCGCCGCTATGCGCTTCCGTCCGGAAGAAGAGGCCAGGGCCTTGCGCCGGCACCATGCCGGGACGGTCTTTCTCGCCGGCCTGGTGATAGCGGCCTTCCTTGCCGTGCCGGTGCTCAACCTGGCGACGCCGCTCTTCGCCGCAGCCATGATGGTGCATCTGCACAAGGCGATCTCGGCCCGGCCCGATCGGGGGAGCAAGCCGTCCCGTTGATGCGCCAGTCCCTACCGCAGCAGAAAGCCGCGCCCCAGTTCGTCGTCGGGCTCGACGATGAATTCCGCCCGGCCGCAATAGTAGGCGCGGCCGCCGACGCGGGCGATGATCGCTTCATGCGGTCCGGCTTTCGCCGTCCGCGCCACCGCGCCGGAAAAGCGCGAGCCGGCGATGCTCTCGAAAGTGCGTGTCTGGCCTGTTGCGATCTCGCCCTTGGCATGCATCGCCGCCAGCCGGGCGGTGACGCCGGAGCCGGTCGGCGACCGGTCGACCTGCGCCTCGGCGAAGACGCAGACGTTTTTCGTCGGCTCACCCGAAAACGTATCCCGCCCGTCCGTCAAAATGGTGCCGTAGAGAAAGGCGAGGTCGGCATGGTCGGGGTGCGACAGGTGGAATTCCTGCTTCAGCCTTTCGGACAGCGCCGTCGCCGCATCGACGAAATCGCGCACCCGATCGCGGCCGAATTCCAATCCGAACTGGTGACAGTCGGCCAGGGCATAGAAGGCGCCGCCATAGGCGATGTCGAAGCCGATCGCGCCGTAGCCGGGCAGCTCGATCTTGCGGTCGCGTGCGAACAAGAAAGCCGGCACGCTTTCGAACGACACAGCACCTGCCTTGCCGTCGCGCACCTCGACCGAGGCAATCACCATGCCGCAGGGCGCCTCGATGTTGACCATCGTCACCGGTTCCCGCTTGGTCACCAGCCCTTCGTCGACGGCATAGCGGCCGAGCGCGACGATGGCGTGGCCGCACATAGTCGAATAGCCCTCATTGTGCATGAACAGCACGGCAAGGTCGGCGCCCGGCAAATCGGGCTCGACCAGCAGCGCGCCGTACATGTCGTAATGGCCGCGCGGCTCGAACATCAGGATTTTCCGGAGATGATCGAAATGGTCGCGCACATGGGCGCGCTTTTCCAGGATCGTGCCCTTCGGGATATCGGGATAACCCCCGGTGACGATCCTCAGCGGCTCGCCGCCGGTGTGCATGTCGACGACGGTCAGCGTCATGTGTTCGGCCCGCTTATCCCGATTTGCCAAACAGCGCCTGCAACTTGCCGAAGGGCATGGCGGCGCGGGCGAAGCCGAACGTGCCGTCCTGCTGGATCTCGCGCGCCGCCGTTTCCAGCATGCCATAGGCGAAGTTGGTGAGCCACGGCCCAAGCGAAACGCGCTTTGCCCCGGCAGCGGTCAGATCGGCAACGGTGAAGTCGGGCCTTGCCATGACGTTGACCGGCTTGCTCACCGCCGAGCAGACCGTGCGCACCATCTCGACGTCGCCGATGCCCGGCGCGTAGAGCACGTCGGCGCCCGCCTTCTCGAATGCCTGCAGCCGCTTGATGGTGTCGTCGAGGTCGGACTTGCCCCAGAGGAAGTTTTCCGCCCGCGCGGTGAAGACGAAATCACGCTTCAGCGCGCGAGCCGCTTCCGCCGCCGCCGCGACGCGCTCCACCGCGTGCGAAAAATCATAGATCGGCTTGTTCGGGTCGCCGGTGTGGTCCTCGATCGAGCAGCCGGCAAGGCCGGCGGCTTCAGCCGCGAAGATGGTTTCGGCGGCCTGCTCGGCGCTGTCGCCCTTGCCGCGTTCCAGGTCGGCCGAAACCGGCAGCTCGGTTGCCGCCGTCACCTCGCGGCAATGATGGATCATCTGGTCGAAGGTCACCGCGCCGTCCGGCAGGCCGCGCGAGAAGGCGAAACCGGCGCTGGTCGTCGCCAGCGCCTTGAAACCGAAGGATCCAAGCAGCTTCGTCGTGCCGACGTCCCAAGGGTTGGGCATGACGAAGGTCGAGGCATGCAGGTCGCGAAAGATCTTGCCCTTGTCCATGGAAGTTCCCCCATCGTGTTGAGTGCGATGGCGCGGATTTTAGCTTGCCCGCCTTGCCCGGGCAAACGAATGCAGTTGGCTCAGAAGCGTTTCGCGTTCTCTGCTGACAATTCGTCCGGCGCGTCCATGCAACCCCGTCAGAACGGCGCCGATCAGTGGATCGGCACCAGTCCGGCCAGTGTGCGCATGTCGTCGAACAGGATGCCGCCGGCTCGCATCAAGCCGTCACGGTCGCTGTAGGGATCGCCATGATAGGAAAATACCCGCATGCCGGCGGCGATGCCGGCCTGCGTGCCGGCGACGCTGTCCTCGATGACAATGCAGTCGGCAGGCGCAAAGCCCATCGTCTTGGCCGCATGTAGGAACAAGTCCGGAAACGGCTTGCCGCGCGCGACCATGGTCGAGGAAAACATCGCATGTTCGAACAGCGGCAGCAGGCCGGTCTGGCCAAGCGTGATGTGCATTTTCGACACCCTGGCCGAGGTGGCGACGCAATAGGCGATGCCGGCCGCGCGGACAGCCTCGACGAACTCCCGGACATAGGGAATCGCCTCGACCCCATGGGCGAACAGGTCCGGCAGCCCTGCATTCCAGCGCTCGACGAAGTCTGCGCCGAGCCTGACGCTGGTCTCTTCTTCGATCTGCTTCTGCACTGAGACCATGCTGCGGCCGGAGAAGTTCTTGCGGCAATATTCAAAGCTGGTGGGATACCCGGCTTCGCTCAGCCATTCGGCGAGACGCCGGTTGGCCAGGTTCTCGGTATCGACCAGAATCCCGTCGCAGTCGAAGATGACAAGTTTCGGTATGTTCATCAGGCCGTGCCGGTCGAGCCGAACCCGCCCGAACCGCGCGCCGTGCCGCCGGCCAGGTCGCGCTCTTCGACGCCCGCCTGCGTCACCGCGGCGAACACCATCTGGGCGATGCGCATGCCGCGCGTCACCGCAAAATCCTCGTCGCCGAGATTGACCAGCAGCACTTTCACCTCGCCGCGATAGTCGCTGTCGATCGTGCCCGGCGTGTTGAGGACGGTCAGCCCGTGTTTGAAGGCAAGGCCGGAGCGCGGCCGCACCTGGCCTTCCATGCCTTCGGGGATTTCCAGGATCAGTCCGGTCGGCACCAGCGCACGTTTTCCCGGCAGGATCAGCAGCGGCCGATCGTCGGGCACCGCCGCGCGCAGGTCCATGCCGGCGGCGCCGGGGCTTTCATAGGCAGGGAGGGGGAGTCCTTCCCCATGCGGCAACCTTACGAAGCCGACGGTCGGACCGATGACGGAGGAATTTTGGATGGCTGCGCGCATAAAATCGATCCTATCGGCGCGATTGCCGATTCGGTCAATTCGCCCTCGACCCTATCAACGGCTTTCTTTCGGGCATCACTATGGCCGGAGCCAATCCTTAGCGCACTTCCATCGGCACCACTGTGGTCTCCTTGATCTCCTCCATCACGAAGGACGCCGAAACGTCCGACAGCGCCACCTTGGCGATCAGCCGCTGGTAGAGCCGGTCATAGGCCTTCACGTCGGCGACGCGGGCGCGCAAGACATAGTCGAGGTCGCCGGACATGCGGTAGACTCCGGTGATCTCGGAAAAGCCTGTCACCGCCGCCCGGAATTTCTGCAACCACTCGGGATCATGATTTGAGGTCCGGACCAGGATGAACACGGAGAGGCCGAGCCCGAGCTTCTCGGCATCGACCAACGCCACCCGGCCGGTGATGACGCCATCCTCCTCCAGCCGCTTGACGCGCCGCCAGCAGGCGTTGCGCGACAAGGCTACCCGTTCGGACAGCTGATCGACCGACAACGTGCCGTCGCGTTGCAATTCGGCGAGCAATTTCCGGTCGATTTCGTCGATTTCGATGGCCATGTGGGATGTTTGTCCCACGAACAAGCAAAATACAAGGACATTTTGAGACCGATGAACCGACGAACCGTGCCAGGATACCCGATATCAGGAACTTTAAGCGCTGAAGGGGAAGCTGCATGTCGGTTGCAAGGATTTTTACCTCCCATCCGGCCAAGGTCGGCGAAACCTATTTCGGTCACATGGCCTTTGCCGCCTGGTTTTCCTCGCGCCTGCTGACGGCCGCCGGGGCCGCCCTCGTTCACGCTTTCTTGCCATTTCTGTTCGAGACTACCGCCAGCCAAATCGTCCGCGAACTTTACGAGCGGACGCACAACAGAGGTTCGCACGCGGTCAAGGAGCCCAAGGCCCTTCCGGACCGCGCTTAGGAACGGACGAAGCGATGTGCCGGTGGGCGGCCTATCTCGGTGAAGCGGTCTTCCTCGAAAACATCCTCACGGCGCCCTGCCACTCGCTGATCGCCCAGAGCCATTGCGCCGAGGAAGCCAAGTCGCCGACCAATGGCGATGGTTTCGGCCTTGCCTGGTATGGCGACCGGCCCGAGCCCGGCCTCTACCGCGACATCCTGCCGGCCTGGTCCGATCCCAATCTGAAGAGCTTGTGCCGACAGATCAAATCCGGATTGTTTCTCGCCCATGTGCGCGCCTCGACCGGCGGCGCCACCAGCCGCATGAATTGCCATCCCTTCATCTCGGGCCCTTGGTCGTTCATGCACAACGGCCAGATCGGCGGCTTCGAGAAGATCCGCCGCGCGCTGGAAAATTCGCTGTCCGACGCCGTCTTCGACCAGCGCGAGGGCACCACCGATTCCGAGCTGTTTTTTCTCCTGATGATCGATGAAGGGTTGGCCGCCGATCCGCAAGGCGCCGTCGCTTGTGCCACCAGCCGCGTGCTGGAGGCTTCGCGGCGTGCCGGCATCGAGCCGGCGCTGAAGCTGACGGCCGCCTTTTCCGACGGGCAGGCGCTCCACGCGGTCCGCTACGCCACGGATGACCACGCGCCCACCCTCTATACCGCCGCCAAGGGCGGCGGCCGCTGCATCGTCTCCGAACCCTTCGACCGTGAAGGCGGCGACTGGCAGGCGATCCCGCCATCGAGCTTCGTCACCATGACCAGGGATGGCGTGAATATTCAGCCGTTTGCGCCGGCCCCGGCGAAGCTGGCGCTGGCCGGGTAGCCTCCTCGCGGCGCGAATTGCCGTAGAGAGCCGTCCACCAAGCTATTGAGCGAACCGACCCAATCCATAGGACGCCAGCAGCGGATCGCGCTCGCCGTCGAGGATTTCGCGCGCCGCGAACAAGCCGACCGCCGGCGCCAGCGTGATGCCGGAATGCGTGACCGCGATGTAGAGGCCGTCCATGCCCTCGGCGCGGCCGATGATCGGGAAGCCGTCGATCGGCGTCGGCCGGTAACCGACCGTATGGAAATCGAGTTCCAGGCCATCGCCGCCGCGCAGCATGGCTTGCACCGCCGCAAACAGCTCGCGCGCCGTCGCCGCCGCATCCATCCCCGGGTCGGCACCGCCAAAATCAGACCCGGCGATGATGCGGCCTTGCGCCGTCTGGCGCATGTGCAGCCGCTCGGCCAGCACCAGACCGTTGAGCAATTTTCTGTAAGGTCGCGAATGGACGATCAGGCCGGGCGGCATTTCGATCGGTAGCCTTATGCCGGCCGTCGCGGTAATCTCCGGCGAGCCGACGCCGGCCGCGATCACCACCTCGTCGGCTGCAAACAGCCCATGCGACGTGTCCACACCCGTCGTCCTGCCGCCGGTTTGGACCAACGCCGTAACCGTGCTGGAGACGAAGCGCGCACCGCGCCGTTCGGCGTCGGCCAGCAGCGCGTTCGCCGCTGCGACCGGCTCGGCGACACCCTCCTCGGCGACATGTAAGGCAAAGTCGGGAAGCCCGGCGAGATTGGGCTCGATGCCGACCGCGCCGGCGCGGTCGACCCGCCTGATGCCATAACCCCAGGACGAATGCTCCGCCGCATAGGCCTCCAATTTGTCCGCCGGCAAGTCCCAGCACAGCCCGCCGCACCAGGCGAGCGGAAGGCCGGGCAGGTCCTGCGCCAGCCGCGACCATTCCGCCATGGAGCGGATGCGCAGCCGGAAATACGGTTCCGGATTGCCCCAGCTGGCATTTATCCAGGCAAACGAGTTCGGCGTCGCCACGCCGCCGGCAGCGCTGTCGGCAATGACCGTCACCTGCGCGCCCGCCTTGGCCAGGTGCCAGGCGATCGAGGCGCCGATGATGCCGGCGCCGATGACGATCACTTTCTTGCTCATGCAGGATCTCCATCGAACAGGTCTTCTGATGCCATCGCGTCTTCCCTATCTCAAGAGCCGGCGGACCGATCCGGGCAAATCTGTTCGACAGGCCGGGAAAGCGCTGCTAGAAGCCCGCGCCACAGACAGGATTTCATAAATTGGCTGAAGACATCGAACAGGCGGTATCGCGCCGCCGTACTTTCGCGATCATCGCCCACCCGGACGCCGGCAAGACGACGCTCACCGAAAAGCTGCTGCTGTTCGGTGGCGCCATCCAGCTTGCCGGTGAGGTCAAGGCCAAGAAGGACCGCATCCAGACCCGGTCGGACTGGATGAAGATCGAGCGCGAACGCGGCATTTCGGTCGTCACCTCGGTGATGACGTTCGAGTATGAGGACAACGTCTTCAATCTGCTCGACACGCCCGGCCACGAGGATTTCGCCGACGACACCTACCGCACGCTGTCGGCGGTCGACTCGGCGGTCATGGTCATCGACGCCGCCAAGGGCATCGAGCCGCGCACGCTGAAGCTGTTCGAGGTCTGTCGGCTGCGCGACATCCCGATCATCACCTTCGTCAACAAGATGGACCGCGAGAGCCGCGATCCCTTCGAGATACTGGACGAAATCGAGCAGAAGCTGGCGCTCGATACCGCGCCCATCACCTGGCCGATCGGCCGCGGCAGGACGTTTTCGGGCACTTACCACCTGGCGCTGAACGCCGTGCGCAAGGGCGATGACGAGAAGGAACGCACTCCGGTCAACGGTCCCGATTCCAACCGCGTCGCCGGCCTGTTGCCGGAAAACGAGCGCGAGGCCTTCATCGAGGAGCTGGAACTCGCGCGCGAAGCCTGCCGTCCGCTCGACATCGACGCCTTTCGCGAGGGCCATCTGACGCCGGTCTATTTCGGCTCGGCGCTGCGCAATTACGGCGTGCGCGACCTGATCGAGGCGCTCGGCGCTTTCGGGCCGCCGCCGCGCGCGCAGGATGCCGACACCCGGATGGTGGAGGCGACCGAGGACAAGATGACCTCCTTCGTTTTCAAGATCCAGGCCAATATGGATCCCAACCACCGCGACCGCATCGCCTTCGTGCGCGTCTGCTCGGGCAAGCTCGAGCGCGGCATGAAGGCCAAGCTGGTGCGCACCGGCAAGCCGATGAGCCTGTCTGCGCCGCAATTCTTCTTCGCCCGCACCCGCGTCACCGCCGACGAGGCCTTTGCCGGCGACGTCGTCGGCATCCCCAACCACGGCACGCTGCGCATCGGCGACACGCTGACCGAGGGTGAGGAAATCCTGTTCCGCGGCGTGCCGAACTTCGCCCCGGAAATCCTGCGTCGTGTGCGCCTCGGTGATGCGATGAAGGCCAAGAAGCTGAAGGAGGCGCTGCACCAGATGGCGGAGGAGGGCGTCGTGCAGCTGTTTTCGCCCGAGGACGGCTCGCCGGCCATCGTCGGCGTCGTCGGTGCGCTGCAGCTCGACGTGCTGAAGGAGCGGCTGAACTTCGAATACACGCTGCCGGTCGAATTCGAGATGTCGCGTTTTTCGGTCTGCCGCTGGATATCGGCTGACGACAAGACGGAAGTGCAGCGCTTCATCGAAGCCCATCGCGGCGACATTGCCCGCGATCTCGACAACGACCCGGTGTTCCTCGCCCAGCACGCCTTCTCGCTGAACTACGAAGCCGAGCGCTGGAAGGCGATCCGCTTCGCCACGATCAAGGACTACCAGGTCCGCGACAAGGCGGCGTAGCGGCGCTGCCTTTTTCCTTCTCCCCTTGTTGTGGGAGAAGGTGTCGCTGAAGGCGACGGATGAGGGGCAGCGCCGGCCTCAAAAATCAATGGACAGCCCTGCCCTTCGCAGGCTCAGGGCGTTCGAAGCTCGGAAAAGCCAATCAATTGGCTTTCCGTCCGCTTACGCGGACCACTTCTCACCCCTTCGCCGCCTCTTCGATCTTGGCGATGTCGATCTTGCCCATCTTCATCATCGCACTCATCACCCGGCCGGCCTTTTCCCGGTCCGGATCCTGGAGCAGGCGCGGCAGCTGTTCCGGCACGACCTGCCAGGAGACGCCGAACTTGTCCTTCAGCCAGCTGCACGGGCCGGGCTCGCCGCCCTCGGTGAGCCTCTCCCAGAAATAGTCGACTTCTTCCTGCGTCTTGCAGTCGATCGACTGCGACATCGCCTCGTTGAACTTGAATTGCGGTCCGCCGTTGAGCGCTTGGAACGGCACGCCGTCGAGCTCGAACGTGGTCAGCAGCACTTTGCCTTCATCGGCGTGGCCCTTGGGCCAACGCATGACGCTCAGCACCTTCGAATTCTTGAAGATGGAGACATAGTGGTTCATCGCCTCTTCGGCCTGTCCATCGAACCACAGGCAGGTGGTGATCTTTTGCATGTCGTGCTCCTCGGTTGCTTCTTGCTGCTACAATGGAACGGCCGTCTGAGAAAATGGTCCCACTCCCTTGCCGTTGATCCAAGGACGGGCGCCCGGTAGGCGATCCGACACGGGAGGCCATCTTTTTTCGCAAACTCTGAATTTTTCTGGAGAATCTGGCGCATTGCAAAAATGTGGCCAGACAATAATTGCCGGTCTATAACGCCTGCGATCCATATTCAGGGCCGCGACGCTCCGCATCGGGCGCAGCCAGCCAGCTAAGGAAAGTTCATGCCTGCCTATCGCTCCCGCACCACCACCCATGGCCGCAACATGGCCGGCGCCCGCGGCCTCTGGCGCGCCACCGGCATGAAGGACAGCGATTTCGGCAAGCCGATCATCGCCGTGGTCAACTCCTTTACCCAGTTCGTGCCGGGCCACGTCCACCTGAAGGATCTCGGCCAGCTGGTCGCGCGCGAGATCGAGAAGGCCGGCGGCGTCGCCAAGGAATTCAACACCATCGCCGTCGATGACGGCATCGCCATGGGCCATGACGGCATGCTCTATTCGCTGCCGTCGCGCGAGCTGATCGCCGATTCCGTCGAGTACATGGTCAACGCCCACTGCGCCGACGCCATGGTCTGTATCTCCAATTGCGACAAGATCACGCCCGGCATGCTGATGGCCTCGCTGCGCCTCAACATCCCGACCGTCTTCGTCTCCGGCGGGCCGATGGAAGCGGGCAAGGTGGTGCTCGCCGGAAAGGCGCAGGCGCTCGACCTGGTCGACGCCATGGTCGCCGCCGCCGACGACAAGATCTCCGACGAGGACGTCAAGGTCATCGAGCGCTCCGCCTGCCCGACCTGCGGTTCCTGCTCGGGCATGTTCACCGCCAATTCGATGAACTGCCTGACCGAAGCGCTCGGCCTGTCGCTGCCGGGCAACGGTTCGACACTGGCGACGCACGCCGACCGCAAGCGGCTGTTCGTCGAGGCCGGACACTTGATCGTCGATCTCGCCCAACGCTATTACGAGCAGGACGACGAGACGGCGCTGCCGCGCAGCATCGCTTCAAAGGGCGCGTTCGAGAACGCCATGACGCTCGACATCGCGATGGGTGGCTCGACCAACACCGTGCTGCACATCCTGGCCGCGGCGCATGAGGGTGAGGTCGACTTCACCATGGAGGATATCGACCGGCTGTCGCGGCGGGTGCCCGTGCTGTGCAAGGTGGCGCCGGCCAAGTCCGACGTGCACATGGAGGACGTCCACCGCGCCGGCGGCATCATGGCGATCCTCGGCCAGCTCGACGAAGCCGGACTGATCAACCGCGACCTGCCGACCGTGCACACATCAAGCCTCGGCGAGGCGCTCGATCATTGGGATATTTCGCGCACCTCAAGCCAGAACGTGCGAGATTTCTTCCTCGCCGCGCCCGGCGGCGTGCCGACGCAGGTCGCCTTCAGCCAGGATCGTCGCTGGGACGAGCTCGATCTGGACCGCGAGACGGGCGTTATCCGCTCGGCGAAGACGCCTTTTTCCAAAGACGGCGGCCTTGCCGTGCTCAAGGGCAACCTGGCGCTCGACGGCTGTATCGTGAAGACGGCCGGCGTCGACGAGTCGATCCTGAAATTCACCGGCCCGGCGCGGGTGTTCGAAAGCCAGGATGCCTCGGTCAAGGCGATTCTCTCGAATGAGATCAAGGCCGGCGACGTCGTCGTCATCCGCTATGAAGGACCGCGCGGCGGCCCCGGCATGCAGGAAATGCTCTATCCGACCAGCTATTTGAAATCGAAAAGCTTGGGCAAAGCTTGCGCGCTGATCACCGACGGGCGCTTCTCCGGCGGCACGTCGGGCCTGTCGATCGGCCATGTCTCGCCCGAAGCCGCCGAAGGCGGCACGATCGGGCTGGTGCGGGAAGGCGACACGATTGAGATCGACATCCCCAACCGCTCGATCCGCCTCGCCGTGAGCGATGAGGAGCTCGCCAGCCGCCGGGCGGCGATGGCGGCCAAGGGCGCCCTGGCCTGGAAGCCCGAAGAAAAACGCAAGCGCAAGGTGACGACCGCGTTGCGCGCCTACGCCGCCTTCGCCACCAGCGCCGACAAGGGTGCGGTGAGGCACGTTCCGGAGTAGCGCTCGAATCGGCCAGGTTCGTGCTGCCCCTCATTGTCCTGCCGGACATTTCTCCCCGTAAGTGACGGGGAGAAAGGGCTATAACCAAAGATTTCGCCAATTGTAGACGTTGCAAAAATGGCGGCGAGGTCGCAGCATCTCCCTTCTCCCCGTCTCTAGACGGGGAGAAGGTGCCGGCAGGCGGATGAGGGGCGGCGCCACGTGGCAAGATTTTTCGCCCACCGCGATCACGGCGGCAGCCGACAGGTGCTGATTCTTCGGGGACGACACAGATGGATTTCGACCTTATCGTTCGCGGCGGCACACTGCCTGACGGCAGGGTTGCCGACATCGGCATCGTCGGCGAGACGATCGCGACGATCGAGCCGAAGCTCGATGGCAACGCCGGCACGACGATTGACGCGCGGGGCAATCTGGTCTCTGCGCCGTTCGTCGACCCGCACTTCCATATGGATGCGACGCTTTCCTACGGCATTCCGCGGATAAACGCCTCGGGCACGCTGCTTGAAGGCATTGCTCTGTGGAGCGAACTGAAGCCGCTTCTGACGCATGAAGCGGTGCGCGATCGCGCGCTCGCCTATTGCGACTGGGCGGTGTCGATGGGATTGCTCGCCATCCGCACCCATGTCGACGTTTGCGACGACAGGCTGCTGGCGGTCGAGGCGCTGCTCGATGTCAAGAAGACGGTGGCGCCCTATATCGATCTGCAATTGGTCGCCTTTCCGCAGGATGGGCTCTACCGCTCGCCCGGTGCACGGGAAAACACCATCCGCGCGCTGGATCTGGGTGTCGATATCGTCGGCGGCATTCCGCATTTCGAGCGCACCATGGCCGACGGCACCCGCTCGGTGACCGAGCTTTGCGAGATCGCGGCAAAACGCGGCCTGATGGTCGACCTGCATTGCGACGAGACCGACGACCCGCTGTCGCGTCACATCGAGCAACTGGCCTATGAGACGCAGCGTCTCGGCCTTCAGGGCAAGGTGGCCGGCTCGCATCTTACCTCGATGCATTCCATGGACAATTACTACGTCTCGAAACTCCTGCCGCTGATCGCCGAGGCGGGCGTCTCCGTCATCCCCAATCCTTTGATCAACATCATGCTGCAGGGGCGCCACGACACGTTTCCCAAGCGCCGCGGCATGACCCGGGTCAAGGAGATGCTGGCGCTGGGCATCCGCGTCGGCTGGGGCCAGGATTGCGTGCTCGATCCCTGGTATTCGCTGGGCACCGCCGACATGCTCGACGTCGCCTTCATGGGGCTTCACGTCGCCCAGATGTCGAGCCCGGCCGACATGGCGCGCTGTTTCGACATGGTCACCAACGTCAATGCCGCCATCATGGGGCTCGATCATCTGGGCCTCGCCGTCGGCAAGCGCGCCAGCCTGGTCGTTCTCGACGCCGGCAATCCGGTCGAGGCTATTCGCCTGCGCCCAGAACGCATTTGCGTCATCGCCAGGGGCAAAGTGGTGGCGGAACGAACCAGGCAGGACACCAGGCTTGCCATCCCCGGCAGGCCGGCATTGGTGAACCGGCGGCACGTATCGTCCTAGACCCAGCCGATTTCCGGCGCTGGCCTTGCCGATTCCCGGATTTCTCCTCGTCAAAACGGCCGCTTCCGTCTACGACGCGGCTTGGACAGGCAAGGGATCGGCATGACGCAACCCGTGGCGCAGAATACCACAATCAGGAACGTGCTTCTGGCCGGCATTCTGCTGATGCTGGCCGGCGACTTCCTGTTTGCGCTCAACGACGCCATGGGCAAATGGCTGGTCGCCAGCTTTTCCGTCGGCCAGGTGGTTCTGATCAGGTCGATCGGCGCGTTTTTCGTGCTCGGTCCGATGATCGCCCACCAGGGCGCCGCCAAGCTGTTCCGCATGGAAAGGCCCGAATTGCAGGTCCTGCGCGTCATCATGACCACGCTCGATACCGGGCTCTTCTATGCCGCCGTCGTCTATCTGCCGCTTGCGGATGTGATGAGCTTCTATATGGCCGGGCCGATCTATGTGGCGGCACTCTCGCATCTCCTGCTTGGCGAGAAGGTCGGCTGGCGCCGCTGGATGGCGATCCTGCTCGGCTTCTGCGGCGTGCTGATCATGCTCAAGCCCTCCTCGGCGGCTTTCTCGCTGTCGTCGGGCTTCGCGCTGGCGGGCAGCATTGCCTTCGCTTTCGCCATCATCCTCAACCGGCGCTTGCGCGGCACCAGCGACACCAATCTGGTGACATGGCAGACCATCGGCACGCTGCTGGTCGGCGGCGCCCTGACCATCGGCGCCTGGCACACGCCGTCGGCGCTCGATTTCGGCGCCATGCTGCTGCTCGGCATCGTCTCCTGCGGTGCCCATCTGATGATCACGCGGGCGCTCAAGCTGGCCCCGGCCTCGACGCTGGCGCCGCTGCACTACACGCTGCTTCTATGGGCGGTGGTCTTCGGGCTGGCGTTCTTCGGCGACGTTCCCGGCCCGCGCATCCTCATCGGCTCGGTCATCGTCGTGCTGGCCGGCTTGTTCATCTTCCATCGCCAGAAGGTGGTCGACACGACGGTGCCGCCTGAAAACGTGCCGAAGGGCGTGAATTAGCCCTCGCGGATCGCCGCCAGGTGCCGTGAAAATTCCGGCGTCTCCATCAGCGCCTTGCAGCGCGCGAAGCGGCCGTCGGCATAGGCCCGAAAATCGTCGACGGGATTGTCGTTGGCGAGCTGGATCAGTCCCCACAGTGTCCACAACAGGTCGCACATCCCCTTGTAGATGACGATGCGGCCGCGCTCCGCCGGTTTCGCCTCGCCGCCGAAATAGGCGCGCATCATCTCCTCGTCCTGCGCGGCATCGAACTTGCCTTCGACGGAGAGGTCGCCAAGATCCCAGAGCGGATCGTTCATTCCTGAATATTCCCAGTCGACGATCCACATCCTGTCACCCGCATCGATAAAATTCTCGCACAGCGGGTCGCAATGACAGGCGACGACGGGCAGCGGGTGGGCCGACAGCGCCGCGCGCACGCCACCGGCCTCGCGCACCACGTCGTGATAGCCGGCGGGCAGGGCGACCTCCTTGGTCGACAGCACCTTCAGATAGTCATCGATCATCGCGAACAGTTCGAAACGGAACGGAAACACCGCACCGGACGAATGCAGCTTGCGGAAGGCCTCTCCCGCACGCGCCGGGCTGCCCGGCCGAACCCTGAATTTTTCCGGCGACATGGTTACGGCGCCGGCGATGAAGCGCGTCACCATCACGCCGGTGCCCGGATCGACATGCAGCACCTCGGGGCTGACGCCTGCCTTAGCCGCCTCGCGCGCCGCCACCGCCTCATTGGCGCGGTTGATATATTCCTCGGTGCCTTTGCCTGGAATGCGCAGGCAGAAGTCCCCGGCCTTGAAAACCAGGTTGGTGAGGCCGCCAAGCCGCTCCAGCGTCCCGTTATAGCCGGCCAGCATGGGAATGGCGGCAAGTTTTGTCCGTGCCTCGTCCATTGTCATGCCCGCTCCCCCGCTGTTATTTGTCGCAGAGACGGTTCCACAAAATTCGTGCTTTGGCTATCATCCGTGCGAGACCAATTTAGGGCATGGCGGACAGGACGAAAGTGACCGACAGCAAGCATAAGGGCGCGCTTGGCGCTGCCTACGCGGCCAAGCGCCCGGAAGACGTGGCGGCGCTCTATGACCGTTGGTCGCAGACCTACGACAGCGACATGTCGGCCGCCGGCTATCGTCATCCCACCATCTGCCTGGCCTTGCTGGCAAGGCATCTGCCGCGTGGCTCAGCCCCGCTGCTCGATGCCGGGGCCGGCACCGGGCTCATCGGCGAATGGCTCGACATTGCCGGCTATCCCGAGGTCGAGGCGCTCGACATCTCGCAAGGCATGCTGGATCAGGCAGAGCGCAAGGGCGTCTATTCGGCCCTGCATTGCCTGGCGCTTGGCGGGCCGCTGCCCTTTGCCGACAATGCCTATGCCGGGGTGATCTCGGCCGGCGTCTTTACCTCGGGCCATGTCGGTGCCGAAGGGCTGGACGAACTGATCCGCATCTGCCGGCCGGGCGGCGTGATCGTGCTGACGGTCAAGAACACGATCTGGGATCTAGGCTTTAACGCGCGGGTCGCGGAGCTGGAGGCGCAGGGGCTGGTCACCCGCATCGAGGAAACGCGCCCGTACGTCTCGATGCCGGGCGAGGCCGACACGGTGCCCAGCCGCTGCCTCGCCTTGCGTGTGAACTGATCAGGCTTTGATCCTGGTCCCCGCCGGATCATACATCGGCTCGAGATAAATCTTTGCCGGCGTGCGCTGCATCGCCACGACCAGCTCATAGCGGCCCGAGGCGAGAAAATCGTCTCTCACGCCGTCGGCATTGCGCACATAGCCGTAGCCGATGTTCTTCCCCACGGTGTAGCCATAGCCGCCGCTGCTGAGATAGCCGACCGGCTCGCCATTGCGCAGGATCGTCTCGCGCCCGACGAGCACGATGTCCTGATCGTCGACCGTGAAGCCGGCGAAACGCTTCTTCAATGGCCCGCCAGTGATTTTCTCCAAGGCCCGCCGCCCTACGAAATCCGTGTTCTTGCGAAACTTCACCGCCCAGCCGAGGCCGGCTTCCAGCGGCGTGTCGTTGGGGGTGATATCGGAGCCCCAGGCGCGATAGCCCTTTTCCAGCCGCAGCGATTCCAGGGCCCGGTAGCCGACAGGGCGGATATCATGTTGCTTGCCTGCCGCCATCAACGCGTCGAAGATCTCGCCGGTTGCGGAGATCGGCACGTGCAGCTCCCAGCCGAGTTCCCCGACATAGGTGACGCGCAACGCCCGCACGGTGTGGCTGGCAACGACAATCTCGCGGGCATGGCCGAATGGGAAACCGCTGTTGGAAACGTCGGCATCGGTCACGCCGGCCAGCACTTCGCGGGCGCGCGGTCCCATCAGCGACAGCGTGCCGAAATCCTCGGTGACGTCGGTGAGCGTGATGTCGAGCTCCTTTTCGACATGGTCGCTGATCCAGGACAGGTCATGGGTGCGGAAGCCCGTGCCGGTGACGATATAGTACCTGTCCTCGCCGAACCGCGACACGGTGAGGTCGGCCTCTATGCCGCCGCGCGTGTTGAGAAGCTGCGTATAGGTCAGCCCGCCGGCCGGCTTGTTGACGTCGTTGGCGCAGATCCAGTCCAGCGCCTTCGGCGCGTCGGGCCCGGTCAGCTCGTATTTGGCGAAGGACGACTGGTCGAAGATGCCGACCTTCTCGCGCACATGGCGATGTTCGTCGCCGACGGCTGAAAACCAATTCTGCCGGCCCATGGAATAGACGTCACGCGGGTCGACGCCTTCGGGGGCGAACCAGTTCGGCCGCTCCCAGCCGAGCTTCGAACCGAACACGGCGCGATGCTGTTTCAGCCTGTTGTACAGCGGCGAAACGATGCGCGGCCTGCCGGAAAGATACTCTTCATGCGGAAAGCCGATCGTGTAGTGCTTGCCATAGGCTTCCAGCGTGCGCTCGCGGACCCAGTGCCGGTCGCGGTGCAGGCTGGAAAAGCGCCTGATGTCGACGACCCACAGATCGAACGGCGCCTCGCCATCGACCACCCATTGCGCCAGCACCCAGCCGGCGCCGCCGCCCGAAGCGATGCCGAAGGCGTTGAAGCCGGCGCCGACGAACATGTTGGCGCATTCGGGCGCCACGCCGAGGATGAAATTGCCGTCCGGCGTGAAACTCTCGGCCCCGTTGATCATCTGCTTGACGCCGACGGTTTCCAGCGCCGGCACGCGCGCGATCGCCTGGCTCATATGCTGTTCGAAATGATCATAGTCGTCGTCGAACAGCCGGAACTCCCAGTCATTGGGCACGTCGCCTCCGGGGAGATCTGTCGTCCAGGCCTGCGGGTTTGGCTCATAGCCGCCCATCACCAGCCCGCCGACCTCTTCCTTGAAATAGGTGCGCCGGTCCGGGTCGCGGATGGTCGGGACATCGGTCGCCAGCCCGTCGATCTTCTCGGTGACGATAAACTGGTGCTTCACCGGCTGCAGCGGCACGTTGATGCCGGCCATGGCGCCAACCTGCCGTGCCCATTGTCCTGCGCAGTTCACCACCTTGTCGCAGGCGATGTCGCCCATGTTGGTCTTCACCGCAATGATGCGGCCGCCTTTGATCTCGAAGCCGGTGACGCGCACTTCCTCGTAAAGCCTTGCGCCATGCATGCGCGCGCCCTTGGCCAGCGACTGGGTGACGTCGGATGGGCTCGCCTGACCGTCGGTCGGCAGCCAGGAAGCGCCGACGAGATCGCCGGTTTCCATCAGCGGCCACATGTTCTTGACCTCTGCCGGCGACAGCAACTCCATGTCCATGCCAAAGCTCTTCGCTGTCGTCGCCAGCCTCTCGTACTCGGTCCAGCGGTCGGCATTGGTGGCAAGGCGCAGGCACCCGCTCATCTTCCAGCCGGTGGCAAGGCCGGTCTCGGCCTCCAGGCCCTTGTAGAGGTTGACCGAATATTTGAGCACGCGGGTGATCGAGGCCGACGAGCGCAGCTGCCCGACCAGGCCGGCGGCGTGCCAGGTCGAGCCCGAGGTCAGCTTGCCCTGTTCGAGCAGCACCACATCTGCCTTGTGGTCGCGGGCCAGATGGTAGGCCGTCGAGCAGCCGATAATGCCGCCGCCGATGACGACGATCGCTGCCTGGGTTGGCAAGGTCATGAATTCAGGTCCCGTATTTTGTCCGGTAGTTTTCCAGCGCGGCATCGAGCCGCGTCAGGTTCTCTTCCGTGTAGGCGACGTAGTCGATGCCGGGCACGTCGAGGTAGAGTTCCGAAACCATGCTCCACATCGCCTCGCGCAGCAGCGAGGCGCATTGCATGGCCGCATGCGAGCGGCGGATCGCCTCGTCCGGCTCCTTCATGAAATAAGCGGTCAGGAAGGCGAAGGATTCCTCGTCGCTCATGCCGGCGTTCGAGGCGACGCCGGCAAGGTCGAACATCGCGGTATTGAAGCCGGCATATTCGAAGTCGATCAGCCATAGCCTGCTGCCGTCGTCGAGAATATTCGCCGGCAAAAGATCATTGTGGCCGAACACGATCGGCAGCAGTTTCTGGGCGCGTTCGAGCTCGTCGGCCAGCATCAGCAGACGCGGCAGGTCGCTCGCCTTGCGGCTGCCGGCGTCCTCCAGCGTGCGCGCATAGTCGCGGATGACGTGGAACACCCAGAACATGAAGCCGGCACCGGAGACGTGGTTGGGCATCTCACGGTGGAAGCCGCGCATCAGGGCGGCGACACGGCCGAGATTGGCGCGCACGTCCTCAGCCAGACAGGTCTTGGCGCCGAGATACTCCGTCACGAGAATGCCGGGTTCGGCATGGCGGACCGCCGGCGCGAAACCGGCGGCATGCGCGGCGCGTGCGGTCATCACCTCACGCTCGCGAAAGACGTGGTGGAAGGGATAGTCCCTGCCGAAACGCACGACATGCCTCCCGGCCGCGTCCTTAACCCGATAATTGGCATTGCTCAGCCCGCCGGGCAGCGGCTCGATCTCGACGCTGCCTGTCCAGCAAGGCAGGGCGCGGATGCGGTCCTCGGCCGTCATGAATTCGCCCTTCGTCCGGCAAGGCGCCGACGGGGCGGCACCACCGTGGCGACCCGCCGTTTGTCCGGACGCTCGTTCTGGCAAAGACCTCGCCGGCGCGGCATTCGGGATCGGTATCCCGCGCCGCACCGACGAGCCCCACGTGCCGGGCTCTTCGAGGCCGGCATCCGCCCCCGCGGATGAGAAAATTCTTCCAGTCGCCCTCGCGTCAGGCAGTTTCCAGACCTTGGGGCACACAAATTCGGATCAGGCTCCGCTATCGCTTTTCCGTGGCAGTGCGAGCCTGACACGGCATCAGTGTCACGCCGGGTAAGCCACGTTGTCAACGAGATTCTGTGGCTTTTTCTGCTTTCCTGCCCGTATTCTTTCGAGATTCCTTGTAATATGCGGCAGATTTGCCATAGAAGCGGTCACTGCATCATGGCGCGACTGGAAATGACCCGATGAGCCATTCCAAGCGGCACGGCGAAATCCTGCGGTTTCTGCAGGAGGAAGGCACCGTCACCATCGCCAGCCTGGCCGACCGGCTAGGCGTCTCGCTGGAAACCGTTCGCCGCGACGTCAAGCCCCTCACCAGCGACGGCTCGCTCCTGAAGATGCATGGCGCCGTCGGCCTGCCGTCGACGATCGGCGAAGCGCCGTTCGAACGGCGCATGCGCGAGAACGCCGAGGCCAAGCGCCTCATCGCCCGCATGGTCGCCGCCACCATCCGCGACGGCGAATCGATCATGCTCGACACGGGAACGACCACCTCGTTCCTGGCGCGTGAACTGCTCGGCCATCGGCGGCTGACGGTCGTCACCAACTCATCCGACATCGCCCGCACGCTGGCCACCGTCAACGGCAACAAGGTCTACATGGCCGGCGGTGAGCTGCGCAGCGATTCCGGCGCCGCCTTCGGCGCCTCGGCCATCGACTTCGTCAGCCGCTTCTCGGTCAGCCATGCGGTGATCTCGACGGGTGCCGTCGATGCGGTGACGGGTGTCATGGATTACGATCTCGACGAGGCCGAGTTCGCCCGCATGGTGCTGTCGCGCGGCCAGCGTTCGCTCGTCGTCACCGATCATTCCAAGTTCGGGCGCCAAGGCCTGGTCCAGGTCTGCGGCTTCGATGGCTTTTCCGAGCTCGCCACCGACCGGCCGCCGCCGCGCGACATCGCTGCTGGCCTGGCGCAGGCCGGCGCGCGGCTCAGCGTCGCGGGCGAGGCAGCCTGAGCTAACCGAACACCAGCGACTGGTGGGCGCATATGCCGGCGAAGGCGCCGCCCGATACGGCGAAGGCGATGTTGTGCATCGCGCGTGACGCGTCCCCGGCGGCGTAGACGCCGGGAACCGTCGTCTGCTGCCTGTCATCGATTGATATCACCGGGCCAAGGGGACCGTCCGTGAAGCCGCAACCGAGCTGTTCGGCCACCGGGCTCGCCATTGTATTGCGCGGCGCGGTGAATATCGCGCGAACCCCCGCCTTTCGGCCGCCGTCGAGGATCACCGTCAAGCCGCCCGCGCCATCCTCCCGCAGTTCGGCGACCGCAGCGGGTTCGAACCTCACATTCTTGCCTTCAAGGACAGACATCTGTTCGGCATCGGGCTCGATCAGGCGATTGCCGAACAGCGTGACGTCGCCCCAGTCGGCGATCAACTGCGCCTGATGCAGGGACATGGGCCCGGTCGCCAGCACGCCAAGCGGCCCGCCGGAAACCTCGTAGCCGTGGCAATAGGGGCAGTGCAGCACGGTCTTGCCCCACTGCTCGGCAAGCCCGGGAACTTCCGGCAGGATGTCGCGCACGCCGGTGGCCAGAACCAGCCGCGCGGCGCCAAAGGTCTCGCCGCCCTCTGTGCTGATTTCGAAGTCGCTGCTGCTATTGGCGACCGCCTTGTCCGCACGTCCGTTGACAAGGCGAGCCGTCGGATAGGCTAGCAACTGCCGTCTTGCCTCCTCCAGGATGGCGCCTGGCGTGCGCCCGTCCTGGCCGAGGAAGCCGTGCGAATGCGCGGCGAACCGATTTCGGGGCTGGCCGGCGTCGATCACCAGGACGTTGCGCCGGGCCCGGGCCGCCTGGATGGCGGCGGACAAGCCGGCAAAGCTGCCGCCGACGACGGCAAGATCATACTGCATGGCTGGAGACTCCGATGAGGTCGTAACGGCGGCGGAAGTCGGCGGTCAGGTCGGCCAGCGTGATACGGCTGAGCTTCTCCGCCAGCAGCTTCTCCGCCGCGATCCGAAAATCGTCGAGGACGGCGATCACGGCCTGCTCGACAAGGCAGCCGGGGCTCTCCGGCTCGGTGCCGAACGGCAGCAGCGTCTCGCCAAGCGCGGCGCTGATTTCGGCCAGCGAGATCTCGTCGGGCGGGCGCCCGAGCAGCCAGCCGCCGCCATGTCCGCGTGAAGAGGTGACGATGCCGGCATCCCGCAACCCGGCGATGTTGCGGCGCACCACGACCGGATTGGTATGGATGAAGGTGGCAAGCTGCTCCGAGGTCAGCGCCCGCTCGGGCTTCTCGGCCATGTGGACCAGAATGTGCAAGGTGGAAGACAGCCGGCTGTTGCGTTTCATGTAACTTATTTAGTTACGATTCTGGGGCCGTCAAGTTGCCGATCCGTTCCACTTCCCAGCGTCGTCTCCGCCGTGTTTAGTCCGGGCCATGGCTTTCACCATCCGCCAGTTGCAGTTCTTCATCGCCGTCGCCGAGCAGGGCACGGTGTCGGGTGCCGCGCAGAACCTCTCCATTTCGCAATCCTCGGTCACCGAAGCGATCAAGGAGCTCGAAGGCGACCTCGGCGTCGAATTGTTCGACCGCCATCCGCGCGGCCTCAACATCACCCACAAGGGCCACCAGTTCCTGCGTCACGCCACCAAGATCCTGGCCGATGTGTCCGATGCGCGCCGCGCCTTCCTCGGCGAGCAGGCGACAGCGGGCGGCAGGCTGCAGCTCGGCGTCACCTCGCTGGTCGCCGGCTATGTGCTGTCGGACCTGCTTGCCCGCTACCGCCGTGCCTATCCCGGCGTCGAGGTCTCGGCAATCGAGGACAATGGCGACTATCTCGAGCATCTGCTGATCGGCGGCAAGCTGGACATCGCGGTCATGGTCACGTCCAATCTGCGCGACCGAACCGCGCTGCAATCCGAAATCCTCGAAGTCTCGGCTTACCGCCTGTGGCTGCCGCTCGGGCATCCGCTCGCCGGCGCCGACATCATCGGCATCGGCGACATCGCTTCGGAGCCGCTGATCATGCTGACCGTCGACGAGATCGAGGAGAACACCGGCAAGCTGCTGACGGCAATCGGCGCCAAGCCGCATGTCGCCTTCCGCACCCGTTCGGTCGAAGCGGTGCGCAGCCTTGTCGCCACCGGCGCGGGCGTGGCGCTGCTGCCCGACCTCGTCTACCGGCCGTGGTCGCTGGAAGGCGACCGCATCGAATCGCGCGACGTCTCCGGTGCCCTACCCGTCGTCCAGGTCGGGATGGTCTGGCGCCGCGGCTCCGGCCTGCCGCAGGCTGCGCGCGATTTCATCGGCCTGGCGCAGTCGCAGCGCATGGTTCGCCAGCGCCCCGACAAGAACGGCCGCTGATCTATCGGAAAAACCGATATCCCCCTTCTGATAAATGAATTTGCGAAACCGGGATTTTCACAGCAACTTCGCTTCAGGGAACAAGCCGCCGCCGAAGCGCGGGCCCTATCAATGGGAGATCGACGATGAATTCATTCCTGAAGTCATGCACTGCATTGACGGTCGCGCTGACCTTCTCCGGCCAGGCCATCGCTCAGGTCACGGAACTCGGCAAAGGTGAAGGCGAGGTCAATATCGTCGCCTGGCCGGGCTATATCGAGCGTGGCGAAACCGACAAGGGCTATGACTGGGTAACCGCCTTCGAGAAGGAAAGCGGCTGCAAGGTCAACGTCAAGACCGCCAACACGTCGGACGAGATGGTCTCGCTGATGAACGAGGGCGGCTTCGACCTCGTCACCGCTTCGGGCGATGCATCGCTGCGCCTCGTTGCCGGCAAGCGCGTGCAGCCGATCAATACCGATCTCATCCCGAGTTGGAAGACGGTCGACGACCGCATCAAGGACGCCCCCTGGTTCACCGTCGACAAGGTGCATTACGGCGTTCCCTACCAGTGGGGGCCGAACGTGCTGATGTACAATACCGATGTCTTCAAGGAAGCGCCCAAGAGCTGGAACATCGTCTTCGAGGAGATGAAGCTGCCGGACGGCAAGTCCAACAAGGGCCGCGTCCAGGCCTATGACGGCCCGATCCACATTGCCGATGCCGCCAACTACCTGATGTTTCACAAGCCGGAGCTCGGCATCAAGGACCCCTATGAGTTGAACGAGGACCAGTACAAGGCCGCGCTCGAGTTGCTGCGCGTCCAGCGCACGCTGGTCGGCCGCTACTGGCACGACGCCGCCATCCAGGTTGACGATTTCCAGAACGAAGGCGTGGTTGCCTCCGGTTCGTGGCCATACCAGGTCAACACGCTGGTCGCCGCCAAGAAGCCCGTTGCCTCGACCGTGCCGGAGGAAGGCGTCACCGGCTGGGCCGACACCACCATGATGGAGACCGACGCGGCGCACCCGAACTGCGCCTACATGTGGCTCGAACACTCGCTCTCGCCCAAGGTGCAGGGCGACGTCTCGGCCTGGTTCGGCTCGCTACCGGTCGTCCCCGCCGCCTGCAAGGGCAACGAGCTGCTGACCGACGAAGGCTGCAAGACCAACGGCTACGAAAATTTCGACAAGATCAAGTTCTGGAAGACGCCGGTGACCAAATGCGCCACCCAGAACGACCAGTGCGTGCCCTATTACCGCTGGGTGTCGGACTATATCGGCGTCATCGGCGGGCGGTGACCTAGCCTTACTTTGCCGAAGCCGGCGCCGCCCCTCACCCTTACCCTCTCCCCGTGAAGAACGGGGAGAGGGGATCGCCAGCGTTGGCGCGCGTCCCTTCCCCTGTCCTTCACGGGGAGAAGGTGCCGGCAGGCGGATGAGGGGCGGCGCCGCCTGAGATCGATGAGCCCGGCAGATCAGGACACTCCATGACCTCAGCCGTTTCCTTTCAAAAAGTCTCGCGCCATTTCGGCAGCGTGCGCGCCGTCGACACGGTCGACCTCGAAATCGTACCTGGCGAGTTCTTCGCCATGCTCGGGCCGTCCGGTTCCGGCAAGACGACCTGCCTGCGCCTCATTGCCGGTTTCGAGCAGCCGACGGCGGGTTCGATCTCGATCTTCGGCGAGCGCGCCGAGGGCGTTCCGCCTTTTCGCCGCAACGTCAACACTGTCTTCCAGGACTATGCGCTGTTCCCGCATCTCGATGTGCTCGACAATGTCGCCTACGGATTGATGGTCAAGGGCGTCGGCAAGGCCGGGCGGCACAAGGCAGCGGAAGAGGCGCTGTCGCTGGTCAGGCTGCCCGGCTACGGCGCCCGCCGCCCCGGCCAGCTTTCCGGCGGCCAGCGCCAGCGCGTCGCGCTGGCCCGCGCACTGGTCAACCAGCCCAAGGTGCTGCTGCTCGACGAGCCGCTCGGCGCGCTCGACCTCAAACTGCGCGAGAACATGCAGGAAGAGCTGAAGTCGCTGCAAAAGGCGCTCGGCATAACCTTCGTCTTCGTCACTCACGATCAGGGCGAGGCGCTGTCGATGGCCGATCGCGTCGCCGTCTTCAACGACGGCAGGATCATGCAGATCGGCACGCCGGAAGATATCTACCAGCGGCCGAGCACCCGCTTCGTCGCTGATTTCGTCGGTTCCTCCAACGTGCTGCCGCCGGATTTCGTCCAGCGCTATTGCGGCCAGCGCCGCTGGGGCAGCCTGCGACCCGAATCCATCCGCGTCGGCCGCGCGGCGAGCGGCGAGGGCGTCGCCGCGCGCCTCGTCTCAACTAACTATCTCGGGGCGACCACCAGGCTGGCGCTCGATGCCGACGGTCTGAAATTGCACGCCATCGTGCCTGCCGGCACGGCCTTGCCCAGGGAAGGCGAGGCGGTGGTGCTCACCTTCAACCGCGAGAGCCTGCATTTGATGGACGAGCCGGTGTGATGAAGGCTTGCGCGAAGCACCCCCCTCTGTCCTGCCGGACATCTCCCCCTCAAGGGGGGAGATTGGCTGCCCTTTCGGGTTTCGCCAATTTCCAACGTCGCAGAATTGGCGAGGCCGAGAAATTGCCAATCTCCCCCCGTGAGGGGGAGATGTCCGGCAGGACAGAGGGGGGCGACGCAGAACGCGGCCTCTCATATAATTCTCTTCAGCACACGGCGGCCCCATGACCATTGCCGCGCTCAACCCCAGCCCAGCCCCTGCCATCCTGCCCGGCAGCGGCGGCATACGCGGCGCGCTCTCCGACCTCTTCTGGCGCAGGCCGCAACTGCTCCTTCTGCTTATGCTGCTGCCGCCGGTCCTGTGGCTCGGCATCGTCTACATCGGCTCGTTGTTCGCTCTTTTGGCGCAGAGCTTTTTCTCGATCGACGAGTTCTCCGGCCTCATCAATCGTGAGTTCACGTTGAAGACCTATGGCGACCTGTTGCAGGCCGCCAATCTCGACATCATCCTGCGCACGGTGACGATGGCGGCCCTGGTGACCCTGGCCTCGGCCGTCGTCGCTTTCCCCATCGCCTACTACGCGGCGCGCTATGCGCGCGGCCGCTGGAAGGCGCTGTTCTATCTCGGCGTCATGCTGCCGCTGTGGTCGAGCTACCTGGTCAAGATCTACGCCTGGAAACTGATCCTGGCCAAGGAAGGCATTCTCACCTGGCTGCTCGCCAAGCTGAACCTGTTGTGGTTGCTCGATGCGTGGCTGTCGCTGCCGGTCGTCGGCGGCAACTCGCTGTCGGTGTCCTTCACCGGCACCTTCATCGTCTTCGTCTATGTCTGGCTGCCCTTCATGATCCTGCCGGTGCAGGCAGCCCTCGAGCGCGTGCCCGGCAATCTGGTCGAGGCCTCTTCCGATCTCGGTGCCTCGCCAGGCCAGACCTTCCGCAATGTGCTGTTCCCGCTGGCGCTGCCGGGGATCGTCGCCGGCTCGATCTTCACCTTTTCGCTGACATTGGGCGACTACATCATCCCGCAGATCATCGGCACGTCGCGCCTGTTCATCGGCCAGGCCGTTTATTCGCAGCAAGGCACGGCCGGCAACATCCCGCTCGCCGCCGCCTTCACTGTCGTGCCCATCGTCATCATGGGCTTCTATCTCTGGGGCGCCAAGCGCATGGGGGCCTTCGATGCGCTCTGACCGTGCCCAATCGGCTCCGCTTGGCCTCAAAATCGCCGCCGCTTGCGGGTTGCTGTTCCTGCATCTGCCGATCCTGCTGATCTTCGTCTATGCCTTCACGACGGAGGAGAAGAGCTTCGTCTGGCCGCCGCCGGGGCTCACCACGCAGTGGTTCGCTGTCACCTGGAACCGGCCGGACGTGTGGGAAGCGCTGTCGCTCTCGGTGCGCGTCGCCGCCATCTCGACGGCCATCGCGCTGGTTCTCGGCACGCTGTGCGCCGCCGCGGTGTCACGGACGAAATTCTTCGGCCGTGAAACCATTTCGCTGCTGGTCATCCTGCCGATCGCGCTGCCCGGCATCATCACCGGCATTGCGCTGCGTTCGGCTTTCGCGCTGGCCGACATTCCGTTCTCGTTCTGGACGATCGTGCTCGGCCACGCCACCTTCTGCGTGGTTGTCGTCTACAACAATGCCGTTGCCCGCTTCCGCCGCACCTCGGGCTCGATGATCGAGGCCTCGATGGATCTCGGCGCGGATGGTTTCCAGACCTTCCGGCATATCGTGTTGCCCAACATCGCCACGGCGCTGCTTGCCGGCGGCATGCTGGCCTTCGCGCTGTCGTTCGACGAGGTCATCGTCACCACCTTCACCGCCGGCCAGCAGCAGACGCTGCCGATCTGGATGCTTGAAGAACTGATCCGCCCGCGCCAGCGCCCGGTCACCAATGTCGTGGCGATGGTGGTGGTGCTGGTGACGCTGCTGCCGATCCTCGCCGCCTACTACCTGACCCGCGACGGCGACCAGATCGCCGGCAGCGGGAAATGAAATAGTGAGCAGTGAGTAGTGAGTAGTGAGTAGTGAATAGTGAATGGGAGGATGGTGAATAGTAGTTTTGGATAGTGAATACGCGGCAGAAACCTACTCACTACTCACTACTCACTACTCACTATTCACTACTCACTATTGCCAATGGAGAACCCAATGGACACCCAGATGCTGATCGGCTCGAAGTTCGAGAAAGGCACCGAGACCGAGGAGTCGGTCCTCAATCCGAAGACCGGGGCGACCATTCTCAATCTCCCCGAGGCGAGCCCGGCGCAGATCGAGGCGGCGGTGACGGCTGCCGGGAAGGCGTTCACGGCTTGGTCGCGTACCACGCCCGCGCAGCGCTCGGGCTATCTCCTTAAGATCGCCGACCGCATAGAGGCCGAAGCCAGGGAATTCGCGGCGCTCGAGGCGCTGAACTGCGGCAAGCCGATCAATGCCGTGCTCAATGATGAAATCCCGGCGATCGTCGACTGCTACCGTTTCTTCGCCGGCGCCGTCCGCTCCATGCCAGGCCAGGTAGCCGGCGAATACCTGCCGGGCCACACCTCGATGGTCCGGCGCGATCCGATCGGCATCGTCGCTTCCATCGCGCCGTGGAATTACCCGTTGATGATGATGGCCTGGAAGCTGGCGCCGGCGATCGGCGGCGGCAATACGGTCGTCTTCAAACCGTCGGAACAGACGCCGCTGACGGCGCTGAAACTGGCGAAGATCCTGGCCGAAATCCTGCCCGAAGGGGTCGTCAATGTCGTGCTCGGACGCGGCGACAGCGTCGGCAATACGCTGATCAACCATCCCAAGGTCAACATGATCTCGATCACCGGCGATGTCGCCACCGGCAAGAAGGTGCTGCAGGCGGCCGCCAAGTCGGTCAAGCGCACGCATCTGGAACTCGGCGGCAAGGCCCCGGTCATCGTCTTCGATGATGCCGACCTCGGCGCCGTGGTCAACGGCCTGCGCGCCTTCGGCTACTACAATGCCGGCCAGGACTGCACCGCCGCCTGCCGCATCTATGCCGGCAAGAAGGTCTACGACAAGCTCGTCGCCGATCTCTCCTCGGCCGTGTCGACCATCAAGTACAATCTGCCGGACGATGCCGAGAACGAGATCGGCCCGCTGATCTCGCGCCGCCAACGCGACCGTGTCTCGAGCTTCGTCGAGCGCGCCTCGGAATTGAAGCACATCGAGATCACCACCGGCGGCAAGCCGGGCGAGGGCACCGGCTTCTACTACCAGCCGACCGTCGTCGCCGGCGCCTTGCAGGAGGACGAGATCGTGCGCCGCGAAGTCTTCGGCCCGGTCGTCTCGGTGACCCGCTTCTCGGATGTCGACGAGGCGGTGAACTGGGCCAATGACAGCGATTATGGCCTGGCATCGTCGGTGTGGACCAGGGACGTCTCGCGCGCCATGGCGACCGCCGCTCGCCTGCAATATGGCTGCACCTGGATCAACACCCACTTCATGCTGACCAACGAGATGCCGCATGGCGGGCTGAAGCAGTCCGGCTACGGCAAGGACATGTCGCTCTACGCGCTGGAGGATTATACCGCCGTGCGCCATGTGATGGTGGCGCACGGGTAATCTGTCTCGTTCCGGCAAAGGCAGATCTTATATGGCTGTGGCCGGCGCCGGCGACCCCGCTTGAGAGGGTCGTCAGCGCCATTCCACTTCGCGATTGCGCTGCATCTGACAGGCACGGCCGCCGAACGGCATCAGCGGCGAGACCCCGGCACTACGCGGCCGTCCGGCCCGGCATCGCCGATGTCGCAGGCTTGATGTTTAGGTTGACCCGGAAGACATTGGATGGGTCGTAGGTTCGCTTAACCTGGCTCAGCCGCTCGTAATTTCCGCCATAGCTCGCCTGCAAGCGCGCGTCTCCTTCATCGTCCATCATGAAGTTCACGTAGCCGCCCTCGCCATTATGGGGATGGACGCTCGCCCAGTAATTCCGTGCCCACGCGGTCAGGTCGGCGGCTTTGCCCGGATCGGGGTCGATGGCGGCGATGACCATCGACCAGCTTGCGTCACGCGCGTTCCAGGCGGTCTCGTCCTTGCCGACGCGGCGGACGGCGCCGTCAATCGGGTATAGATGCATGAGCGACAATTCGCTGGGCGCCTGGGCGGCCTGTGCGATATGGGTCGCGATCGCTTCGTCGGGAAGCGACTTGACGAAATCGCCCTTCCAGTACCATTGCAGGCCTTTCGGAAGGAGCGGGTCGAATAGCGACTGCATCGCCGGGAACGGCATTACGCCCATCCAGTTGAACATTGGCGGCGGCAAGGTGTCCAGCAGCGGCGCCATCGCCTTGCGCCCGTCCTCCTCCGTGCCGTTGTAGCACGAGATGATGGCACAGGCGCGCTTGCCCCAATGCTCGCGCGGGAAAGGATCGCTCGAAGGGACGGATTTGAGGCCGACGAAAGCGCCGAGGTCTTCCGGCGCTTCCGGCAGGTAGTCGCGATAGGTACGCATGACCGCCGACGCGTGCCTGGCGTCCCAGAACACCGGACCGCCGAAGATCATGTTCACCGGATGAGCCTGGAACAGGAAGCTGGTTACCACGCCAAAATTGCCGCCGCCGCCCCGGAGCGCCCAGAACAGGTCGGGATTCTCGCTTTTGCTGGCCTTCGCCATGCTGCCATCGGCCAGCACCAGATCGGCCTCGATCAGATTATCGATGGTGAGGCCGTATTTGCGCGTGAGATAGCCGGTTCCTCCACCGAGGGTAAGGCCGGCGACGCCCGTGGTCGAAACGATGCCGAACGGAACGGCGAGCGCGAAAGGATGGGTGGCGTGGTCCACGTCGCCCGAAGTGCAGCCGGGCGCGACCCTCACGGTGCGGGTTTTCGGGTCGACATGGACGCCTTTCATCATCGACAGGTCGATGACGAGACCGTTGTCGCAAATCCCCAATCCCGCGCCGTTGTGGCCGCCGCTGCGCACGGCGATGAGGAGGTCGTTTATGCGCGCGAACCTTACAGCGGTGATCACGTCGGCGACATCGACGCAGCGTGCAATCAGCGCCGGACTCTTGTCGATCATGCCGTTGTAAACCTTGCGGGCCTCCTCATAGCCGGCTTCGCCGCGCAGGATCAGCTCTCCGCGCAAGCCTTCACGCAGTTTTGCATAGGTTTCGTCGGTCATCGGTTTCCTCCCTGATCGCGCCCGCGCCATATGGTTTCGACGCGACGATTTATCTTGTTGCTTTGCTTGTGCCGTCCATCCGTCGGGTGCGCAGGATGGTGCAGGAGAGCACATTGCACCGATCCGGCTCCTCGCTGCTTCGCCCGAAAGGGCCAGTGGGGAAATGGCCCGGGAGAGCCATAGCGGGCAGGCGGAAGCCGTCATGGTAGCGAAAGCGCGTCGCGTCGAAAGGGACCGATGCGGCGCGCTTCAGATCGTTGTTCTATGGGCACCTTTGGGCGACATGCATTATTCGACGATGCGGAAAATCTGCCAGAGGCTGGTGCCCGACACGACGTAAGGCTCGATCTCCTTGCCCCATTTGGCATGCGCGTCGATCTTGCCGATCCTGGCGAAGAACTCTTCCAACTGGGCCAGGCTTTCGACCTGGTGGTGAGATTCGACCGTCGCCTCCCGCGCGCCGATCGAACCCGTCATGATCTGGAACTTCAGGTCGGCGACGCCGACCTGCGAACCGATCTCGGATTCCCATTTCCGCAAGAGGTCGAGCACGGTCTGCTTGTGTCCGAACCTGGCGTCGATCTGCCATCTGGCGCTGAACATGTTTTCCTCCTCCGAAGATGCGGCTGATGCCGCTTACTCGTCCCAGGCCTGCACGACCGTCTGCCGTGCAATCCGCCCGCCCTTGAGTTCCAGCATCGCCGCACAGAACACCTTGGTCCCGTCCGGGTAGGCGCAGGCTTGCGTGAAGGCGAGATTGTCGCCATCGGCAATGGTGGTATCGACCTTGTGGGTCATTGCCCGGCTGCAGATGTCGTCCCAGAATGTGCTGATCGCCGCTCGGCCGCGGATCTCGCGCGGCTTGCTCGGCGGATTATTGCGGTCGACGACCCGCAACACCGCATCGTCGGCGTAAAAGCTCGACAGCATCTGTCCGTCGCGCCCTTCGATGGCTTTCTTGATTGCCGCGCCGTCAACGGTCTGTGTCTTGGTCAGCATTTCGTCCTCCATGGGCCCGTCTTCCCGATCGGGCGGTTGATGAGCAAAGTGCTGCCCGGCGGTCATCGCCGTGCAGCGATAGTGTCACTGCGACTTGGCCTTCACGGCCGCGAACACGTCGTCGGTCTGCTTCTTGAAGGCTGTGAGGTCGACCTGGCTGCCGTTGAGCATCGTCGACCAGTGGCGAACGATCGCCGCCATCGCCACCGCTTCCTTGATCTCCTCGTCGGTCGCGCCGTTGAGCTTGGCGGCCTCGGTGTGGAAGTAGACGCAGTACTGGCAAGGAATCTGCGAGGCGACGGCAAGCCCCATGAGTTCCTTGGTCTTGCCGTCGAGTGCGGTCTTGGGGTTGAGCTGCATCGACTTTATCTCGGCCCAGGCACCGGCGACCGCCACGTCAGGCAAAGTCCTGAACATGTCCGGTATGGAGCCGAGCGTGGCCTCTATGTCCTTGTATGCTGCCGTCGCCGAGGCATCCTCGGCCCAGCCGGAGCCAGGGCCAGCAAGGCGCCGACGCCGGCCGCGATGACGAGCAATCTGGTCTTGCGACTTGATTTCACCATTTCATCCTCCCTTCGCAGTACCGTCACGGCGATATCGCCTGGCCTGCATGGGAAGAATTGATAATCCCCGACGCCATCGGCCGCTTCGCCCGAAAGCGCCATGGCCTTTATGGCCCGTGCGGGCCAGGGTTCCGTGCCGAAAACGCGGCCGCCGCCGCCCGCGACGGCAGGTCGAGCTTGAGCAATATGTTGGCGACGTGACGCTTGACCGTATGCTCGCTGAGGTTGAGCTCGGCGGCGATCGCGGCATTGCTTTTGCCGTCGGCGATCAGGCTCACCACCTCGCTTTCGCGCGCCGTCAGCGCGGCCGGTTCGGCAGGCCTGGGCTTGGATCGGCAGGCGGGTTCCAGATGCTGCTCGGACGTCGCAAGAACAAACGCCAACGGCTCGTCCAACTCGTCGAGCGCAATGCGTCCGCCATCGATGAAGTGTAGGCCGGAGCCGGTCGCCAGGTCGGAAACCAGCCGCGACGCCAGGATCTCGCCGCGGCTGGCATGGGCCGCAAGTTGTATGGTCACGCGTGCAGTCAAGCCGACCGGCGGTCCGCGCATCTCGATCTCGCCGACATGCACGCCCTGTGCACTGGCCACACCGATCTCCTGCGCCGCTTCGCGCAATGCCGCCGCGCAGCGTATGGCGCGCGCCGGACCGTCGAAGCGCGAGATCATCAGCTCGCCATGCGTGCCTGCGACACGTCCGCCATGGCGCCCCACCAGCAATCGCCAGGTCTCCTGGAATCGCTGGCTGCGCTCGCTCCACATGCGGTCGCCGAGGCGCGCCGTATCGTAGATACGCGTCACCAGCAATGCGGCGAGCACGCGCTCGCTGTCGGCCACGGCCGGCTCGCCGGTCAGGAATTCCTCGATCAGGTCGGCGACCCGGTCGACATCACCGGTCCACACCGGGTGGTCGCGCCCGGGGATTTCGACAAGCCGGGCGTTCGGGATTTTCCGGGCGAGAAAGCGGCTGGCATCGGGATCGACGCGCGCGTCGTTGCGGCGGTGGATCAGCAGCGTCGGCGCGCTGATCGCCGAGAGTATGCCGCGCACGTCTATGCCGGCATTCATTCGCGCCAGCGCCGCCGCCGCCGTTGGACTTGCCGACAGCCGCTCGAATCGCGACCACCAAGCGGCAAAGTGACTGTCTTCGACGCGGCCGGGCGCAAAATGCGGCAAGGTGGCGCCTGTGCCCCAGGCGGTTTCCGTCGTCGCGATGAATGCCTCCAGCCGTTCCGGCGGCATCACCCATCGGTGGAAATGGGCATAGCCGCCATAGAGCGCCAGGGCGCGTGTCCGCTCCGGATAGGTGGCGGCGAACAGCATGGCCATCGGAGCGCCTTCCGAGGCGCCGAGCAGGGCCGCGCGGCCGCTGCCGGCCGCGTCCATCACCGCACGCACGTCGTCCATGCGCGTTTCGAGGCTGGGGAGATGGTTGGCATCGACGCGGTCGGACAGGCCGGTGCCGCGCTTGTCGAATAGGATCAGCCTTGAGAAGGCGGAAAGCCGTTTCAGCAGCCTGCTATAGCCTTCATCCTCCCAATGCAGGTCGAGGTTGGAGATGAAGCCCGGCACGAAGACGAGATCGAACGCGCCTTGGCCGACCACCTGATAGGCGATCCGCACGTCGCCGCTACGGGCGTATCGGGTCTCGATCGGCCTCACGAGTTGTTCCGCCCGGCCTGACGATTTCGGATCGCCGACCATAGCAGAGCTGCGTCGCTTGCGGCAGCTTAAACTTTAGCGGAAGGAAATATAAGCGGACGCGAACCAATGGCTATTTTTGCGAGGCGGCTACGTCGCCTGGGGGAAGCTTGAGCCCGAGCTTCAGATCGGCCTCGGCGGGCGAGACCGGCTGCTTGATCCTGGTCGAGGCAGCCACGACGAGTTCATCGAAGCCGTCGCCGCCGCTGTCCAGCATCTCGAAGAACTGACGCCGCATCCTCGGCTCCCAGAATTTGTTGATATGCTCGGCCACTCCGGCCACGCCTTCTTCGCGCGGCCTGGAGTGGAAAAAGGCCGCGATCTGGTTGGCCATCCGCACCAGCTTCTCGCTGGTGCTCATGATGTGGTCTTCGTCATGCGACATGTTTGGCAACTCCGCGAACCACCCGGTCCGGATGGGTGAAAATATCGAAATCGTCGCCGCGAACCAAGGCCACCAGCGTCATGCCGGCCTGTTCGGCGGTGCGGACGGCGAGCGCGGTCGGCGCAGAGACCGCAATGATGAAGGGCGAGCCGATCGTCGCCGTCTTCTGCACCATCTCGACGGAGACGCGCGACGTCACCACTACCGCGCCGGTCGCGCCGTCGATGCCGGCCTTGGCCAATGCACCGGCCAGCTTGTCCAGTGCGTTGTGACGGCCAACATCCTCGCGCGCCATGACGGCGCCCTTGCCCGGGATATAGAAGCCGGCGGCGTGCACCGCGCCCGTCTCGCTGTGCAGCGGCTGCATTTTCGAGAGAAGCTTGACGGAGCGGACGATGTCGCCGGCATCAAGCGTAAGTTTAGACGCACCAACTGCGTCGACCGAGCGCATTGCTTCCTCGATCGATTCGATGCCACAGAGCCCGCAGCCGACCGGTCCGGCGAGCCTGCGCCGCCGCGCCTCGAAGCGCATGTTGGCCTGGTCCTTCAGTCGGATCTGGATGTCGATGCCGGCGCCGAGATCCTCGACCTCGATTGCCTCGATCTCTTCGGGGGAAGCGATGATGCCTTCGGTCAGCGAGAAACCGAGCGCGAAATCCTCGAAATCGGCCGGACTCGCCATCATCACCGCATGCGTCGTACCGGCAAAGGAGAACGCCACCGGCGTTTCTTCCGGCACCATGCGGCGGGCCGCTGCCGTGCCGCTGGCGCGGCGAGCGAAACGGGACATTTCGGTGATGGCGGGGCGTTTGCGGGTCACGAGACGCACCCCTCGCGCCTTTCCTCTCCCCCGTCGATCGGGGAAGAGGTGTCGAGCGAAGCTCGACGGAGTGGGGGGCGATCAACCGTCAAGATTGAAGCTCTTACTGTCGAATGTCTCGTCCAAGGTCTACTCCGCCGCTTCCAGCGGGGCGATGCGGCGGCTGTTGCGCGCTTGCTCGTCATAGTCGCGTTGCCATTCCGATGGTCCGTTGGAGGCACCGACCTGCACCGCCGTCACCTTATATTCCGGACAGTTGGTCGCCCAGTCCGAAAAGTCCGTGGTGATGACGTTGGCCTGCGTGTCGGGATGGTGGAAGGTCGTATAGACCACGCCCGGTGACACCCTGTCGGTGATCTGCGCGCGCAGCGTCGTCTCGCCGGAGCGGCTGGTCAGCCGCACCCAGTCGCCGTCGCGCAGGCCACGGTTCTCGGCGTCGTGCGGATGGATCTCCAGCCGGTCCTCGGAGTGCCACATGATATTGTCGGTGCGCCGCGTTTGCGCGCCGACATTGTACTGCGACAGGATCCGGCCGGTGGTCAAAAGCAGCGGGAAGCGCGGCCCGGTTCGCTCGTCCGTCGCCACATATTCGGTGCGGATGAACTTGCCCTTGCCGCGCACAAAGCCGTCGACATGCATGACCGGGGTGCCGAGAGGGGCCTTCTCATTGCAGGGCCACTGCACCGATCCGAGGCGGTCGAGCAACTCGAAGGAGACGCCGGAGAAGCTCGGCGTCGTCTTGGCGATTTCGTCCATGATCTCGGACGGATGCGCATAGTTCCAGTCCAGCCCGACGGAACGGGCAAGCTCCTGCGTCGCTTCCCAATCGGCGTAACGCGCCTTCGGTTCCAGCACCTTGCGCACCATGTTGATGCGGCGCTCGGCATTGGTGAAGGTGCCGTCCTTCTCAAGGAAGGTCGAGCCCGGCAGGAACACATGCGCGTAGTTCGCCGTCTCGTTGAGGAAAAGGTCGTGCACGACCACGCATTCCATCGCGGCCAGTCCGGCGGCGACATGCTTGGTGTCGGGATCGGACTGCAGGATGTCCTCGCCCTGGATGTAGATGCCCTTGAAGGAGCCGTCGACGGCGGCATCCAGCATGTTGGGGATACGCAGGCCGGGTTCGTCGTCCAGCTTCACGCCCCACAGGCTTTCATAGATGTCGCGCACCGCGTCGCCCGAGACATGGCGATAGCCTGGCAGTTCGTGCGGGAAGGAGCCCATGTCGCACGAGCCCTGCACGTTGTTCTGGCCGCGCAGCGGGTTCACGCCGACGCCCGGGCGACCGATATTGCCGGTGGCCATAGCGAGATTGGCAATCGCCATCACCGTGGTCGAGCCCTGGCTGTGCTCGGTGACGCCGAGGCCGTAGTAGATCGCCCCGTTGCCGCCCTTGGCGTAGAGACGTGCCGCACCGCGGATCAGTTCGGGATCGACGCCGGACAGCTTGCCGACGGTTTCGGGGCTGTTCTCCGGCAGGGCGACGAAGGACGCCCAGTCCTGGAATTCCGTCCAGTCGCAGCGCTCGCGGACGAAGGCCTCGTCGAACAGGCCTTCGGTGACGATGACATGTGCGAGCGCCGTCAGCACGGCGACATTGGTGCCGGGCTTCAGCGGCAGGTGGTAGTCGGCTTCGATATGCGCCGACTTGACCATCTCGGTGCGGCGCGGGTCGAGCACGATCAGCTTGGCCCCCTGGCGCAGCCGCTTCTTCAGCCGCGAGGCGAACACCGGGTGTGCGGAAGCCGGATTGGCGCCGATGATGACGGCGACGTCGGTGAATTCGACGGAATCGAAATCCTGCGTGCCGGCCGAGGTGCCGTAGGTCTGGCCGAGCCCGTAGCCGGTCGGCGAATGGCAGACGCGCGCGCAGGTATCGACATTGTTGTTGCGGAAGCCCTGGCGCACCAGCTTCTGGACCAGATAGGTCTCCTCATTGGTGCAACGCGACGAGGTGATGCCGCCGATCGCCGTACGTCCGTACTGGTACTGGATGCGGCGGAACTCCTTGGCCGTGTGGGCGATCGCCTCCTCCCAACTCACTTCGCGCCAGGGATCGCTGACCTTCTCGCGGATCATCGGCGACAGGATGCGGTCCTTGTGAGTGGCATAGCCATAGGCGAAGCGGCCCTTCACGCAGGAATGGCCGTGATTGGCCTTGCCCTCCTTGTAGGGCATCATGCGGATGACCTCGTCGTCCTTCACTTCGGCCTTGAACGAGCAGCCGACGCCGCAATAGGCGCAGGTGGTGACGGCCGAGCGTTCCGGCAGGCCCTTGGCGAGCACTGTCTTCTCGCGCAGCGCATCGGTCGGGCAGGCCTGCACGCAGGCGCCGCAGGACACGCATTCGGAAGCGATGAAATCCTCGTGCATGCCGGCGACCATGCGCGATTCGAAGCCGCGGCCCTCGATCGTCAGCGCGAAGGTGCCCTGCACCTCTTCGCAGGCCCGCACGCAACGCGAACAGACGATGCATTGCGCCGGATCATAGGTGAAATACGGATTGGATTCGTCACGCGCGACGTAGTCGACGGCCAGCGAGCCGTGGCCGGGCGCGACGCCATCCTCCTTGACGTGATTGCGGCCTTCGACGCCGTAGCGGTTCTCGGTCAGGCCAACCGACTTCGCCACCGCGTCGAACTCACTGGCGCCGGTTCCGGCCGTCTCGTTCCAGCCCACCGGATGGTCGGAGACATAGAGCTCCATGACGCCGCGGCGAATGGCGTCGAGCCGTTCCGACCGCGTGCGCACCACCATGCCTTCGCCGACAGGCGTCGTGCAGGACGCCGGCGTGCCGCCGCGCCCTTCGATCTCGACCAGGCAAACGCGGCAGGAACCGAACGAGTCCAGCATGTCCGTGGCGCATAGCTTCGGGATCTCGACCCCGCTTTCCATCGCGGCGCGCATGATCGACGTGCCTTCCGGCACGCTGATGCTGCGGCCGTCGACGGTCAGCGTGATCCGCTTCTCAGCCTTCGATTGCGGAGTTCCGTAATCGATCTCTTCGATAAGCGTCGGGAAGTCGGCTTTGATGTTCATCTGCCAGCTCCTATTCAGCAGCCACGCGCGCCGGCGCGGGCTTGAAATCCTCGGGGAAATGCGTGATCGAGCTCATCACCGGGTAGGGCGTGAAGCCGCCCAGCGCGCAGAGCGATCCGAACTTCATCGTGTTGCAGAGATCGGTAACCAGGGCGAGGTTCTTCTCCGGCTCGATGCCGGCGGCGAGCCTGTCGATGGTCTCCACCCCGCGCGTCGAGCCGATGCGGCAGGGCGTGCACTTGCCGCAGCTTTCGATGGCGCAGAACTCCATGGCGAAGCGCGCCTGCTTCAGCATGTCGGCGGTGTCGTCGAATACGGTGATGCCGGCATGGCCGATCAGTCCATCGCGCTTGGCGAATTCCTCATAGTCGAACGGTGTGTCGAACAGCGCGCGCGGAAAATAGGCGCCGAGTGGACCGCCGACCTGCACCGCCTTCACTGGCCGGCCGGTGGCCGTGCCGCCGCCGATATCGTCGATGATTTCGCCGAGCGTCATGCCGAAAGCCGCCTCGAACAGGCCACCGCGCTTGACGTTGCCGGCGATCTGGATCGGGATCGTGCCGCGCGAGCGGCCCATGCCGAAATTCTTGTAGTAGGCGGCGCCCTTGTCCATGATGACAGGCACCGAAGCCAGCGAGATGACGTTGTTGATCACCGTCGGCTTGCCAAAAAGGCCCTGGATTGCCGGCAGCGGCGGCTTGGCGCGCACCACGCCGCGTTTGCCTTCCAGACTGTTCAGAAGCGAGGTCTCCTCGCCGCAGACATAGGCGCCGGCGCCGACGCGGATCTCCATGTCGAAGGCGTTGGGCGAACCGAGCACGTTGACGCCGAGCACCCCGGCCTTGCGGGCGACCTCGACGGCCTTGTTCATGACCGCCACCGCATGCGGATATTCCGAGCGGATGTAGACGAAGCCCTTGGTCGCGCCGGTGGCGATGCCGGCGATCGCCATGCCTTCGATCAGCACGAAGGGATCGCCCTCCATGATCATGCGGTCGGCGAAGGTGGCGCTGTCGCCCTCGTCGGCGTTGCAGACGATGTATTTGCGCTCGGATGTCGTATTGAGCACCGTCTTCCATTTGATGCCGGTCGGGAAGCCGGCGCCGCCGCGGCCGCGCAGCCCCGAGTCAGTGACCTGCTTGACGATGTCGGCCGGGGCCATGGCCACCGCGTTCTGCAGGCCCTTCAGTCCGCCAAGCGACTTATAGGCGTCGAGTGACAGCGGGTCGTTGATGCCGCAGCGCGCGAAGGTCAGACGGGTCTGCTTGGCCAGGAACGGGATCTTGTCCGGCGCGCCCAGCCAGCGCTTGTGGTGGCCGCCTGTGAGAAAGCCATTGTCGAACAGGCTCTTGACGTCGGACGGCTTCACCGGCCCGTAGGCGACGCGGCCGTTTGCTGTGGCGACCTCGACCATAGGCTCTAGGAAATAGGCGCCGCGCGACCCGTTGCGGACGATCTTGGCCTCAACGCCGCGCTCGGCGAGTTCAGCGCGAACTGCCTTGGCGACCCTTTCGGCACCGAGCGCCAGCGCGCCGGAGTCGCCGGGAATGTAGATGCGCGGGATCATGAGCGCACCTTTGCGACGATTTCTTCGATCTTCTCGTTGTCGAGCCGCCCGATCACCTCGCCATCGAGCATCGCCGAGGGCGAGCAGGCGCACAGCCCGAGGCAATAAACCGGCTCCAGGGTCACCGAACCGTCTTTCGCAGTCTCGTGGAAATCAATGCCGAGCAATTGCTTGATCCTGGCGGCGACCACGTCGGAACCCATCGACTGGCAAGCTTCGGCCTGGCAGAGCTTGAGCACATGCCGGCCTGCCGGGCGGGCGCGGAAATCGTGATAGAAGGTGACGACGCCGTGCACCTCTGCTCTGGAAAGGTTCAGTCCGTCGGCAATGACCGGGAGTGCTGCCTGCGGCACATGGCCGAACTCTTCCTGAATGTTATGGAGGATCGGCAGCAGCGGACCTTCGAGATCTTTCAGCTCCTGGATGATCGCGGCCGTGCGCGATGCGATCTCGGTACTTGCAGGCTGCATCGTCACGCAGCGCCCTCCCTGGTCGGTGGCTTTATCGCTAAGTCTTTACAAAATCAGGAGAAACCCCTGAAATCAATAAAGCTGATCCGTCGTTCGATAGAAATTTTCTATCGAGTTCCAGCACCTGTATTCCCTAACCTAGCGGTGGGCGCGGAAATCGTCTGCAAGCGCCATCGCCTCGTCCAGCAGCGCCGAAACCAGCGGCGTATGCGGTTCGCGCAACGCGGCCACCAGCCCGACCGTGTGGCTGGCGTCCGGCTCGACGATCGGGATAGCCCTGATAGGTTCGGAAAAGCCGAACGTTTCCGTGAGGTTGAGCGGCATGATCGAGGACCATTTGCCCGTGCGGATATGCGAGAACAACACGATCATCGAATTGGATTCCAGCGTCGGCCGGACCTCGACACCGGCCTCGGCCAGGTGCTGGTCGATGATGCGGCGGTTCTGCATGTCCGGGGTCAGCAGGCAGAGCGGCAGGTGGCTGATCTCGGCCCATGTCACCTTGTCGCGGTCGGAATAGGGGTTTCCGATGGCGGTGATCAGCTGATAGCGCTCATCGTAGAGTGGTACGCTGGTCACTCGTCCGAGCGGTTCGTTGTCGAGATAGGTGACGCCGGCGTCTATATCGAAATTGCCGAGCAGCGACAGCACTTCGATCGAGGTCCGGGACAGTACCGAGAAGGTGACGCCGGGGTGTTTTTCGCGGAATGGCGTCGTCAGCCGCGCCACCATGGCGAGCGCGGTGGGAATGGCGGCGATGCGGATACGTCCCGACAAGCCGTGCCGCGCCGCCCGCATCTCCTCGCGCATGGTTCTGGTATCGCCGACGATGCGGCGCGCCCACACCAGCACCTGCTTGCCCTCCGGGGTCAGGCCCTGGAAGCGCGAGCCGCGCAGGACCAGCATCACGCCCAGCTGACCCTCAAGTTGCTTGATGCCGGCCGACAAGGTGGGCTGGGTGACGCCGCACACTTCGGCAGCCCGCCCGAAATGCTCTTCCTTGGCCAGCGCGATGAAAAATTCCAGCTTGTCGATCATATCTGAAGCTAACCGCCGCCGCCGCACCGCGCCAGAGGGCTGCCGGCCACTGCGATGTCGATCGCCCCAAGCCGATGCTTGATCGCAGAAACCTATCGGTCGACGAGATTGAGGATGTTGCCGTCCGGATCCTTGAACCAGGCGACCTTCATGCCGTGACCGACATGGATGTCGCCTTCCAGGCTCAGGCCGGGCATCTCGTAGTGCTCGAACGCAACGCCCTTCGATTTCAGCCCGCTGACGACGGTGTCGATCTCATCGCCGACCGTCCACGTCACCGCCGTCGCCTTGTTGGTTCCGGCGAACTGAGAGCGATAGACATTGATCGTGGTGTCGCCGCTTTTGTACACGATCAGTTCGCCACCCTCGTCATGCACCTGTTTCAGGCCGAGCGTCCCCTCGTAGAAAGCCTTTGCCTTCGCCAGCTCTTTCACCGCGAGGTTGGCCGTCGCGTTGCTGTTTGCAAGCATGATCGTTTCTCCTTCGCTGCTTGTCGTCCCCGGCGCCTCCTTGGAAATAGGTCGCTCCGGTCGCTTGACGACCCCCGCTTTGCCGGCGGCCAGCCAATTGCGAGCGGTGCCTGCAATTGGCTGCATCCACATCTTTCAGCCGGCTTACTGTTCCCCATGGGCGCATGCGGCGCTATGTGGATGGAACTGGTGCGCCGGGAGGGACGAACATGCTGGGCTGGTTCCGCAAGCTGTTGCCGCGCGAAGATCGCTTCTTCGACCTGTTCGAGCGGCATTCCCGCACGGTGGTCGGCGGCGCGGAGGCCCTGCAGCAGCTCCTCCTAGGCAAGGACATCGAGCATTGGTGCGAAAAGATCGTCGATCTCGAGGACGAAGCCGACCATATCACCGCCGAAGTCCTGCTTGCCGTGCGGCGCTCATTCATCACGCCTTTCGACCGCGGCGATATCAAGGACCTGATCCAGTCGATGGATGACGCCATCGACATGATGCACAAGACCGTCAAGACGGTGCGGCTGTTCGAGAAGAGGGAATTCGATCCGCTGATGCAGGAAATGGGCGCCGTCATTGTCGATGCCGCCAGGCTCGTCGCGGAGGCGATCCCGCTGCTGGCCAAGGTCGGCGCCAACAGTGCGCGCCTGAACGAACTCGCCGAGGAAGTCATGCGTGCCGAAGGCCGAGCCGACGATCTGCATGAGCAGGGCCTGAAGGATCTCTTCAGGCGGCACGGCCGCAGCGATGCGATGGCCTATCTGATCGGCTCGGAGATCTATGGCCAATTGGAGAAGGTGGTCGACCGCTTCGAGGACGTCGCCAACGAGATCAGCGGCATCGTCATCGAGAACGTCTAGGCGATGGAAGTCGCGATCGCCTTTCCCCTGCTGGTCGGCCTTGTCGCCGTCGCGCTGTTCTTCGATTTCCTCAACGGCCTGCACGACGCCGCCAACTCGATCGCCACCATTGTCTCGACCCGGGTGCTGAGACCGCATTACGCGGTGTTCTGGGCGGCCTTCTTCAATTTCATCGCCTTCATGTTCTTTGGCCTCCATGTCGCCGAAACCGTGGGCAAGGGTATCATCGATGCAAGCATCGTCACCCCGGCGGTGATCTTCGCCGCCCTGGTCGGCGCCATCGTCTGGAACATCGTCACCTGGATCGCCGGCATCCCATCGAGCAGTTCGCATGCGTTGATCGGCGGATTGGTGGGGGCAGGCGTCGCAAAGGCCGGCACGGGTGCCATCGTCTGGGCGGGGCTCGGCAAGACGGTCGCCGCCATCGTCCTGTCGCCGGCGACGGGCTTTGTCCTGGCGCTTCTCCTGATCCTGGTGGTTTCCTGGCTGTTCGTGCGCCAGACGCCGTTTGCCGTCGACAGTACCTTCCGTGTCATGCAGTTCTTTTCCGCCTCCCTCTATTCGCTCGGTCATGGCGGCAACGATGCGCAAAAGACCATGGGCATCATCGCCGTGCTGCTCTATTCCCAAGGCATGCTCGGAACGGATTTCTACGTGCCGCTCTGGGTGGTCCTGACTTGCCAGTCGGCATTGGCGCTGGGCACGCTGTTCGGCGGTTGGCGCATCGTCCACACGATGGGCTCGAAGATCACCAGGCTCAACCCGATGCAGGGATTCTGCGCCGAGACCGGCGGCGCCATCACCCTCTTCGCCGCGACATGGCTCGGTGTTCCGGTTTCGACCACGCACACCATCACCGGCGCCATCATCGGCGTCGGCGCCGCCCGCCGTGTCTCGGCGGTGCGCTGGGGCATAGCCGGCAACATCGTCATCGCATGGGTCGTCACCTTGCCGGCGACGGCGGCGATTTCTGCACTGACCTATCTGGCGGTTCGCCTGGCAGGCTGATGTCGCGGCCTGGCGCTTGGAGCCGCCGGCGATCTGCACTATGTGAGCAGCAGCCGAACGCCAGGGAAGCAACAGCCATGTCCGTCACCAAGGAAACCGTCATCGAGCGCCTGAAAACGGTCAATGGCCCCGATTTCACCGGCAACATCGTCGACCTCGGCATGGTTTCCGAGATTTTCATCGCCGATTCGAAAGTGTTCTTCTCGATCACCGTTCCGGCCGCCAGGGCGCAGGAGATGGAGCCATTGCGCGCCGCGGCCGAGCGTGTCGTGAAAGCTATTCCTGGTGTCGCCGGCGCCGTCGTCGCCTTGACGGCGGAGAAGAAGGGCGGCGGCATGGAGGCGCCTGTCGCGGCGCGCCCGGCGCCACGTCCCGCCCCGCCCGTTGCCGCGCCGCGCCCGGCGCCCCATGCGCCTGCCTCGCACAGCCAGGGCAAGCGCGGCGTGCCCGGCATCGAGGCGATCATCGCGGTTGCGTCCGGCAAGGGCGGTGTCGGCAAGTCGACCACAGCCGTCAATCTGGCCCTCGGCCTCGCCGCCAACGGGCTGAAAGTGGGCGTGCTCGATGCCGACATCTATGGCCCGTCCATGCCAAGGCTGCTCAACATCCGCGGCCGGCCGCAGACCGTCGACGGCAAGATCCTGAAACCGATGCAGAATTACGGTCTCAAGGTGATGTCGATGGGCTTCCTCGTCGACGAGGAAACGCCGATGATCTGGCGCGGGCCGATGGTGATGTCGGCGCTGACGCAGATGCTGCGCGAAGTCGAATGGGGGCCACTCGACGTGCTCGTCGTCGATATGCCCCCTGGCACCGGTGACGCCCAGCTCACCATGGCCCAGCAGGTGCCGTTGGCCGGCGCGGTCATCGTCTCGACGCCGCAGGATCTGGCCCTGATCGATGCTCGCAAGGGCCTCAACATGTTCAGGAAAGTCGACGTGCCGCTGCTCGGCATCGTCGAGAACATGAGCTATTTCCTCGCCCCCGACACCGGCAAGCGCTACGACATCTTCGGCCATGGCGGCGCACGCCGTGAGGCCGAGCGCCTCGGCGTCACCTTCCTTGGCGAGGTGCCGCTGGAGATGGGCATTCGCGAAAGCTCGGATGAAGGTGCGCCGGTGGTGGCATCGAAGCCCGACAGTGCCGAAGCGAAGATCTATCGCGATATCGCTTCGAAGGTCTGGGACAGGGTCAACGAAGAGCGCGGCGCGGCCGCGGACGCCGTGCCGAGCATCGTCTTCGAGTAATGTCGTCCAGGGGCGCTAACGCTGGATAGACCAGCCTAAGCAGCCCCCACCTTCTCGCCGAAGCTCGAAAAGAACTGTCCCGCCAATTTCTTCGAGGTCGATTCGATCAGCCGACTGCCGAGCTGGGCGATCTTGCCGCCGACTTCGGCCTTGGCAGCGTATTTGAGCACCGTCGCGTCCGCCCCATCCTCGGTCAGCGTCACGTCGGCGCCGCCCTTGGCGAAGCCGGCGATGCCGCCCTTGCCTTCGCCCTGGATCGTGTAGGCATGCGGGGGATTGAGATTTCTCAGCGTCACCTCGCCGTTGAAGGTCGCCTTGATCGGGCCGATCTTCAGCACCACCGTCGCCGCCATCTCGGTCGGCGACTTCATTTCGAGGCTCTGGCAGCCGGGGATGCTTTCTCTCAGCACCGCCGGATCGTTCAGCGCTTCCCAAACTTTCTGGAGGGGTGCGGCGATGCGCTCCTCGCCCTCGATCACCAAAGCCATCAGAACCTCCCGGACGACCAATGTCGGATTGTTGGTAGCGTGCGGCCCGATTGATGTCTATCGCACCAAAGTCCGGATTCAGATCACGCGTGCCCCTTGCCTGCATCCGCGCGTTGTCATATCGATTTGTCATACAAATACGGAGACCATGATGGCTGGCGCCCCCACAGGAAAGAAAAAGTTTCGCTCGCAGGAGTGGTTCGACAACCCCGACAATCCGGGCATGACGGCACTTTATCTGGAGCGCTACCTGAATTACGGGCTGACGCGCGCCGAACTGATGTCGGGCAAGCCGCTGATCGGCATTGCCCAGACCGGTTCCGACCTGTCGCCTTGCAATCGCCACCACATCGAGCTCGCCAAACGCGTGCGCGAAGGCATCGTCTCGATGGGCGGCATTCCTTTCGAATTCCCGTGCCACCCGATCCAGGAGACCGGCAAGCGCCCGACCGCAGCTCTCGACCGCAACCTTGCCTATCTCAGCCTGGTAGAAGTGCTCTATGGCTATCCGCTTGACGGCGTCGTGCTCACCATCGGCTGCGACAAGACGACGCCGGCGCTGTTGATGGCGGCGGCGACCGTCAACATTCCGGCCATAGCGCTGTCGGTCGGTCCGATGCTTAACGGCTGGCACAAGGGCAAGCGCACCGGTTCGGGCACCATCGTCTGGGAATCGCGCCAGCGCCTGTCGGCCGGCGAGATCGGCTACGACGAGTTCATGGACATCGTCGCCTCCTCGGCGCCGTCCACCGGCTACTGCAACACCATGGGCACCGCCACCACCATGAACTCGCTGGCCGAGGCGCTCGGCATGCAGCTGCCGGGTTCGGCCGCGATTCCGGCTCCTTATCGCGAGCGCGGCCAGATCGCCTACGAGACGGGAAAACGCATCGTCGATATGGTGCACGAGGATTTGAAGCCCTCCGACATCATGACGCGCAAGGCGTTCGAGAACGCCATCGTCGTCAATTCGGCGATCGGCGGCTCCACCAACGCGCCGATCCATCTCAACGCCATCGCCCGCCATCTCGGCGTGCCGCTCGACAATGACGACTGGCAGAAGATCGGCCTCGACGTGCCGCTCATCGTCAATCTCCAGCCGACGGGCGAATATCTGGGCGAGGACTACCATCACGCGGGCGGCGTGCCGGCCGTGGTGGCGGAGCTCATGAAAGCCGGGCTGCTGCCGCATCCGGATGCTCTGACCGCCAACGGCAAGACAATGGGCGACAATTGCCGCGATGCCGTCAACGAGAACCGCGAGGTCATCCGCACTGTCGCCGAGCCGCTGAAGGCCAATGCCGGCTTCATCAATCTCAAGGGCAATCTGTTCGATTCGGCAATCATGAAGACCAGCGGCATCTCGCCCGAATTCCGCGAGCGCTATCTCTCCAACCCGAAGGACCCCGAGGCCTTCGAGGGCAATGCCATGGTCTTCGACGGTCCGGAGGATTACCACGCCCGCATCGACGACCCGGCGCAAGGGATCGACGAGCACACCATCCTGTTCATGCGCGGCGCCGGTCCGGTCGGCTATCCCGGCGGCGCCGAGGTCGTCAACATGCAGCCGCCGGCCTATCTCATCAAGAAGGGCATCCACGCGCTGGCCTGCATCGGCGACGGCCGCCAGTCCGGCACGTCAGGCTCGCCCTCCATCCTCAACGCCTCGCCGGAAGCCGCCATCGGCGGGGGGCTTGCGTTGCTCAAGACAGGCGACCGCGTTCGCATCGACCTGAAAAAGGGCACGGCCAACATTCTCGTCACCGATGACGAGATCACCCGCCGCCGCGCCGAGCTGCAGAACAATGGCGGCTACCATTATCCCGAGCACCAGACACCATGGCAGGAAATCCAGCGCGGTATGGTCGACCAGTTCTCGGGCGGCATGGTGCTGAAACCGGCGGTGAAATACCAGGACGTCGCTCATACGAAGGGCGTGCCCCGGGACAATCACTGATTATTCCCCGGACAATCATCGATCGTTTCAAGCGATAATTGACGGATAGCGATCGCCAATCGGCGGCCTGATCGGCCGCCGGTCGTCTTTCCGTTTCGCGGCCTGCCACAGGCCGGGGACATTGCGTCCTTGACAAGCCTGCCCAACAAATCCACCATCGCTGCAAGGGGTTCATCGCGACGACCCCGTGAGGCGTCAGCCCAACGTTCGCGTCCAGGCTTCTCTTTCAGGAGGTGGACGCCATGCCGTCAACAACCGCTGTCACCGTGCCGCAACTGATCCGTATGGTCGGTTTGCCGGGCGCGCCTGCAATCCTCGATATCCGTACCGAGGACGACTACAACGCCGATCCACGTTTGCTGCCGGCGTCGTACCGGCGCGATTTCAAAACCGTCCAGACTTGGGCAGCCGACTTCGCCGGTGGCCGCGTGGCGGTCGTCTGCCAGCAGGGAAAAAAGCTCTCGCAAGGCGTCGCCGCATGGTTGCGTCATGAAGGGATTGCCGCCGAATCGCTCGAAGGCGGCTTCGAAGCCTGGCGGGACGCCCACGGCCTTCTGGTCCGTGCCGACAGGATGCCGCCTCGTGACGACAAGGGCCGCACCGTCTGGGTGACGCGGGCCCGGCCCAAAGTCGATCGCATTGCCTGCCCCTGGCTGATCCGCCGTTTCGTCGATCCTCAAGCGGTCTTCCTGTTCGTCGACGCCGCGGAAGTGCCCGATGTCGCCGATCGTTTTCAGGCCGTGCCTTTCGACATCGACAATGCGTTCTGGAGCCATCGCGGCGAGCGCTGCACCTTCGACACGATGCTCGAGGAGTTCGGGCTCGAATCCGAAGCGCTCGACCGCCTCGCCGTGATCGTGCGCGCAGCCGACACGGCCAGCCTCGACCTGGTTCCGCAGGCGGCGGGATTTCTCGCCGCCTCGCTTGGCTTGTCGCGCATGTTTCGCGATGACCTGCAACAATTGGATGCCGGCATGCTGCTTTACGACGCGTTCTTCCGCTGGTGCCGCGATGCCACCGACGAAACGCACAATTGGCCGGCCGGGGCGAAGGCGTCATGAGCTCCCTCCTTTCCGAGGAAAGTGCTGACCTCATCGAGGCGCCTGCGGTCCCGAGCTTCCGCGAGGCCACGAAACTCTGGGCGAAGATCGGGTTGCTCAGTTTCGGCGGACCGGCTGGGCAGATCGCGCTCATGCACAGGGAATTGGTCGAGGAAAAGCGCTGGATCGGCGAGCAGCGTTTCCTGCATGCGCTGAACTACTGCATGCTGCTGCCTGGCCCCGAGGCCCAGCAACTCGCTATCTACATCGGCTGGCTGCTGCACAAGACGATCGGCGGTCTTGTCGCCGGCATCCTCTTCGTCGTGCCCGGGGCGGTCGTCATGCTGACCTTGAGCATCCTCTATGCGCTCTATGGCGATGCGCCGCTGGTCGACTCGCTGTTTTTCGGGGTGAAGGCGGCGGTGCTGGCGATCGTGGTCGAGGCCGTGATCCGCATCGGCCGGCGCGCCTTGAAGAACCGGGTTATGGCGGCGATCGCGCTTTGCGCCTTTGTCGGCATCTACGTGCTCAACGTCCCCTTTCCGCTCCTCGTCCTGTTTGCAGGACTGGTGGGATGGGTCGGAAACGGCATCGCGCCGGCCCTGTTTTCTGGCGCCGCGCATGGCAAGGACGAAGCTCCCGACGCCACGGGCGCGGTCGATCTGATGTTCGAGCGCGGCGAACTGGCCCACACCAGGCCGACGCGATGGCACGCGCCGCGCACCATCGCGATCTGGCTGCCGATCTGGCTTGGACCGGTTGTGCTGATCTGGGCGTTCACATCGGCAAACAGCGTCTGGACGCAGATCGGCGGCTTCTTCAGCCTCATGGCGGTCGTCACTTTCGGCGGCGCCTATGCCGTTCTGGCCTATGTCGCGCAAGCGGCCGTCGGTTCTCTTGGCTGGCTTGCGCCAGGCGAAATGGTCGATGGCCTGGGCCTTGCCGAAACCACGCCAGGACCGCTCATCCTGGTCCTGCAGTTCGTCGGCTTCCTTGCAGGCTTGCGCCATTCCGGATCGCCATATCCGTTGTTTGCCGGATCGCTTGGAGCGCTGCTTACGCTGTGGGTTACCTTCACGCCGTGCTTCTTCTGGATATTCCTCGGCGCGCCCTACATCGAGGCGCTGCGCGGCAACAAGGCATTGTCGGCGGCATTGGGCGCGATCACCGCGGCGGTCGTCGGCGTCATCATGAATCTGGCCCTGTGGTTCGCCTTGCACGTCATCTTCCGCGACGTGCGCGCGACGGGGCTCGGAATGGAGATGCCGGTGCTGTCCTCGATCGACTGGCGTGCCGCGCTGCTGTCCTGCGCTACCATGATCGCCATCCTCAAGCTGAAAATCGGCATGCTGCCGACGCTTGCCGGATCGGCCCTGGCGGGTGTCTTATTGCTTGCGGCGAGTGGGTAGCTTCGGCACGGAGGAGACCATGGAAACGGTCAACGTTCGCTATATCGTCAATGACGTCGACAGGGCGATCGCCTTCTACCGCGACCATCTCGGCTTCACGGTCGCCATGCACCCGGCGCCGTCCTTCGCCATGCTTTCCAGGGGCAACCTGCAGCTTCTGCTCAATGCCGCTGGCGGCCCTGGTGGGGCGTCGCAGCCGATGCCCGACGGCAGCGTGCCCGAACCCGGCGGCTGGAACCGCATTCAGATCGAGGTGGAGGATCTCGAAGGCGTGGTTTACAAGCTGAAAACTGCCGGCCAGGCTTTCAGGAACGAAATCGTCAAGGGCATGGGCGGCAGCCAGATATTGCTGCGGGACCCATCCGGCAATCTGGTGGAACTGTTCGAATCGGGGCGCAGATAATGCGTCCCTGTCACGAATAGCCAGCTGACATGGGCAGAAACCACCTGCACGGCATTTGCATTCCGTTGCCAGGCCACTCAATTTGCTGGGAAACAGATTGGACCATGATGGCCAAACGACGCTCTTCCCTCGGTTTCCTCGGCATGTTCGGCCGTTCAAGCGACCTCAGGCAGCTCGATGCCGCATTGCGCGGAGCCGACTTGCATCCCGCCCTTGTGCCGGAGGGCGTAAAGCTCACCATCGTCAACCTGATGAAGGATCACTGGCCCGACGAGCCGCCGCCGCAGGCTTATGCGCAAGTGGCGTGTTTGTTCAGCTATTGTATTGCTGGGCCTGAGGCATTCGAGCGCTCTCATGGCGCGCAGCCGCGGCAGGACGTGGAGCGTCGGATAGAGGCCGCGGTCGATGCCGGAGACAGTTTCGACGCCCAGATCGTGCTGATGGCGCTACACGCCAAGCTGGTCAATACCGAGGTCGTCGAACATTATGGGCTGAGCGCGGATTAACCTATTTTCAAAGGGGGGCGTTCTCAGCCGCCCATGCCGTTGCGCGGCAGCTTGATCATGTCGCCGAAGCGGGCGCGCAGCCTGTCGTCGAGCGGCTTCGGCACATGGCGCGGGAAGCGTTCGGCGAGGATGCGCTTCTTCTCGACGATCGCCCGCTGCAATATGTCGGGTCGGCCCTTCTCGTTCCATTCCTTCGGCGAAAACCGGTCGCCGACGGCGGGGTAGAAATATTCGGTCTGCATCAGCTTCAGCGTCTGCTCGTTGCCGAGATAGTGGCCCGGGCCTTTCAGGCAGACATCAGCAATGGTGTCGATCGACAGCGCGTCGTCCGTCACCTCGATGCCGCGCACGCAGCGCAGGCAATGGCCCAGCATGTCGTTGTCGATGATCAGGCTTTCCAGGCAGAAGCCGAGCAGGGACGCATGCATGCCGGCCGATTCGTAGACCAGGTTGAGGCCGGAAAGGCCGGCCATCACATTGGTAATGCCTTTTTCATAGCCGGACTGGATGTCGGGCAGTTTCGAATCCGTCATGCCTGCGGCCGAACCGCCTGGCAGGTCGTAGAACTGCGCCATCTGCGCGCAGGCCGCGGTCAGCACCGCCTGTTCGGCCGAGCCGCCGGACATGGCGCCGGTGCGCAGATCCGACACGAACGGCCAGGTACCGAAGATCGCCGGATGGCCCGGCTTGATGGTGTTGACATAGACAAGGCCGGCCAGCACTTCGGCCACGGCTTGCACCACCGCACCCGCGATCGCCGCCGGAGCGGTGGCCCCGGCCTGTCCGGCCGAAAGCAGCAGGATCGGGATGCCGCCTTCGACGCAGGCCTCGAGCACGCCGCAGGCGTCCTCGGCGAATTTCATCGGCGGCACGACGAAACAGTTGGAGTTCGACACGAACGGCCGGGCCCGGAAATTCTCCTCGCCACCGGCGATCGCGTAGAGCATTTCGAGCGCCGGTTGCACGTTCTCCCGCACCGTGAAGGACGTGCCGACATGCTTGGACGTGCCCATCACGCAGGCATAGAGCGTGTTGAAGTCCATTTCGAGCGGATCGGGAATGTCGCGCGGCACCATGGGCCGCTGGAAGAAATGGATGTTGTCGAGCCCGTCGACGATGCGCGCGGCATCATAGATGTCCTGCAGCAAGGATTCGCGATACTCGCGCTTCTCGACGTCGACAAGATGCACGGCAGCACCCGCCGTGCCGTAATGCACGCGCTTGCCCTGGATCACCATGTCGTGCTTCGGGTCCTGGCCGTGCAGCGTGAAATGCCGCGCCGCCCGCTTGATCGTGTCGAGCACCAGTGCGCGCGGGAAACGGATACGGCCGTCGTCGCCATGGCTGGCGCCGGCCTTGGTCAGCGCCTCGATGCAGGACGGGATTGCGTTGGCGAAGCCGACCGTCTCCAGCAGGGTCAGCACCGCTTCGTGGATGCGCTCGCAATCAGTGCCGCGCAGGGGGCCATAGCTCCCCCCCTCAAGGCCGGCGCGAACCGGCCTGATGTCGTCGGCGAGCGGCGCCGCCCGCATGGCGCGACGCGCTTCGCGTCCGCCGGAGCGGCGCGAACGCTGGTCGGCCGCTTCCTGCTTTTCGACAGCCACTGACATGGAAGCACTCCACCTTTTCTCGGAAGCAGGGCGGCGGTTGGTCCACCATCGGCTGCTTCGTCCCCTTTAGGCCTCGACTATGCCGCCGGCATTGGCACAGCCTATGAGCCAGCCGGTCCGGTTGCATATGCCAGTGCTAAAGAAGCAGGAGCCGCTGTTGCGCGGCTCCCGGGAGGTGGTCAGGCCCAGGTGATCAGGCGGCGGCCGGCCTGCGGCCCGCGGCGGTTGCAAGTTCGCGGATACCGGGCTCGATATGCTGCAGCGCGATCGAGGAGATGCCCAAGCGCATGAAACGCGAAGGCTTTTCGGTGCGGTCGAAGAAGCGGTCGCCCGGCTCGATGATGACGCTGCGCGAGGCGGCGGCCTCGGCCAGTCCGCGGGAATCGGTGCCGCGCGGTCCCTCCAGCCACAGCGACGTGCCGCCGGCCGAGTCGGTCGAACGCCACTCGGGCAGGAAAGCGGAAATCGCATGGACCAGGCGCTTGCGCCGCTCGTCGAAGGCGCTCGACAGCCGCCGCACCAGCGCTTCGTGGTGGCCGAGCGACAGGAACAGCGCGACCGCGCGCTGGTTGTTGGCCGGCGGATGGCGCAGCATGAAGCGGCGCAGCGCCCTGAGTTCGGCGATTAGTCCAGCCGAGGCCACGATGTAGCCAAGCCGCAGGCCCGGAGCCAGCGTCTTCGACATCGAGCCGACATAGATGACGCGGCCCGAGCGGTCGAGGCTCTTCAAGGCCTGCTGCGGCGCCTCGTCGAGAAGCTGGCTGTCATAGCCGTCCTCGATGATGATCTGGTTGTAGCGGTTGGCGCGCGCCAGAAGGTCCTGCCGGCGTTCCGCCGACAGCGGCACCATGGTCGGGCAATGATGGCTGGGCGTGACGAAGACAAAGCCGGAATCGTTGGGAATCGAAGAGGTTACGATGCCGGACTGGTCGACCGGCACCGGCTGGATGTCGGCGCCGGCGAGCCGGAAGATCGAGCGTGCGTCGGGGTAGCCCGGATCCTCCATCGCCACCTTCGAGCCCTTGGTCATCAAAAGCGTCGCCAGCATGTAGAGCGCGTTCTGGGCGCCCAGCGTGACGATGATCTCGTCGGGGTTGGCGAAGATGCCGCGCCTGGGCAGCAGCCGCGCCTGGATCTGCTCGATCAGCAGCGGATCGTCGCGATCGACCATGTCGGAGGCCCAGTTGCGGATCTCCAGCACGGCAAGCGCCATGCGGTTGCACTCGCGCCACTCGGCGGTCGGGAACAGCGCCGGATCGAACTGGCCATAGACGAAGGGGTAGGACGACTTGATCCAGTTCTCGTGCTTGGCTGGCGGCGGCATGTCGCTGGCCGCGATCTGCCGGCGTGCCTTCCAGTCGATCTCGTTGGCCTGGTCGGGCGCCTTCTGGTGCGGCTTGGCCGGCGTCGCCAAAACGTCGGGATTGACGAAATGGCCGCGCCGCTCGCGCGCCACCAGGAAGCCCTGGTCGACCAGTTGCTGGAAGGCCAGCACCACGGTTCCGCGCGCCACGCCGAGTTTTTCGGCCAATATCCGGCATGACGGAAGCGGCATCGAAGCGGCGATCTGGCGGTCGAGAATAGCGGCCACGATCGCCTGGCGGATCTGTGCCTGCAAAGTCTGGCCGGATTCGGCCGAAATCCGGAACAGGCCGGACCATATGGCCGTGTCGTTGCGCTGTGGCATGGGAAATGTTCCTCGATGGCCAGCTTTTTTCGTTTGGCTGGACCAGTCGAATGTAACGGTGGCACAAGGGGTTGCGCCAATCAATTTTTCTGATCTTTGGGATTTATGCCAGTGATCTTTCGGCCTTCGCATCCCGTGTAACGCAGTGCGTCATCGCCGCGTATTGACCGGACGGAATTCGGCTCAATAGTTTGGCGCGACGACACGCGCCGGAAACATCCGGTCTGCTAAGATAATTTAACAGTCCCAGGAGCCCGCCGGTGGATCAGTCAGCCTTCCAAAAACAGCTTGCCGCCTTGCGCGACCATCGCGCCGCGGCAGCCGGCGATATGCGCCAGGCCTTCGCCGCCGATCCGCAGCGGTTCAAGACGTTCTCCGCCAGCGACGGCGACCTGTTGCTCGACTGGTCGAAATGCGCCGTCGATGCGCGCACGATGGACCTGCTGGAGAATCTGGCTGACGCCGCCGATCTCGAAGGCCGCCGCGCCGCCATGTTCGCCGGCAAGAAGATCAACGTTACAGAGGGCCGCGCTGTTCTGCACACCGCCCTGCGCAACCTGACCGGCAAGGGCATCGTGCTCGACGGGCAGGATGTGAAGGCGGAGGTCATCGCCGTATTGGACGCGATGGGCGCCTTCGCCGACGCGGTGCGTTCCGGCAAGGCGACAGGCGCCACCGGCAAGAAGATCACCGACATCGTCAATATCGGCATCGGCGGCTCCGATCTCGGCCCGGCCATGGCGACGTTGGCGCTGGCGCCCTATCATGACGGTCCGCGCGCGCACTATGTCTCCAACATCGACGGCGCCCATATCCACGACACGCTGAAGGGTCTTTCCGCCGAGAGCACGCTTTTTATCGTCGCCTCCAAGACCTTCACCACGGTCGAAACGATGACCAATGCGCAGACGGCGCGCGACTGGGTCCAAAAGGCGCTCGGCAAGGAAGCGATCGGCAAGCACTTCGCCGCTGTCTCGACGGCACTCGACCTGGTGGCGAAGTTCGGCATCGAGCCGGACCGCGTCTTCGGCTTCTGGGATTGGGTCGGCGGCCGCTATTCTGTGTGGGGCGCCATCGGCCTTCCCGTGATGATCGCCATTGGTCCACGCGATTTCCGCGCCTTCCTCGATGGCGCGCACGAAATGGACGAACACTTCCGCACAGCGCCGCTGGCCAAAAACCTGCCGGTGCTGCTTGGCCTTGTCGGCTGGTGGCATCGCGTCGTTTGCAAATACCCGGCCCGCGCGGTCATCCCCTATGACCAGCGCCTGTCCAGGCTGCCGGCCTATCTCCAGCAGCTCGACATGGAATCGAACGGCAAGAGCGTCACCCTGGACGGCGGCCCCGTGGCGACGCCGACCGGGCCGCTGGTCTGGGGCGAGCCCGGCACCAATGGCCAGCACGCCTTCTTCCAGCTCCTGCACCAGGGAACCGATTTCATTCCGGTCGAATTCCTCGCCGCGGCGAACGGCCACGAGCCGGAGCTGAAGCACCATCACGACCTGCTGCTCGCCAACTGCCTGGCGCAGTCGGAAGCCTTCATGAGGGGCCGCACGCTGGAGGAAGCGCGCGCGCAGATGCTGTCCAAGGGCATGAAGCCGGCCGATGTCGATCGCATTGCCCCGCACCGCGTCTTCTCCGGCAACCGGCCCTCGGTGACCATTCTTTATCGCAAGCTCGACCCGCGCACGCTCGGCCGCCTGATCGCTCTCTACGAACACCGCGTCTTCGTCGAGGGAACGCTGTTCGACATCAACTCCTTCGACCAGTGGGGCGTCGAGCTCGGCAAGGAACTGGCCACCGGCCTTCTGCCAGTCGTGGAAGGCAAGGAAAGTGCCGCAAAGCGGGATGCCTCGACCGCCGGCCTGGTGGAACACATCCACCAATTGCGTGGTTCGGAGTGACTGAGTTGGCAGACATCAAGGGAATATTGTTCGACAAGGACGGAACGCTTGTCGACTTCAATGCGACCTGGCTCGGGGTTGCCGACTTCATGGCCATGGACGCCTCCGAAGGCGACCGCTGGAAGGCCGACAGGCTGCTTGCGGCCGCGGGCTTCGATTTCGCCAACAGGCGCTTCAAGCCCGACTCCATCTTTGCCTCCGGCACCAATCTCGACGTCGTCGAATTGTGGTTTCCGCGCCTGTCCGATGAAGACCAGATGCTGGCCGTCGCCCGCTTCAACCAGATCACCTCGGTGCAGGGCTCGGCGATGGCGGTGGCTCTGCCGGGCATCGTCGAAACGCTCGGCACCTTGCACGCAAGGTCCTATCGGCTCGGCGTCGCCACCAACGATTCGACCAGCGGCGCGGAAAAAACGCTGGTAACGCTCGGCGTCGCGCAGCTGTTCGACGCCGCCTACGGCTATGACGCGGTGGCCAATCCCAAGCCGGCGCCGGATACGATCCAGGCCTTCTGCGATCTCACCGGCCTGAAGCCGACGCAGGTCGCCATGATCGGCGATAACCGCCACGATCTCGAAATGGCTCGTGCCGGCGGCTGCGGCCTGGCGGTCGGCGTGCTCTCCGGCACCGGCACGCGTGAATCTCTGGCCGGAATTGCCGACGTGATCCTGGATTCGGTTGTCGACCTGCCGGATTTCCTTTCAGCGCGGGTCAAGGAGACGATCTGATCTCGTCGCTAGCGGCGTCTCGGCTTCGAAGGAAAAGACGCCGCTCGGCCTGCTTGCGGCGCCCTTCGCGTCGCCGAAATCCGGCACCTGATATTCGGCGAGCAGCCTGAGCCGCGACAATGGTAGATCGGCGCGGCGCGGGTCGCCGATCAGGACCTCGACGCCAGCGGCAAGGCAGCGGTCGAGGAAGGGGATCATGCGTTGGGTGACATCGGGTCCGTAGAACACGTCGCCAGCCAGCACAAGGTCGACCGCTGGTGGCGGACCGGTGGTAATGTCTTTGCAGATCACCGAGATCGTGACGCCGTTGTCTTTTGCATTGAGACCGAGCGCGGCGACGCCGTTTCGGTCGATCTCGGCGGCGATCACTTCGCGGGCCCCGGCCTTCGCGGCAGCGATGCCGACAATGCCGGAACCGGCACCAAGGTCGAGCACGCGGCGTCCCCCCACGGTCATCGGATGGTCGAGGACATAGCGCGCGAGCACGGTGCCGCCGGCCCATGCGTAGGCCCAGTAGGGCGGTTGTGGCTCCGGTGCATCTTCCGCATCGCCTTCGGGCTCGACGAGCCGTCTCAATCCGCTGCTGGGGTGCGCCGTGTAAAACCGGATTTCTGGAAGCGCAGGCGCAGGGACAAGGCGCATGTTGGCCTTGATGAACTCGGCCGGGTCGAGGCGCTGGCGCCGGTCCGGCGCATCGTCGCCGGCAAGATCGTGGTCCAAGCCGGCTCCTATTCGCGCAATGCGCGCCGCAGGATCTTTCCGACCGGCGTCTTCGGCAGTTCTGTCCTGAATTCGATGTATCTGGGCCGCTTGTAGCCGGTCAGGTTCTCACGGCAATAGGCGGTGATGGCCTCGGCGGTCAGCGCCTGGTCCTTCTTGACGATGAACAGTTTCGGCACTTCGCCCGAATGCTCGTCCGGCACGCCGATTGCCGCCACTTCGAGCACGCCGGGATGCAGCGCCACGACTTCCTCGAGCTCGGTCGGATAGACGTTGAAGCCGGAAACGAGGATCATGTCCTTCTTGCGGTCGACGATCTTGGTGTAGCCGCGCTCGTCCATGAAGCCCATGTCGCCCGACTTGAAGAAGCCGTCCTTGGTCATCACCTTGGCGGTCTCGTCAGGCCGGTTCCAGTAGCCCGCCATCACCTGCGGCCCCTTGATGCAGATTTCGCCGACCTCGCCGAGCGGCAAATTGTTGTCCTCCTCGTCGCGGATGGCGATCTCGGTAGACGGCAGCGGCAGGCCGATCGTGCCGGTGAATTCGCCGGAGCTGAACTTGTTGGCCGTTGCCACGGGCGACGTCTCCGACAGGCCGTAGCCTTCACTGACCGGGCAGCCCGTCAGCGCCTTCCAGCGCTCGGCGACGCCCTTCTGCACCGCCATGCCGCCGCCCAGCGTCAGGAGCAGCGGCTTGAAGTCGAGCTTGCGGAAATCCTCATTGTTGAGCAGCGCGTTGAACAGCGTGTTGAGGCCTGGAAAGATATGGATCGGATACTTGCCCATTTCCTTGACGAAGCCGGGGATGTCGCGCGGGTTGGGGATCAGTATGTTCTGTCCACCCATTTGCATGCCCATCAGCGCATTCACGGTCAGCGCGAAGATATGATAGAGCGGCAGTGCGCAGATGAGGTTGAGATGGGCGGGTTTTGGCTTGACCGTGTAAGCGTCCTGCAGCCACAGCGAATTCTGCGCGACATTGGCCAGCACGTTGCTGTGCAGCAGGATAGCACCCTTCGAGATTCCCGTGGTGCCGCCGGTATATTGCAGGAACGCGATATCGTCGGCCGCCACCTTGGCCGGCTTGAAACCCATGCCGCTGCCCACCTTCAGTGCCGCGTTGAACTTGACATGGCCGGGCAATGACCAGGCCGGCACCATCTTCTTGACGCGGCGCACCACCAGATTGACGATGCTTCCCTTGAGCCCGCCGAGCATGTCGCCCATGGCCGCGACGACGACGTGCTTGACCGACGTCCTGGCGATCACCGCTTGCAAGGTGCTGGCGAAGTTCTCCAGGATGATGATCGCTTGTGCCCCGGAATCCTTGAGCTGGTGTTCCAGCTCGCGCGGCGTGTAGAGAGGGTTGACATTGACCACCGTGTAGCCGGCGCGCGCCACCGCCATCATCGCCACCGGATATTGCAGCACGTTCGGCATCATCAGGGCGACGCGTGCGCCTTTGGGCAACCCGGTCGATTGCAGGTAGGCGCCGAACGCCGCCGAAAGCCGTTCGAGTTCCGCATAGGTGATCGACTTGCCCATGCAGGTGAAGGCCGGCTGGCCGGCAAATTGCTTGCAGGCGGCAACGAGGAAATCGCCGATGGAGCTGTAGGGCAGGGCGCCGATCTCGGCCGGCATGTTCTTCGGGTAGCTTTCCAGCCAGGGCTTTTCCGGCAAGCCTGCGGCAAGGGCGGTGAGCGCTTTCGGCAATCGCTTGGCGGCCGCCGGTCTCGAGGCCGCCGGTGCCGGCTTGGCCACGGATGCGGCTTGTGCGGCCCCAGTCTTGCTAGTCCGGGTCGCCCCGGTCTTGCTCGCGCCAGTCTTCGTCGTCCTGGCCTTGGTCGAACTGGTCTTTGTCGTCCCGGTTTTAGCAGTTCCGGCCTTCGCCGACGTCTTTGCGGGGACGGCTTTGGCCGCCGGCTTCGCGGCCGGTTTGACAACAGCGTCCACCTTGCCGGCGGAAGGTTTCCCTGCGGCCTTTGCCTTTGTGCTCTTTGCGTTCTTGGCGGAGGGCGTTGGCTGCTTGTCGGCGCCCGCGGCCGGCTTCAGGGTCGCCTTGGCCGCCTTCGGCGGAGCCGTCCTGTTCGATGCTTTTGCCAACCGTCCCTCCCTGTTTTGTTCGCCCCTGCCGCGCTCGCCTCCTGCTAAGAGAGGCGTCCCCCGCTGCCGACGGTGCCTTGTCTATGTATGGCCTCTATCGGCGGGCGTGCAAGCCTTGCCCCAGCGGCAAGCCGTCGAAAGATTTGCCGCCGAAAATCTTTCCCGCCACGGGCGCAGCGGCCCTGCATCGTCCGGCATCCCCGGTCATATGAAAGCGGGCGCGACGTTGATCTCGTAAGATTGGTGATCAATAAAAAAATGCGGTCGTTAATAATGTCGTGAATAGAAAAAAATACTGAATTTTTCCATTTTTTTGCGGAGAGGAGGATTTTTTTCCCGCTTACCATGGGGTAGGCAAACTGGGTGTTCCAAAGCCGGAGAAACGGTGCTTATATGCGCGCTTCGCGAGCCTGATAGAGGGGCTTGGAAAAACATCAGGGAGTGCTCAATGAGGAAGAAACTGACTTTTGCAGCCGCGTTGCTGGCTGCAAGCGTCCTGGGCGGCGTGGCCAACGCAAAAACCTTGGTCTACTGCGCCGAAGCTTCGCCGGAAGGCTTTGACCCGGCGCCCTACACCGCGGGACAGACGTTCGATGCGTCTTCGCGTACGGTCTTCAACCGCCTCGTCGAATTCGATCATGGCAAGACAACGGTCTCGCCGGGCCTGGCCGAAAGCTGGTCCATTTCCGACGATGGCAAGGAATACACGTTCAAGCTTCGCAAGGGCGTGAAGTTCGCCGCTACCGACTATTTCACCCCGACGCGCGACTTCAACGCCGACGACGTGGTGTTCTCGTTCCAGCGTCAGGTCGACAAGAACGGCCCCTGGTTCCAGTACATACCGGGCATTGCCTACCAGTATTACAATGACCAGTTCGGCGACAACATCACCAAGGTCGAGAAGGTCGACGACCTGACGGTGAAGTTCACCCTCAAGGAGCCGGCGATCACTTTGATCCCGACGCTGGGCATGGACTTCGCCTCGATCGTTTCCAAGGAATATGCCGACAAGCTGCAGGCGGACAAGACGCCTGAACTGTTCAACCAGAAGCCGATCGGCACCGGCCCGTTCATCTTCGTCGATTACCAGACCGACGCTGCCATCCGCTACAAGGCCAACCCCGACTATTGGGGCGGCAAGCAGAAGATCGACGACCTTGTCTTCGCCATCACCACCGATCCGGCGGTCCGTGCGCAGAAGCTGAAGGCCGGCGAGTGCAATATCATGTCCTACCCGGCGCCGGCCGACATCGCCGGCCTGCAGGCCGATCCGAACCTGAAGGTCGACGAGCAGGAAGGCCTCAATGTCGGTGCGCTGATGTACAACACCCAGCAGAAGCCGTTCGACGACGTGCGCGTGCGCAAGGCGCTCAACATGGCCATCAACAAGAAGGCTATCATCGACGCGGTCTTCCAGGGCGCCGGCCAGGTGGCCGTCAACCCGATCCCGCCGACCATGTGGTCCTACAACAAGGACGTGAAGGACGATCCGTACGATCCGGATGCGGCCAAGAAGATGCTCGAAGAGGCCGGCGTCAAGGACCTCAAGATGAATGTCTGGGCCATGCCTGTGTCGCGCCCCTACATGCCGAACGCGCGCCGCACCGCCGAGCTGATCCAGGCCGACTTCGCCAAGGTCGGCGTCACCGTCAACATCGTCAGCTACGATTGGGGTGAATACCTCAAGCGCGCTTCGGCGGTCGATCACGACGGCGCCGTCATCGTCGGCTGGACCGGTGACAATGGCGATCCGGACAACTTCCTCGGTGTGCTCCTGAGCTGCGCTTCCGTCGGTTCGAACAACCGCGCGGAATGGTGCAACAAGGACTTCGATGCGCTCATCAACAAGGCCAAGACGGTTTCCGACCAGGCCGAGCGCACCAAGCTCTATGAACAGGCGCAGGTCATCTTCAAGGAACAGGCACCGTGGGCGACGCTCGCACACTCCAAGGTGTTCATGCCGATGCAGAAGACCGTCTCCGGCTTTGCGATGGATCCGCTCGGCATCCATCGCTTCGACGGCGTCGATATCGCCGAATAAGGTTCGCGAAACGGGGCGGCGCCACAGCGCCGTCCCACCTCGCCCGCCATGCTGCGTTATATCCTCGGCAAGCTCGCCCTCATCGTCCCGACCTTCATCGGGATAACCATCCTCGCCTTCGGCTTCGTGCGCATCCTGCCCGGTGATCCGGTGCTGGTGCTCGCGGGCGAACGCGGCCTGTCGCCCGAACGTCACGCTGCGCTGATGCACCAGTTCGGCTTCGACCTGCCGATCTGGCGACAGTACCTGACCTATCTGGCCAATATCCTCAGCGGTGATTTCGGCACCTCGTTTTCCACCAAGACGCCGGTGCTCAAGGATTTCCTGGTGCGGTTCCCGGCGACGGTCGAACTCGCCATCTTCGCCATGATCTTCGCCATCGTCATCGGCGTCGCCTTCGGCATCTTCGCCGCGATCCGCCGCGGCTCCTGGTTCGACCAATTGACCATGGGAACGGCGCTGGCAGGCTATTCCATGCCGATCTTCTGGTGGGGGCTGCTGCTGATCATCGTGTTCTCCGGCATGCTGCACTGGACGCCGGTTTCCGGCCGCATCGACCTTCTCTATTTCTTCAAGCCGGTAACCGGCTTCATGACCATCGATTCCCTGATCTCCGGACAGAAGGGTGCATTCCGCTCGGCCCTGTCGCACCTCGTCCTGCCCACCATCGTGCTCGGCACCATTCCGCTTGCCGTCATCGCCAGGCAGACGCGGTCGGCCATGCTCGAGGTCCTCGGCGAGGACTATGTGCGCACCGCGCGCGCCAAGGGCCTGGCGCCTCGCCGCGTCATCGGGCTGCACGCTTTCCGCAATGCGCTGATCCCGGTCGTCACCACCATTGGCCTGCAGGTCGGCACGCTCCTGACCGGCGCCATCCTGACCGAGAGCATTTTTTCGTGGCCAGGCATCGGCAAATGGATGATCGACGCTATTTCCAAGCGCGACTATTTCACCGTGCAAGGCGGGTTGCTTTTGATCGCGCTCATCGTCATGTCGGTGAACCTCATCGTCGACGTGCTCTATGCCGTCATCAACCCGCGTATCCGGGCGAATTGACATGACCAACGAAGGCCCTGCCACAATCGAAGCCGCGACCGTCGTCAGGCCGCAGGACGCCCGGCTGCAGATGTTCGCCGAGTTCTGGCACTATTTCTCGATCAACAAGGGCGCGGTGATCGGCCTCTTCGTCTTCGCGCTGCTGATCCTGATCGCGGTCTTCGCGCCGCTGCTCGCCCCGCATTCGCCGGACGACCAGTTCCGCGACTTCTTCCTGACGCCGCCGGCCTGGCAGGCGGGCGGCAGCGCCCAGTTCCTGCTCGGTACCGACGCCGTCGGCCGCGACATTCTCTCGCGCCTGATCTACGGCTCGCGCTTCTCGCTCGCCATCGGCTTCGTCGTCGTCACCACGGCGCTGATCTCCGGCGTCATCCTCGGCCTGCTCGCCGGCTACTGCCGCGGCTGGGTGGATACGCTCATCATGCGCATCATGGACATCATCCTGGCCTTCCCGTCGCTGCTGCTGGCGCTGGTGCTGGTCGCCGTTCTCGGACCTGGGCTGGTCAACGCCATGATCGCCATTGCCTTCGTGCTGCAGCCGCACTTCGCCCGGCTCACCCGCGCCGCCGTGATGGCGGAGAAGAACCGCGAATATGTCATCTCGGCCAAGGTCGCGGGCGCAAGCCATCTCAGGCTGATGCTGGTCACCATCCTGCCCAACTGCATCGCGCCGCTGATCGTGCAGGCGACGCTGTCCTTCTCCAACGCCATCCTCGAAGCCGCCGCCCTCGGCTTCCTCGGCATGGGCGCGCAGCCGCCGACGCCGGAATGGGGCACGATGCTGGCCGAGGCGCGCGAGTTCATCCTGCGCGCCTGGTGGGTGGTGACCTTCCCCGGCCTTGCCATCCTGATCACCGTCTTTGCCATCAACCTGATCGGCGACGGCCTGCGCGACGCGCTCGACCCCAAGCTGAAGAGGTCGTGAGCATGTCCCTGCTCGAGATCAAGAACCTCACCGTTTCCTTCGACACCGCCGCCGGTCCGTTCATGGCCGTGCAGGGCATCGACCTGTCGATCGAGCCGCGCGAAGTGCTGGCGATCGTCGGCGAATCCGGTTCCGGCAAATCGGTGGCGATGCTGGCGGTGATGGGGCTGCTGCCCAACACCGCGACCGTCAAGGCCGACCGCATGGCCTTCGACGGCGTCGATCTGCTGAAGCTCAGCCCGTCCGAGCGGCGCAAGATCGTCGGCAAGGATATCTCCATGATCTTCCAGGAGCCGATCGCCAGCCTCAACCCGTGCTTCACCGTCGGCTTCCAGATCGAGGAGGTGCTGCGCTTCCATATGGGCATGGACCGCGCCCAGCGCCGCGCGCGCGCCATCGAATTGATGAAGCTCGTCGGCATTGCCGATCCGGAAGAACGGCTGAGCTCGTTTCCGCACCAGATGTCGGGCGGCCAGTGCCAGCGCGTCATGATCGCCATCGCCATCGCCTGCAATCCGAAGCTCTTGATCGCGGACGAGCCGACCACCGCGCTCGATGTCACCATCCAGAAGCAGATCCTTGATCTCCTGGTTTCGCTGCAGGCCAAATACGGCATGGGCCTGATCATGATCACCCACAATATGGGCGTGGTGGCCGAGACAGCCGACCGCGTCATCGTTCAGTACAAGGGCCGCAAGATGGAAGAGGCCGACGTGCTGTCGCTGTTCGAGAGCCCGAAAAGCAACTACACGCGCGCGCTGCTGTCGGCGCTGCCGGAGAACGCGGTCGGCGACCGGCTGCCGACCGTTTCCGACATGCTGTTCGAGCCGGCGCCCTCGGCCGCGGGAGCCTCCGCATGAGCACCACCGTCCTCGAAGGCAAGAACATCGTTCGCGACTACCATATCGGCGGCGGCCTGTTCAGCGGGCCGCGCACGGTGCACGCGGTCAAGGGCGTCTCGTTCACCGTGGACAAGGGCAAGACGCTCGCCATCGTCGGCGAAAGCGGCTGCGGCAAGTCCACGCTCGCCCGCATCATCACGCTCATCGATCCGGCGACATCGGGCGAACTGTTCATCGACGGCAACAAGGTCGACATCGCCAGGGGCGGATTGACCAGGGAGATGCGCCGCAAGGTGCAGATCGTCTTCCAGAACCCCTACGGATCGCTCAACCCGCGCCAGAAGATCGGCGACGTGCTGGGCGAGCCGCTGCTGATCAACACCGACAAGACGGCCGCCGAGCGGCGCGACCTCGCCATGAAGATGCTGAAGAAGGTCGGCCTCGGTCACGAGCACTACAACCGCTATCCCCACATGTTCTCGGGCGGCCAGCGCCAGCGCATCGCCATCGCCCGTGCGCTGATGCTGAACCCGAGCCTTCTGGTGCTGGACGAGCCGGTCTCGGCGCTCGATCTTTCGGTGCAGGCACAGGTGCTCAACCTGCTCGCCGACCTGCAGGACGAATTCCAGCTGACCTATGTCTTCATCAGCCACGATCTCTCCGTGGTGCGCTACATCGCCGACGACGTGATGGTGATGTATTTCGGCGAGGCGGTCGAATACGGCTCGCGCGACGAGGTCTTTTCAGACCCCAAGCACAGCTACACCAGGACGCTGTTCGCCGCCACGCCGCGCGCCGATGTCGCCAGCATCAAGGCGAGGCTGGCGAAGAAGAAAGCGGCGTGACTCCAATTCGTCATCCTAGGGCGGAGCGCCGCAACGCGGTGCGGAGATCCTAGGATCCATGCCGTTATCTCAGCCGAAAAGCGCTGCGGAGCAGGTTGTGCACCGTGGTAACGCTCGCATATCACGGCATGAATCCTCGGGTCTGCGCCGCGTCGCTCCGCTCCTTGCTCCGCCCGTGGATGACGAAACGGAGGCAGTCACGCCTCCGGTTTCTCTCGCGAAAAGGGTCGAGCGCTACGACAGCTTCGCGATGACAGCCCGCAGCGCTTCACCGAAACGCCTGACTTCCTCGACCGTATTGTAGTGCACCAGCGAGGCGCGGATGGCGCCGCTGTCCATCGACAGGTTGAGGCGCTTCATCAGGCGCGGGGCGTACATGTGGCCGTCGCGAATGCCGATCTGCATCTCGGCCATTTCCTCGACGATCCGCTGCGGCGACAATTTGCCGATGTTGAAACAGAAGGTCGGCACGCGTTCGTTGATCCGGGCCTCCTCGGAAACGCCGTAGATTGTTGCCCCGCAGCTCTTCAGCACAGCCAGCATCTCGCGCGCCAGCACCAGCTCGTAGTCGCGGATGGCGCCCATGCCGGCGACGATGTTTTCGCGCCGCGAGCGGTTGTTGGACGGAGCAAGATTGCGGCCGATGAGCTCGAGATACTGCACGGCCGCATCCATGCCCGACACGTTCTCGTAAATGAAGGTGCCGGCCTCGACCTTGTAGGGCGGCTCGTCGGGGATGAAGTCCTCACGGAAGGTCGGCAGTCGCTTCAGCGTTTCGAAGCGGCCCCACAGGAAACCCATATGCGGCGAGAAATTCTTGTAGCCGGAACAGACGAGATAGTCGCAATCCCATGCTTGCACGTCGATCAGCCCATGCGGCCCGTAATGCACGCAGTCGAGGAACACTTCGGCGCCGGCGGCGTGGGCAATCCCCGCCACTGAAGCCACGTCGACGATCGAGCCGATGGAATGCGCCGTCACCGTGCAGGCGACAAGCCGGGTGCGTTCTGAAACCAGCGGGCGCAAATCGTCGACATGCAAATTGCCGTCCTCGCGCATGCGCCACCACTTGAACTTGGCGCCGGCGGATTCGAGCGCCAGCCATGTCGCGATGTTGGCGTCGTGGTCCATGTCGGTGACGACGATCTCGTCGCGCTCTCCAAGCATCTGGCCGATGCCGAGGCTGACCAGGCGGATGAACGAGGTGGCGTTCATGCCGAAGCAGATCTCGGATGGACTGTAGGCATTGATCAGCAGTGCCACGCTTGTCCGCGCATCGGCGACCGATTGGTCAACGGTGACGCTGCGCCCATAACGGCCGCCGCGCTGCACATTGTGCGAAACCAGATGGTTGGTCACCGCATCGAGCACGCTCTGCGGAATCTGCGCGCCGGCGGCGTTGTCCAGGAAGATGAAGTCGCCTGCCCGCTGCAAGGCCGGGAACATCGCCCGGATTCTTTCAACAGGGAACGCGCCGGAAGTGCCGGTCGCATTGGCGGCTTGATGCTTGTTCATGGTCGTCTCCTGCGAAGTGCTCGGTAGAGGGGAAATTGTAGGCGCGGTCAGCGCGTCTTCTCGGTCTTGAAACGGTCTTCAAGCAGGCTGACGAGGCGAACCATCGGCCACAGGAAGATGAGATAGACCAGGGCTGCGCCGATCAGCGGCGAGGGGTTGGCGTAGAGCGACTGCGCATTGGTCGCTTCCTTCAGGAGTTCCGGCAGCGCCACGGTGGAGGCGAGCGAGGTGTCCTTGAACATCGAGACGCAGTTGCTGGTCATCGGCGGGATGACCACGCGCACCGCCTGCGGCAGCACCACCTTGCGCAAGGTCAAAAGGAACGGCAGGCCGAGCGCCTGCGACGCCTCGAACTGGCCGCGCGGAATGCTTTCGATGCCGGAGCGGAACACTTCCGCCGAATAGGCCGACATGATGATGGCGAAGGCCGTCACGGCGGAAGCCCAGGACGACAGGCGGATGCCGAGGAAGGGCAGGGCATAATAGATCAGGATCAGCACCACCAGCACCGGCAGCGCGCGGAAGATGTCGGTGTAGCCGACCGCCAGCCATCTGAGCGGCTTCGGCGCATAAAGCCGCAACAGGCTGATCACCAGGCCGATGGGGATGCCGATGCCGATGCTGAGCAGGCCGAGCAGCAGCGTGTTGAGAAAGCCGCGCAGCAGCGCCGGCAGACTGGACGCGATGACGTCGGCGTTGAAGAAGGTATCGAGCAGCGACATGGGAGGCTTTCCCGAACCGTTTGGCGTCCCTTGACGCCGGAGCAGAGGTCCGGAACAGCGAAAGCGGTTTTGCCGCGCCGCGCTGGTTCCGGGAGACTATGTATCAAACGGAACGTGCCGGCCTTTCGAGCCGGCACGTTCTCCTTGGCGGCCGCCGCTCAGGCCTTCGGCACCGGCATTTCCTTGGCGGTCGAGGAATCGGCGGGCGCGTCGCTGCCGAACCACTTCTTGTGGATCGCGGCCAGCGTACCGTCCTTCTTCATTGCCGTCAGCGCGTCGTTGAGCTTGCCGAGCAGCGGGTGGTCCTTGGTCATCATCAGCCCGTACTGTTCGCCGGTCTTGATGCGTTCCTTGACGGTGAGATCCTTCATCTTGGTGAAGGAGTACTGCATGCCCGGAATGTCGCTGACAGCCGCGTCGATGCGCCCGGCGCTGAGGTCGAGCAAAAGGTTCTGCTGTGTGTCATAGCCCTTAACATCGCTGAGGCCATCGGCCTCCTGATGCGCCTTGACCCAGGTCTCGCCGGTCGAGCCGGACAGCACGCCGACGATCTTGCCCTTGAGGTCGGCCTCGGCCTTGATCGGGCTGTCGGTCTTGGTGGCGATGCCCATGTCGGAATCATAGTAAGGCTGCGTGAACGACTGCGACTTCAGCCGCTCCGGCGTGATGGTGATCGACGAGATGGCGACATCGATGCGCTTCGAGGTGGTGGCGGCGAACAGCGCCTGGAAGCCGAGATCGGCGATGTCGGTGGTCATGCCGACGCGCTTTGCCGCTTCGTTGACGATGTCGACTTCAAAGCCCTCGAAAGTGCCGCTCTCGTTCTTGTACTCGAAGGGCGGGTTGGTCGGGTAGGCGCCGACATTGAGCACATCGGCGGCATAGGCGGTTGCCGGTCCGGCGGCGATGCCGATGGCGGCCGCGAGAAGGATGAGATTGCGACGGGTCAGGCTCATTGTTGGTCCCTCTGGGGTGTTCCCTCTGGTTGTTGATCGGGCGGGCTGATGCCCGCACGGTTTCTTGCCGCCCCACCTCCCAGCGGGGCGTCAATTCATGCTCGCTGCCATACGGTCGGGCGCTGTCCGGTCGCGGCAGACGCACATCGGCGGGAAGGCAAGGTTGGCGATGCTCTCGGTATGCGGATCGCGGATCTGGCGCGCGCACGCCCTCGCACGCATGGCGCGTGCTGGAGGATGACTGGGGGCAGCATGAACGACAAGGACTGAAACCCTTTGATCCCACCCGATGCACCACGATGGATGTCCGGCAAGCCCGTCCGGAACGGCAGTCGCCATCGATCGAGGAATGCTTATCCAAACCGCGGCAGTTTTCAAGGCAAAAGTTTTAAGCTTAAAAAGTTGGCAGCGGCGGCGCCTGGCATACCTTTCGATAGCGCTAGCGGCCGCTCCTGCCCAGTTCGGCATCCGCGCCGGCTTTGCCGGCAGCAGCGCCAGCCCCCAGAAGCATCGTGTCGCTGGCCAGGATGAAGAAACTGGCGCCGAGTGCTGCCCATCGGGCGACATCTTGCGGCTTCGCGCAGAAGATCCCGGATGTCCTGCCATGCGCGATTGTCGCATCGATGATCCTGTGGATCGCTTGCGCGAGTTTGTCGGCGCCTTTGGGGCCGATCGCATCGATCGATACGGAGAGATCGCCGGGCCCGACGAAGATCACGTCGACGCCCTCGACGGCGGTGATCGCCTCGATATTGGCCAGCCCTTCCGATGTCTCGACCTGAACCGCCACGACGATGCTGTCATTGGCTTGAGCGAGATATTCGGAGATGCGGTAGCCATAGCCGGCGGCCCGTCCGGGCCCGACGCCGCGCTCGCCGGTCGGCGGATAACGCGAGGCCTTCACCGCCGCCTGCGCCTGGGCGGCGGTCGAGACGCGCGGGACGAGCACGCCTTGCGCGCCGCTGTCCAATGCCGCGGCGATCGCTTCCGGTGCATGGCCGGGCACGCGCACAATGGCCGGCACGCGATGGATGTCGGCCGCGCGCACCATCGCCTCGATCATGTCGCGCGAAATCTGGGCATGTTCCCAATCGATGCAGAGGAAATCGAGACCGGACTGGGCCATCACCTCGACCGCAACGGGATGCGGAATGGCGGCAAAGGAACCGACGAGGCTTTCCCTGCCGATGCATTTGTGGCGAAACCCGCTCATCGCTCCATCCCTTTGTTGTCGTGCCGGAATTCATATCCGCAAACAGCCGCGAGGCGAAGCTATTTCAGGCTTGAAATATTTTCGCGCGGGCCTAGCGTGTCGATCTCCCGCCGCGAGTTCCGGACATGATCAAAGCGCCCCCCCTGCACGGCCCAAACAGACTGAAGCTCGGCGTCTTCTCCACCAATGCCGACGGCGGCCTTGCCATATCGGATGTGCCTGAACGCTGGACGGCAAGCTGGCACGACAATCTGACGGCGGCGCAGATCGCCGACCGGGCGGGGCTGGAATTCCTGCTGCCGATCGCGCGCTGGCGCGGCTTTGGTGGCCGCAACAGGGTGCGCGAATGGTCGTTCGAGACCTTCACCTGGGCGGCGGCGCTCAGTGTGGCCACCGAGCAGATCGGGCTGTTCATGACCGTGCATGTGCCGCTCGTGCATCCGCTCTACGCCGCCAAGGCGCTGGCGACGGTCGACCATATCAGCCAGGGCCGCGCCGGCCTCAACATCGTCTGCGGCTGGAACCCGAAGGAATTCGGCATGTTCGGCACGCCGCTGGTCGAGAAGGGGTATGATCAGGCCGCCGAATGGATCGAAATTCTGGAAAGGCTGTATGCGTCGGCTGAACCTCTCGACTATGAGGGCACTTATTATCGTCTCAAGGAAGCCGTGAGCCGGCCGGCCAGCCTGCAAGTTCCGCGACCGGTGACGATGAACGCGGCTTTCGGCGGTCCGGGCCGCGATTTCGCTGCCGCCAGATGTGACTATCTGTTCACCACCTTTTCCGAGATGGCCGATGCCGGCAAACATGTCGCCGATATCAGCGAGCGGGCCGACAAGGCTGGCCGCGAGGTCGGCGTCTACACCGTGGCGCATGTCGTCTGCCGGCCGACGATGGAGGAGGCGCAGGCCTATTACACGCGCTATGCCGTCGATCTGGCCGACCGTGAGGCGGTCGATGCCCATATGGCCGGCAAGAAGGAGTTCTCGCGGTCGCACGATCCGTATGCCTATGACCGCTACCGCCAGCGTTTCGCCGGCGGCGCCGGCACCTATCCCTTGGTCGGAACGCCCGAAACGATCGCCGCCGATATGGTCGCCATTGCCGGGCATGGCTACCAGGGCATTGCGCTGTCCTTCGTCAACTACACGCAGGAACTCCCCTATTTCTGCGATCACGTGCTGCCGCTGCTGGAGCGGGCCGGCCTTCGGAAAATAGTCTGGCCGATGCCTTCCTGATTTCTCATCCTGGGGTCTGCGCCGTATCGCTACGCTCCTTGCTGCACCCAGGATGACGAAGCGACGGCCGATTATTCCGGAATAACCGCGGTGGCCTGGATCTCCACCTTGGCTCGGTCCTCGACCAGTGCCATCACCTGCATCGCGGCCATCGCCGGGAAATGCCGGCCGATCACCTTGCGATAGGCCTCGCCTATACCCCTGAGATTGGCCAGATATTCGCTCTTATCGGTGAAATACCACGTCATTGACGTGATGTGCCGCGGCTCAGCTCCGGCCTCCGCCAGCACCGCGACGATATTTTGAAGCGTCTGCCGCACCTGGCCGACGAAATCGTCGGTCTCGAACTGGCACTGCCCATTCCAGCCGACCTGTCCGCCGACGAAGACAAGCCGCCCGCGAGCCGCTACGCCATTGGAGTAACCGACCGGCTTGGCCCAGCCATCCGGCTGCAGAATCTCGTGCATTTCAAACTCTCCGCAATATCCGCGTTCGAAACCGTCCAAACCTTGACGTGACCGGAGTCAGGCCGCCCCCATCACCTGTCGCGCGATCACCACCTTCTGCACGTCGGAAGCACCCTCATAGATGCGCAGCGCGCGGATCTCGCGATACAGGCCTTCGACGATATGACCCTTGCGGACGCCGTCGCCGCCATGCAGTTGCACCGCTTTATCGATCACCTCTTGCGCCTTGTCCGTGGCGAACAGTTTGGCCATCGCCGCCTCGCGCGTCACCCGCGCCGCGCCCATGTCCTTGGTCCAGGCGGCGCGGTAGACCAAAAGCGCCGCGGCATCGACGTCGAGCGCCATGTCGGCGATATGGCCCTGCACCATCTGCAGCTCGGCCATCGGCGCGCCGAACAGCTTGCGTTCGGCCACCCGCTTGATGCTTTCATCGAGTGCGCGGCGAGCAAAGCCGAGTGCCGCCGCGCCGACGGTCGAGCGGAACACGTCGAGCACCGACATGGCGATGCGAAAGCCGTCGCCCGGTTTGCCGATCAGCGCCGAGGCGGGCAGGCGGACCTGATCGAAAGACAGTCGTGCCAGCGGATGCGGCGCTATAACTTCCAGGCGCTCCGCGATGCCGAGGCCCTTGCTGTCCCCGGGCACGATGAAGGCTGATAGCCCCTTGGCGGCGGGTGCCTCGCCTGTGCGGGCAAAGACGACATAGAGATCGGCGATGCCGCCATTGGAGATCCAGGTCTTTTCGCCCGACAGGACATAGCCGTCACCATCGCGGGTCGCTGTCATCTCCATATTGGCGACATCCGATCCCGAGCGCGGCTCCGACAGCGCAAAGGCGGAAATGACCTTGCCGGCGCGCGTCTTCAAAAGCCATTGCTGCTGCTGCGGCGTGCCGAACAGGCTGAGCGCTCCGGTGCCGAGCCCTTGCATGGCGAAGGCGAAATCCGCGAGCCCGTCATGCCGCGCCAGCGTCTCGCGCGTGATGCACAAGGTGCGCACGTCGAGCGGTCCCGGATTGTCGGTGTCGAGCGCCGTCGGTTTCAGCCAGCCGTCCCGGCCGAGTTTTTGCACCAGCTCGCGGCAGGCGGCGTCGACGTCATGGTGATCGACGGGTAGGTTCTTCGCGCACCATGCTTCGAGGTGCTCGGCCAGTTCGCGATGACGGTCTTCGAAGAAGGGCCAGTCGAGGAAGGAGCGGTCAGGCATTTCTGCCTCCGCTATTCTCCAGAGTCCGTGCTCTACGGCGCCCCCCTCTGTCCTGCCGGACATCTCCCCCTCTAAGGGGGAGATCGATCCTCATCTCGGCTTTCGCGAATCGCCTGCGCCGCAGGATGGCTGCCGCCGCCGAAGCTGCCAATCTCCCCCCTAGAGGGGGAGATGGCCGGCAGGCCAGAGGGGGGCGCTGTCCCGCCAACGTCTCCATCAACCCGCTCATCCTCAATTCCCCTCGAACACCGGCTTTTCCTTGGCAACGAACGCCTTGTACGCCCGCTCGAAATCGCGCGTCTGCATGCAGATCGCTTGCGCCTGAGCTTCCGCCTCGATCGCCTGGTCAAGGCCCATCGACCATTCCTGGTTCAACTGCGTCTTGGTAATGCCGTGGGCGAAGGTCGGGCCGGAGACGATGCGCGCCGCCATGTCGAGCGCGTCGGCCTCGAGCGATGCGGCATCGACCAACCTGTTGTAGAACCCCCAGCGCTCGCCTTCGGCAGCCGTCATGTTGCGGCCGGTGTAGAGCAGTTCGGCGGCGCGGCCCTGGCCGATGATGCGCGGCAGGATAGCGCAGGCTCCCATGTCGCAGCCGGCAAGACCGACGCGGGTGAACAGGAATGCCGTCTTGGCGTCCGGCGTGGCGATGCGGATGTCGGAGCTCATGGCGATGATGGCGCCGGCGCCGACCGCCACGCCGTCGACCGCCGCGATGATCGGCTTGCCGCAGTTCAGCATCGCCTTGACGAAGTCGCCGGTCATGCGGGTGAAGGCCAGGAGCTGCTTCATGTCCATCTTGACCAGCGGGCCGATAATATCGTGGACATCGCCGCCGGAGCAGAAATTCCCGCCATTGGACAGGAACACCACGGCATCGACATCGTCGGCATAGACGAGGTCGCGGAATGTATCGCGCAGTTCCGCATAGCTGTCGAAGGTCAGCGGGTTCTTGCGCTCCGGCCGGTCGAGCCGGACCTTGGCGATCCGGCCTTCGACCTGCCAGAGGAAATGCTTCGGCTTGAAGCCGGCCATCTTGCTCATTCGCGTCCCTCCCAGTTGCTGCGGAACGAGGTCAGCATGCCGGTCAGACGGCGTGCCTCGTCCTCGCTGACCTTGCCCAGCAATTCGCCGACCCAGCCCTCGTGTGCGGCAGCGATGACGGCGAAGGATTTGGAGCCTTCATCCGTCAGCCGCACCATCGAGGTACGGCGGTCGCCATTGCGCCGGGCGCGGGCGACCAGCCCCTCGGATACGAGCCGATCGACGATGCCCGTGACATTGCCGTTGGACACCAGCAGGAAACGCGACAGATCGCTCATCAGCATGCCTTCGGGCGCGCGATAGAGCGCGGCCATCACGTCGAAGCGCGGCAGCGTCGTGTTGAACTCCTTCTTCAGGCGCTCGCGCAGTTCGGCCTCGATCGTGCGCGAGGCGCGCAGCAGCCTGATCCACAGCCGCAAGCGGTCCTTGCCGGGTCCCGACGGCGCGGGCAGGGGGCCGGCTACCATGTTTCGCCTCCTGAGATCGAAATTGCCTGTCCGGTGATCGACGCTGCCGCATCGCCGCAGAGCCACAGCACGGCAGCGGCAATTTCCTGCGGCCGGATGAAGCGGCCTTGCGGATTGGTCGCGGCAAGGCTCGCCCGCGCCTGTTCAGTCGAGCGGCCGGTTTTTTCCACGATCCGCTCAATGGACTCGTCCAGCATGTCCGTCTCGACAAACCCCGGGCACACCGCATTGACGGTCACGCCGGATTTCGCCGTCTCGGCGGCCAGCGCCCTCATCAGACCGACGACGCCATGCTTGGCCGCCACGTAAGGCGCGACATACGCGTAGCCCTTCAGTCCGGCGGTAGACGCGATGAAGACGATGCGGCCTGCCTTGCGCGCGGCCATGCCGGCGAGCGCTGGCTTCACCGTCAGAAAGGCGCCGGTCAGGTTGACATCGAGCGTGCGCTGCCAGTCGGCCAGCGTGGTCCTGTGCGCCGGCGTGCTGCCCGCAATGCCGGCATTGGCGACGACGATGTCGAACGGCCCACGCGCGGCCTCCGCCGTCTCGTAAAGCGATGCCATCGCCGCCTCACTGGTGACATCGGCAGTGATGGCGAAAATGCCTTTGCTTTCGCCAGCTACCTTGGCCAGCTCCGCCTCGCGCCGGCCGCAAATCGTGACGTCCATGCCGGCACCAGCCAGCGCCAGAGCGATCGCTCGGCCGACACCAGACCCGCCGCCGGTGACAAGGGCATGGCTGCCGGCGATCATCGCGGCGGCCGTCATACTTTCAGCCCCGCTGCGGCGTCGCGTTCGGCCAGTCGGTAGATCTGGTCGCGCCCCGGCAGATAAGGATCCGGCCATTTCACGCCACGGTCGCCGAGCGCCACCGCCGCATGCAGCGTCCAGTAGGGATCGGCGAGATGCGGCCGTGCCAGCGCCACCAGGTCGGCGCGGCCGGCCATCAGGATCGAATTGACATGGTCCGGCTCATAGATGTTGCCGACCGCCATCGTCGCCATGCCGACCTCGTTGCGGATGCGGTCGGAAAACGGCGTCTGGAACATGCGGCCATAGACCGGCTTTGCCAGCACCGAAGTTTGTCCTGCCGAGACGTCGCAAATGTCGACGCCGGCCTCATGCAACAGCCGCGCGATCTCGACGGCGTCGGCGGGTGTTACGCCTTCGATGCCGACCCAGTCATTGGCCGAAATGCGCATTGAGATCGGCTTCTGCGCCGGCCAGGCGGCGCGTACGGCGCGAAAGATTTCAAGGGGATATCGCATGCGGTTTTCCAGCGAACCGCCATACGCATCCGTGCGCCGGTTGGTGACCGGCGTGATGAAGGACGACAGGAGATAGCCGTGCGCGGCGTGGATCTCGAGCATGTCGAAGCCGCAGCGGTCGGCCATCTCAGCCGAAGCCACGAACTCGTCGCGCACTCTGTCCATGTCGGCGCGGTCCATCGCCTTCGGCACCTGATTCTGCGGCGACCAAGCGACCGCCGATGCCGCCATGACTGGCCAGTTACCCGAGGCGAGCGGCACGTCCGTGCCTTCCCACCCAACCTGGGTCGAACCCTTGGCGCCGGAATGGCCGATCTGTGCGCAGATCTTCGCCTCGGTCTCGGTATGGACGAAATCGACCAGCCGTTTCCACGCCGCCTCATGTTCGGGCGCATAGAAGCCCGGGCAGCCGGGCGTGATCCGCCCTTCGGGGCTGACGCAGGTCATCTCGATATAGATGAGCCCGGCGCCGCCCTTGGCACGCTCGGCATAGTGCGTGAAATGCCAGTCCGTCGGGCAGCCGTCGACGGCCTTGTACTGCGCCATCGGCGAGACGACCACGCGGTTGCTGAGCCGCATGTCGCGCAGCTTGAAGGGCGCGAACATTGGCGCGCGGCGCAGCCTGTTGGCGCCGGCGCCCGCCTGGCGCTGGAACCATTCCTCCGCGCTTTCAAGCCACTCCGCGTCGCGCAGCCGTAGGTTTTCGTGGCTGATGCGCTGCGAACGGGTCAGCAGCGAATAGTTGAACTGCACCGGATCGAGGCCGAGATAGCGCTCGACTTCCTCGAACCATTCGAGCGAATTGCGTGCCGCCGACTGCAGCTTCAGCACCTCGGTGCGGCGCGCATCCTCATATTTGCGGAAGGCGGCGTCGAGGTCCGGTTCGGTTTCGACATACTCGGCCAGCGCAACCGCGCTTTCCAGCGCCAGCTTGGTGCCGGAGCCGATCGAGAAATGCGCTGAAGCCGCCGCGTCGCCCATCAGCGCCAGATTCTCAGACGACCAGCGCTCGCACAGCACGCGCGGGAAATTGATCCAGGCCGAACCCCTGATGTGGTTGGCATTGGTCATCAGCTTGTGGCCGCCAAGATGCTTTTCGAAGATGCGCTCGCAGACGGCGATGGATTCCTGCTGCGTCATGGCGCCGAAGCCGAAGGCGGCCCAGGTCTGTTCGCTGCACTCGACGATGAAGGTCGCGGTGTCGCTGTCGAACTGGTAGGCGTGCGCCCACACCCAGCCATGCTCGGTCTTTTCGAAGATGAAGGTGAAGGCGTCGTCGAATTTCTGGTGGGTGCCGAGCCACACGAACTTGCATTTGCGCGTGTCGATGTCGGGCTTGAAGATGTCGACGAAGCTGTTGCGCGCCCTGGAATTCAGCCCGTCTGCGGCGACGACCAGGTCATGCGTCTCCATATAGGGCCGGGGATCGGCGATGTCGGTCTCGAACATCAGCCTGACACCGAGCTCGCGTGCGCGCCGTTGCAACAGGATCAAGAGCCGCTTGCGGCCGATGCCGCAGAAGCCATGGCCTGAGGATACAGTGCGCACGCCGTCATGGACCACGGCGATGTCGTCCCAATACGCAAAATGCTTCTTGATCCAGACGGCGCTGACCGGATCGTTCCTGGCCAGATTCTCGAGCGTTTCGGCTGACAGAACGACGCCCCAGCCGAACGTGTCGTCGGCGCGATTACGCTCGAAAACCGTCACATCGTGCGCGGCGTCCCTCAGCTTCATCGAAATGGCGAAGTAAAGGCCGGCTGGTCCGCCGCCGAGAACCGCAACCTTCATCTGTGCGATCTCCTCTTCGCTTGCTTGGTTTCAGTATCGCGCCGGGGCCAAGATATTTCAAGCTTAAAGTTTTATATCGAAACGATTATGCGAAATAGCGGGCCGCGCGCTCGCGCATCGCCGCGCGCGGCCCGTGGGGTCACTTTTCCGGGTTCTTCGGGCTCCACAGCACCGTCTCGGCACCCTTCTCGTAAGCCATGCCGTCGGGATAGCTGATCGCTTCCAGCTGCAAGCCCCAAGGCGCCTGGAAGTAAAGGATGGTCTGGCCGGCGGCGGGTCCTTCCTTGACCGGCAGCGGCCCCAACCTGGTCTTTACGCCCTTGGCCTCGAGATAGGCTTTCGCCGCCGCGACGTCGTCGACATAGAAGGCGATGTGAAAACCGCCAATGTCGCTGTTCTTCGGTGTCAGGTCCTTCTGGTCCGGCGCGGTGTATTTGAACAGCTCTATGTTCGACCCCGTGCCGCAGCGAACCATGGTGACCTGCTCGATGACAGCCTTCGGATCGACGCCGAGAAGATCCTGCATGAAGGTGCCCTTGTCGTCGGCGAACGGGCCGAACGACATTGCCTTCTTGCAGCCGACCACGTCGGTGAAGAAATCGACCGCCTGCTTCATGTCGGGAACCGTGATGCCGGTGTGGTCGTGCCCGCGCATGCCGGGGATCGAGCTTGCTGCCGCCATACCGGTGCTGCCGAGGATGGCGGCAGCGAGTGCTGCATTTCGAATTATTGTCTTCATGTCAGTTTCTCCTCCATTTGGCGGGGCTTTGTCATTGGCCGGTCGCACATCCGAGCCCGCTTTTCGGCGTGCGTATGCATTCATGTCGGAGCCTTGGCAGCGGAAGGAATATCCAGCCAGCCGTCGTCGATTTCGGGCAGTGGGATGGCCGCGATCAGGTCGCGCGTGTAGGTCTGTCGGGGATTTTCGAAGAGAGCGTCCGTCGCGCTCGCTTCGACGATCCTGCCTTCGCGCATGACGATGACCTGCCGGCACAGCCGCCGGATGACCGACAGATCGTGGCTGATGAAGGCGACCGTCAGCCCCATCTCCTCCGCCAGTTTCTCCAGAAGGGTGAGGATCTGCGCCTGCGTCGAGACGTCGAGGCCGGAGACGATCTCGTCGGCCAGCACGAATTTCGGCGCCAGCGCCAGCGCGCGCGCTATGCCGACGCGCTGGCGCTGGCCGCCCGACAGTTCGTGGCGGTAGCGGCCGGCGAAGCTCTGCGGCAGGCCGACGCGCTGCAAGGCCTCGGCCACGCGGTCCCTGAGATTGTCGGCAAGCCCGTTCTGCTTCAGCGGCGCGGCAATGATGCTGGCAATGGTGCGGCGCGGGTTGAGCGACGACATAGGATCCTGGAAGATCATCTGCAGATCGCGGCGCAGCGGCCGCAACTCCGCCTCCGGCAGATGCGTGATGTCTATGCCGTCGAAGCTGATGCTGCCGGCGCTGGGCTCCAGCAGTCGTACCAGGGCACGGCCGAGCGTCGACTTGCCGGATCCGGACTCGCCGACGATGCCGGTCACCGATCCCTTGGGCAGGTCGAAGTCCAGGCCTTTTAGGATTTCCGCCAGCGGCGCGCGGCCGATCAGCGGCTTGCGGGTCATGTCGGGCAGCGCGACTTTCAGACCGCGCACGGAAAACAGCGGCTCAGCCATGCGGTCGCCTCCACGCCTGGTCCGCGGCCGCAATCTCCGTGGCAAGCCCGGCCAGCACTGCCTCGTCGACCGGCTTTAGCGAGGCGAGGGGATCGGTGTAGCGCGGCGTTGCCGCCATCAGTGCCCGTGTGTAGGGGTGCTGCGGTGCCGCGAAGAGGGCAGCTGTTTCGGCCTCTTCCACGACCTTGCCGGCATAGAGCACCGAGACCTTCTGGCTGATCTTGGCGACGACGCCGAGGTCGTGGGTGACGAACAGGATCGCCGTGCCGTGCTCGCGCTGCAACGCAGCGATGAGCCGCAGGATCTGCTTCTGCACGGTGACGTCGAGCGCCGTGGTCGGCTCGTCGGCGACGATCAGCCGGGGCTCGGCGGCGAAGGCTGCGGCGATCAGCACGCGCTGGCGCATGCCGCCGGAAAGCTCGTGCGGGTAGCTTTTCAGTACCCGGTCGGGGTCACGGATCTGCACCTCGTCCAGCAATTGCCGGATGCGGGTTTCGGCCCTCTCGCCGCTCCAGCCGAGGATGCGCACCAGCCGGTCGGTCGTTTGCGGGCCGATGCGGCGCGACGGGTTGAGCGCGGTCAGCGGATCCTGCGGGATCAGTGCGGTGCGCGCGCCGATCAGCGTGCGCCGTGCCTTCGGGTTGAGCTTGCCGAGGTCTTCGCCCTCGAGCCGCATATCGCCCTCGACGATGCGCACGCTCGACGGCAAGACGCCAAGTACCGCCTTGCCGATCATCGTCTTGCCGGCGCCGCTTTCACCGACCAGTGCTCGCACTTCGCCGGGCTGCACGGCAAGCGACACCGAGCGCAGCACGCGCTGGCCGTTCGGCAGCACGGCGCTCAACTCCTTGATATCAAGACAGGCGCTCATCGCAGCACCGGATCGAAACGTGTCTTCAGCGCCTCGCCGAACTGGCTGAACGACAGCACGGTCAGGATCAGCGTGATCAGCGGGAATACCAGCACCCACCAGGCCTGGTGGATCGACAGCCGGCCCTCGGCGATGATGCCGCCCCAGGTCGGGTCGTCGGTCGAGATCGACAGGTTGACGAAGGACAGGATCGCCTCGACGATGACGGCGATGCCCATTTCCAGCGACAGCAGCGCCACGATCGATGGCACCACATTGGGCAGCACTTCGCGCAGCATGATGCCGATGCGGCCATAGCCGGCGATGCGGGCGTTCTCGACATAGTCCATGCGCGACTGGCCCATCGCCTCGGCGCGGATGACCCGGCAGAAACGCGTCCAGTCGATGATCGCGATCGCCAGGATGACAGAGCTCAAACCCGTGCCGAGCACGGCAACCAAAAGGATGGCGAACAGCACCGGCGGGAATGCCATCCAGACATCGACGATGCGCGAGATGATGCGGTCGGCCCAGCCGCCGAAATAGCCGGCGATCAAGCCCAGGGTCGAGCCGACAAGGCAGGCGGCGCTGGCGGCGGCGAACGCAACGATGAAGGCGATGCGCCCGCCGAAGATCAGGCGTGACAAGAGATCCCGGCCGAGGCTGTCGGTGCCCAGCCAATAGCCGGGCTCCGCGCCATCGAGCCAGAACGGCGGCAAACGTTCGAGCATAAGATCCTGCGCGAGCGGGTCCCGCGGCGCGACCAGCGGCGCCAGGATCGCCGCCAGCAGCACCAGCAGCAGCCAGCCGCCGGCCAGCCAAAGCCTGGCGCTTGAGCCGTGTCTCGAGATGCGGCTCTCATCCATGGCGCAGCCTCGGATTGAGCAGGGCGTACATCATATCCACCGCGAGATTGATCAGCACGAACAACAGCGCGAAGACCAGCACGATGCCCTGGATCAGCGGCAGGTCGCGGTTGATGACCGCGTCGATCGCCATGTTGCCGAGACCCTCATAGGAAAACAGCCGCTCGACGATGACCGTGCCCCCGATCAGGAAGGTGAACTGCACGCCGACCAGCGTCAGCGTGGGCAGGGCGGCATTCTTCAGCGCCTCGCGCAGGATGACCTGCGTTTCCGAAAAACCCTTCACCCGCGCCAGCACGACATAGTCGAGGTCGAGCACTTCCTTCAGCGATTGTTTCAGTAGCTGCGAGATGATCGCCGCCAGCGGCAATGCCAACGCCACTGCCGGCATAAGCATGTGCTTCAGGAGATCCCATGTGAGATCGAGGCGGAGCCGAAGCAAGCTTTCGAACAGATAGAACTGGCTGACGAAGGGCAGGTCGAGTTGCGGCGAGACCCGGCCGGAAATGTCGAAGATCGGCACCAGCACCCCGAACAGCAGGATCAGCACCAGGCCCCAGAGGAAGTCGGGAATGGAAAGTGCCGCCCCGCTGGCGATGTCGATGCCGGCTTCCACCGCCGTGCCTCGTTCGCGGGCGCCGAGGATGGCCATCGTCCCCCCGATCGCCACCGCCATGATAAGCGCGACGATGGCGAGTTCCAGCGTTGCCGGCAGCCGGTTGAAGACAAGCCCGAGCACGTCTTGCCGCAGCGAGATCGAGGTGCCGAAATCGCCTTTGACGACGCCGGACAGCCAGATGAAGAACTGCTCGACAATCGTCTTGTCGAGGCCGTAGAGCGCCCGCAGCCGGGCGATGTCGACATCGGTCGCGCCGGGCGGCAGCATCATGGCGATCGGATCGCCGGGAGCGATGCGGATCACGACGAAGACGACGACGGCCACGCCGAACAGCGTGATCAGCATCGTCAAAAGACGGATCAGGAATCGTTGCAGGAGCATGTAAATCTTTGCTGGAGCCCGGAGGCTCGTATGCCGAAAGAAGATGCGCGCCGTCGCTATGGACGGCGCGCGGCAAGCCCGGCCGATATCAGGCCGGGGTCATCAGGGCCGGCAACAGCGCGCCGGACACATGCTGCACGACGTTGACGCCCTTGGCATGCACGATCGGCTGCGCATACTGCATCAGCGGCAGCACATAGGCTTGCTCGGCGATGTATTTGTCCACCGCCTTCCAGCCGGCGATGCGCTTGGCCTCGTCCTTCTCACCCCACAGCGGGTTGATCATGTCGATCAGATCCTGGCTGTCCCACACCGAGTGCGGGCTCGGACCAAACATGGCAAAGCCGGTCGAGGTGGTCGGGTCGCCGATGGCGTTGCCCCAGTTGTAGAAGGCCGCCGGCGCCAGCTTGTCGGCGGCGCGCAATTCGTAATGCTTGGCGATCTCGTAGACTTCAATGGTGGCCTCGATGCCGACCTTGCGCCACATGCCGACGATCGCCTGGATCATCTCGTAGTCCTTGGGCTTGAAGCCCTTGGTCGTCTGGATGGTGAACTTGACCGGCTTTTCCGGCGAATAGCCGGAAGCGGCCAGCAATTGCTTGGCCTTTTCCGGATTGTGCTCGACCTTGATCGACGCGTCGTAGGCCGCGTATTCCGGCGTTTCCAACGTGGCGAGCGGCTGGCCGTAGCCGCGCAGCAGCCGCTTGACCAGAAGCTCCTTGTCGACCGCCATGACGGCTGCCTGGCGCACGTTCTTGTCCAGCATCGCCTCGACGTCGTTGAAGAAGATCATGCCGATGTCGGAAACATTCTTGATCGAGCCGGCAAGGCCGTCCTTGGCGATCAGGCGGTCATACTCCTCATAGGGAATCTCGAGCGTCACCTGCGAGGAGCCGGACTCGATTTCGGCGACACGGCTCGCCGCGTCTGTGACGAATTTGATCGTCACGTTCTCGAATGCCGGCTTGCCGCCCCAGTACTTCGGATTGGCCTTCAGCCGCAGGAAGGCGTTGCGTTCGAACTTCTCGACCATGTACGGGCCGGTGCCGATCGGAGCCTTTTCGAAACCTTCGGCGCCCACCTTCTCGTAATAGGCCTTCGGCATGATGTAGCCCGTGAGGAACGACATCCACTTGAAGTAGACCGGGTCGAACTGCACGACATCGCCCGTGATCTTGTTGCCCTCGATCTTGAAGTTGTTGACGTTCTTCCACACGAACTGGATCGGGTTGCCGGTCTTTTCATCGCCGGCCCGCTGCAACGACCAGACCACGTCCTCGGGCGTGAACGGCGAGCCGTCATGCCAGGTTACGCCCTCGCGCACCGTCATCATGATCTTGGTGCGGTCGTCATTCCAGCCCCACTCGGTGAGCAGCCCCGGCGCGAAGGACAGGTCCGGCTTCTGCGGGATGAACTGATCGAACACCGACTGGTAGAGGCCCTGGATGGTCGGGTTGACCGCCGAAGGTCCGGTGGTCGGATCCCAGGACGGCAGGTTGACATTGTAGGCGATGGTCAGTTCGCCGGCCGCCGCCCCGGCGATCTTCGGCAGGCCGATGGCCGTCGCCCCGAGTGCGGCGGCACCGTATCCGAGCAATTCGCGTCTGTTGATTGTCATGGTCGTTCCCCTTGTTGGTTTTTCTGTTTTCCGTGCACGGCTTCGTTGTTTGATCAGTGGGTTCCCTGGCCAACCGTACCTTGCCTTGCTCCACCCCAATGCCTTTCGGCTGCTACCTCCCGCCAAGCTGTTGCGCCAGCATGAAGCCCGAGGCGGCACCCGTGCCGGCGCCCGGCCATGTGGCGGCACCGGTGAGATGCAGATTGGCCACAGGCGTGTTCCAACCGGCGTAGCCGCGTGCCGGGCGAAACAGGAAATTCTGTGCCAGGTGGTGGCTACCACAAACCTGGTCGCCGCCGACGAGGTTCGGGTTCTCGCGCTCGAGGTCGATGGGCGAGAACACGGCCTGGCCAAGGATCTTGGCTCGCAGGCCGGGCGCGTAGGTTTCGACGATGTCGAGCACGCGCTCGGCATAGCGATCCTTAACCTGATCCCAATGCGCGGGCGTGATCTTGCCGGCGGCGTCGCCAAGGATTTCTGCCGGCAGCATGCGCACCTGCACCCACAGCACATGCTTGCCTTGAGGCGCGCGCGGCGGATCGACCGCGGTTGGTTGGCCGACGACCAGCACCGGCTCGTCCGGCAGCACGCCCGCCATCGCCTGCTGATAGGTGCGCGACATGGCGTCGAGCGACGGTGACAGATGCACATAGGCGAACTGCCGCAACTCGGCGCCGGCGCGCCAGTCCGGCAGGTCGTCCAGCGCCAGATGGATCATCATGGTGCCCGGCGCGTGGCGGAATTTCTGCATCGCCGTGTCGAAGCCGGCGTCGCCGGAACCGTTCGGCAAAAGCGTGCCGGCCAACGCCTTGGGTGCAACGCCGGCAATGACCGCCCTGGTGGCCGTGTGCGTCTCACCCGACGCGAGCCGCACACCCGTCGCCTTGCCGGCCGAAACCGTGATTTCGGCTACCTCGGCGTTGGTGAAGATCTTGCCGCCGGCCCCCGCGACCATGCCCGACAAGGCACGGATGATGGTGTCGGCGCCGCCCTTGCCCAGCACCATGCCGAAGCTCTGGTTGGCCATGGATTCCAGATAGGGGAACACGGCGCCGCCGGCGATGTCGGGCGCAAAGTCGAGATGCATGCCCCAGGTGGCGAGCGTCGCCCGCACATGGGGCGACTCGAAAGTCTCCTCCAGCCACGCGCGAGGCGAGGAAAGCAGCAGGCGCCCGGTGTCGAGCGCGCCGGTAAGGCCCTTCTTGCGCCAAAGGTTCCACGCCGTGCCGGCAAGGGCGCGGGCGCTCATCGGTGATCCCAAGAGGCGAAACAGATGCTCTGCTTCCTCCGGGAAGGCGGCGACCAGCTTGCGCCACGTGGCGGCATCGGCGGCGGAGAAGGCAGCCATGCGCGCGGCCGTCTTTTCCAGATCGTTGCTGACGCCGAACCAGCGTCCGTCCGGGAAGGCGCTGGCGAAACAGTCGGCGACCGGCGCGAATTCCAGCCCGTGGGCGTTCAATTCATTTGCATATTTCCGGTGGAAGGCCGAGCCGGCGAACAGGCTCAGATTCATCGCGCCGAAATCGTGCCGAAAACCCGGCAGCGTGAACTCGCGGGTCTGGACGGCGCCGCCGATCGTTGCGCCGCCCTCGAAAACCCCGGTTTTCCAGCCTTTGAGTGCCAGATGCGCGGCGCAAGCCAGACTGTTGTGGCCCGCCCCGACAAAGATGGCGTCGAACTCGCTCACGCCCCGCACCCATTTCCTTTATGCTTAAAGATAATTGCAGATGCATATGTTTTCGTCTAGTAGGATATCAAGGGCCGAGACGAGCCTTCAGCACATCAGACAAGAGGGAACAGAGACCATGGACACGCAACAACTCCTCGGCGAAGTCGCCGGCCAGCTTCTTTCAGGCGCCATCAAGGTGGTCGACCTGTCGGCGCCGCTCGGTCCTGACACGCCGCTGATCAAGCTGCCGCCGGAACTTGCCGTCGACACGCCGAAGGTCGAGATCCATAACATCTCCCGTTACGACAAGAATGGTCCCTGGTGGGCCTGGAACTGGCTGAAGCTCGGCGAACACTCGGGCACGCATTTCGACGCGCCGCAGCACTGGATCAGCGGCAAGGATTATCCGGATGGCGCCACCGACACCATTCCGGCGCAGAACTTTATTGGTCCGGTCAATGTCATCGACTGCTCCAAGGAAGCCGCCGCAGACCATGATTTCCTGCTCACCGTCGATCACATCAAGGCGTGGGAAGCCAAGCATGGCGCCATCAACGCCGGCGAATGGGTGGTGATGCGCACCGACTGGTACAAGCGCAACGGCTCGGAAGCCGAATTCCTCAACGCCAACGAGACCGGCCCACACACGCCCGGCCCGACGGCGGAAGCAATCCAGTTCCTGATCAGCAAGGACATCAAGGGCTGGGGCTCGGAGACGATCGGCACCGATGCCGGCAAGGCCGGCGGCATGGAGCCGCCATTCCCGGCCCACACGCTGATGCACAAGGCCAACCGCTATGGTCTGGCCAGCCTGTGCAACCTCGACCAGTTGCCGCCGAAGGGCGCCATCCTGATCGCCGCGCCGCTCAAGATCGAGCACGGCACCGGCAGCCCGATCCGCGCCCTGGCGCTGGTGCCGGGCAAATAGGGCGAAGTGGATCTTCGGGAGAAGATCATGCGCGCGGGCGATGCGATAGGGAGGCAGGTTGGCGGCACTCGCGCCCTACGGCGCCCCCCTCTGTCCTGCCGGACATCTCCCCCTCAAGGGGGGAGATTGGCAGCTTCGGCGCCCCTCTCATTCCTGCAACGTGGGAGATTGGCGAAAGCGGTGATGACAGCCAATCTCCCCCCAAAAGGGGGAGATGTCCGGCAGGACAGAGGGGAGCGCCGTAGAGGACTGACCTCCCAAGCCTATCCGCTGCCCACGGGGAACCGCCAATGAACGCCCCCGACCACATCATCGTCGGCAGCGGCATCAACGCGCTGGTCTGCGCGGCGATGCTGGGCGGCAAGGGCGCAAAGGTACTCGTGCTGGAGCGCAACGACCGCATTGGCGGCTGCATGCGCACCGAGGAAATCACCGCGCCCGGTTTCATCCATGATGTGATGGCGACGACATTCGTGCTGTTCATTACCTCGCCGGCTTACGCGGCGCTGGGCAAGGACTTGGCCCGGCATGGCCTGGAGTTCTGTCACGCGGCCACCCCGACGGGGGTGCTGCGGCCCGACGGCAGCCATGCCGTGCTCAGCACCGACCGCGCCGCCAACATCGCCGCCTTCAATGCGATCGCCGCAGGCGACGGCGACCGGCACGCCGAGGATGTCGGCGGCATCGAGCGCAATGCCGGGCTGCTGTTCGGCCTGCTCGGCGGCAGCCTTTGGTCTTATCCGACAATGAAGCTGCTCGCCGGTGATGCCTGGCGGCGGAGCCCGCGCGGGCTGGCCGCCTTTCTCGGCGATGCGCTGGTGCCGGCGCGCGCATGGCTGGAAAGCACCTATCGGTCCGAAACCATACGCGCGCTGTGGGCACCGTGGGTGCTGCATGCCGGACTTGGGCCGGAAGATGCTTTCTCCGGCCAGATCGCCAAGGTCATCGCCTTCGCGCTGGAGGCTGCGGGCGCGCCGATCGTCAAGGGCGGGGCGAAGAACCTGCTGTCGGCGTTCGAGGCGCTTGTCAAAGAGCGCGGCGGGGTCATCTCCACCGAGGCCGACGTTGCCTCGATCATCCTGACCGAAGGTCGCGCCACCGGAGTGCGATTGGCCTCGGGCGAGACCGTCAATGCGAAGAAGAGCGTCATCTGCTCGGTCACGCCGACGCAGCTTTACGGTCGGCTGCTCGGCAGCGACAGCCCCAGGAATGACATCGAGGCGACGCAAAAATACCGCTACGGCAAAGGCAATTTCCAGATCCACTATGCCCTCGACAAGCCGCCTTCATGGCGGGGCCAGGGGTTGGACAAGGTGGCGCTGCTGCATCTGACGCCTGGGTTGGACGGTGTGTCGAAGGCCTGCAACGAGGCGACGCGCGGCATGCTGCCCGAAGTGCCGACCATCTGCGTCGGCCAGCCGCACGCGCTCGATCCCTCGCGCTGCCCGCAAGGCAAGGCGATCCTGTGGCTGCAACTGCCCGAGGCTCCCCGTCACATCAAGGGTGATGCCGCCGGCAAGCTGCAGGCGCCGGCGGACGGGCAATGGACCGACGCGCTGCGCGAGGCCTATGCCGATCGCGCCGAAGCGATCCTTGCCAGTCATATCGATGGCTTCAAGGACAGCGTCATCGCGCGCCGCGCCTATTCGCCTGCCGATCTCGAAGCGATGAACATCAATCTGGTCGGCGGCGACCCCTATGGCGGGTCCTCGACCGTCGACCAGTCCTTCCTGTGGCGACCGTTCAAGACCAGCCGCAATCACCAGACCGGCATCAAGAACCTCTACCATATCGGCGCCTCGACCCATCCGGGCGCGGGCCTCGGCGGCGGCTCCGGCTTTCTCCTGGCGGGGAGACTGTGATGGAGCAGAAAATCGCGGAAAAGCGCCAGCGCATATCGACCTTGGGTCAGATCGGCCTGCAGCAATTCGCGCCCTATCTGATGAACCGCATCATGGGCCGCTACAACGCCACCTTGCGCGACGATTTCCGCAAGCAGGGCCTGACCATTTCGCAGGTGCGGGCGCTCGCGGTGCTGTCGGTCACCGACGGCGTCACCGTCAACGACCTCTCGGTCTACACGGTGATCGAGCAGTCCACCTTGAGCCGCACGCTCGACACGCTTGAGGGGCAGGGGCTTGTGCGGCGCGAGCAGGGGGTTAGCGACAGTCGCATCCGCCATGTGTTCCTGACCGACGAAGGCCGCACCGAGTTCACCCGCGCCTGGCCGGCCATGCATGACGCTTTCGAGGCCATGTTCGACGATGTCGACGACGCCGAATACGCCGCGCTGATCGCGACATTGCAGAAAATGCTGAAGAACATTCGCAAGCACGACATCTAGACGTACGCGCCGCCGCTGCCGGGCGGCAACGGAAGGAGGCCAAAAATGGCCGAACGGTCTTTTGCCAAGGAAGTCGAAAAGCTGAGGCTCGGCGCGGGCGAGGAATTTGCCGGCGAAGGCATCCTCGCCATCACCAAGGCGCTGCTGCAATGCGGCGTCGGCTATGTCGGCGGCTACCAGGGTGCGCCGATCAGCCATCTCATGGACGTGCTGGCCGACGCACAGGACATTCTGGGCGAACTCGGCGTGCATTTCGAGGCGAGCGCCTCGGAAGCCACCGCCACCGCCATGCTGGCGGCCTCGGTGCATTATCCGATCCGCGGCGCGGCAACCTTCAAGTCGACGGTCGGCACCAATGTCGCCTCCGACGCGCTCGCTAATCTGGCATCTGGCGGCGTCACCGGCGGCGCGCTGATCATCGTCGGCGAGGACTATGGCGAGGGCTCCTCGATCATGCAGGAGCGCAGCCATGCCTTCGCCATGAAAAGCCAGGTCTGGCTGCTCGATCCGCGCCCGAACCTGCCCTCGATCGTCAAGGCCGTGGAAGACGGCTTCGAGTTGTCCGAGGCCTCCAACACGCCTGTCATGCTGCAGGTGCGCATCCGCTGCTGCCATGTCCACGGTCATTTCACCGCCAAAGACAACAAGCGGCCGCCGATGACGGTGGCCGATGCGCTGGAGGCGCCCCGCCGCGACACCGGCCGCATCGTGCTGCCGCCCGCTTCCTTCCTGCACGAGAAGGAGAAGGTCGCGAAGCGCTGGCCGGCGGCGGTGGATTTCATCAAGAGCCGCAAGATCAACGAGATCTTCGGTTCCGATCACGGCTCCGTCGGCATCGTCATGCAGGGCGGCATGTACAATTCCGTCATCCGCGCTTTGCAGCGGCTCGGCCTTGCCGACACCTATGGCGAGACCGACGTGCCGCTCTACGTGCTCAATGCCGTGTATCCGTTGATCGACGACGAGTTTCTGTCCTTCTGCGAAGGCAAGCAGGCGGTGCTGGTCGTCGAGGAAGGCCAGCCCAACTACATCGAACAGGCCTTTGCCGCCATGCTGCACAAGGCCGGGCGTGGCACCCGCCTGGTCGGCAAGGAGCACCTGCCGATGGCCGGCGAATATACCGGCCAGGTCATGCTCGACGGCATCGGCGCCTTCCTGCGCACCGAGGCGCCGCATCTTCTGCCCGGCGAAGTGCGGGCTCCCAACAAGGTCGGCGACGGCGTCGACACGGCGGACCTGATCAATGTCGTTCCAGGTCGACCGCCCGGTTTCTGCATCGGCTGCCCGGAGCGGCCGATCTTTGCCGCGACAAAACTGGTCGAACAGGAACTCGGCAAGCACCACATCGCGTCCGACATCGGCTGCCACCTGTTCTCGATCATGCCGCCCTTCGAACTCGGCGCCACCACAATGGGCTACGGGCTCGGCCCGGCCTCGGCCTCGGCCTTCAATTCACCCGACGCCAAGCGCCGCTCGATCTCCTTCGTCGGCGATGGCGGCTTCTGGCACAACGGCCTGACCTCCTCGATCGGCAATGCGGTGTTCAACAAGAACGACGGCGTCATCGTCATCGTCGACAATTTCTACTCGGCCGCGACGGGAGGACAGGATATCCTGTCGTCTCGCGCCGGCAACAAGACCAAGTCGACGAAGCATCCCATCACCGAGGCCGTGAAAGGTATGGGCGTCAAGTGGCTGCGCCATGTCGACCGCACCTATGACGTCGGCAAGATGCAGGACACGCTGCGCGAGGCGCTGACCACGGACGAGAAAGGCCCGAAAGTCATCGTCGCCTCGTCGGAATGTATGCTCAACCGCCAGCGCCGCGAAAAGCCCCTGGTCGACAAGGCGATCAAGGGTGGGACGCGCGTCGTCAAGCCGAAGTTCGGTGTCGACGAGGATATCTGCACCGGCGACCACGCCTGCATGCGGCTGTCCGGCTGCCCGTCGCTGTCGGTGAAGTCGCTCGACGATCCGCTGCGCGACGATCCTGTCGCAAGCATCGACCAGAACTGCGTCGGCTGCGGCAATTGCGGCGAGGTGGCGGACGCGGCGGTGCTGTGCCCGTCCTTTTATCGCGCCGACGTCGTGCACAATCCGAGCCGTTGGGACCGCGTCCTCGAGAGCACCCGGCGCGCGGTCATTGGCCTTTTGCAGCGTCGCCGCGAGGGCCGCCGTCTGATGTTCGCCGATGCTTGATCCCAACGCTACACTGCGCCCGAAGGCTGGCGCCGCCGCCGACGAACGCGTTATCAAGCTTGCGGTGCTCGCCGTCGGCGGCCAGGGCGGCGGCGTGCTTGCCGACTGGATCACCGACGTCGCGGAGCGCAACGGTTACGTCGCGCAATCGACCTCGGTGGCCGGCGTCGCCCAGCGCACCGGCGCCACGATCTACTATGTCGAGATGGCCCGTGACACCGGCCGCCTGCCGGTCTTCGCGCTGTCGCCCTCGCAAGGCGACGTCGACATATTGATTGCCGCCGAGCTGATGGAAGCCGGCCGCGCCATTATCCGCGGCTTCGTCACCCCCGACCGCACGACGCTGATCACTTCCTCGCACCGCATCGCCGCCGTATCGGAAAAGATCGAGCCCGGCGACGGCAGGGCGTCGTCGTCGAAGGTGCACGCGACGGCTGAAGCCGCATCGAAGCGCTTCATCGCTTTCGATATGGAAAAGATCGCCGCCGACAGCGGCTCGATGATCTCGGCCAGTCTGCTTGGCGCGCTGGCCGGCTCCGACGCTCTGCCGTTCACGCGCGAAAGCTACCAGGAGGCGATCGGCGCCGGTGGCCGCGGCGTCAAGGCCAGCCTCGCCGCCTTCGCCGCCGCCTATGATCGCGCGCGCGGCACGGCATCATCCGCTGCGCCAAAACCGGCGGAAGCAGCTGTCGTCGGCTCCGCCCTGGCCGCTGGACAGGTGAGTGGCCCGCAAGACCTCCTGCGAGGCTGGCAGGCCCTGGCCGCCCGCATCGACGTGATGCCCGTGGCGGTGCGCGACATGGCGCTGCGCGGTCTGCGAAAGGTCGTGGACTATCAGGACATTGCCTACGGACGCGAATATCTCGACCGCCTGGACAAAGCCGTCGTGCTGGACGGGCCTGATCGAGCCTATGCCCTCTCGATCGCCGCCGCCAAGCATTTGGCGAACGCCCTATGCTACGACGACATGATCCGCGTCGCCGACCTGAAGACGCGCTCGACCCGCGACAGGCGCGTGCGCAAGGAGGTCGGCGTCAGGGATGGCTCGGTCCTGCAGGTGACCGAGTATTTCCATCCGCGCATCGAGGAGTTCTGCGGCACGCTGCCGGCGGGGCTGGGCAGCTACATCGAGAACCGGCCGAAGCTCGCCGCCTTCCTTGACCGTCGCATCAATCGCGGCCGGCGCATCCGTACCGATAGTTTTGCCGGTTTCACCGCTCTGTGGTTCATCGGCGGCCTGCGCCGCTGGCGCCGCCGCCTGCTGCGCCACAAGGTGGAAGCCGCGCATCTGGAGAGCTGGTACGCGCTGGCGCTGGGCCATGCGCGTGAGGACTATGCGTTGGCCGTCGAGATCCTGAACTGCCGCCGGCTGATCAAGGGCTACAGCGACACCCATGTCCGTGCCCAGTCGAAGTTCGACCGCGTGCTGTCGGCGCTCGACCTGCTCAAGGGGCGCGCCGACGCCGCTGACTGGATCAGGCGGTTGCGCGAGGCGGCGCTGAAGGACGAGAAGGGCGACATGCTCGACGGCGCTCTCAAGACGGTGGCGACGCTGGGGGCCGGGCCGACACACTGAGGCCGCGTCGCGCCGTCACCGTGTTTCGACTTGTGAATGAAGCGGCGCAGCTTGCGGGAAAAGATGCAGCAGTCCTGAATCGGCGCGGCGGCGCAGATGTGCATCCACCTCGGCCCGGTCAGCACAGCCATGGAACCTGCCGCCGCAATGGTCACGCAACCGCACCAGATCGGACATGACGGGTGACATCGGCAGGCCGGCGGCATCGAGCAGGCTTGCGCTGAGAAAGGCAATATCGAGCGACGCCATATCGGGCATCGGGTGACGCAGTGGATGATGGAAGGTCGTGAGGGTGTAGAAGGTGCGATAGGCGAGCGAGTCAAGCTTGGCCAGCGCGTCACTGCCTGCGGTCGCATCGACAAACGGTTTGGTTGCCGAGGACTGGTGGTCGCCGAATTCGAGCACCACGGCGCCGCGCCTGCCGGCCTCCGCTTCCCGTTGTCTGAGAAAATCCTGAAAGTCGCCGCGCGCGATCGCCATGCGGCGCAGATATTCGCCGGCCTGGAAATCGTCCGCGAAGGGCTCGCCTTCCACCTTCAATCCCGGCTCCATCCGCCCCTCATAGGGCGAGTGCGGAAACATGGTCTGGATTTCGAGGAACAGTGGCCGGCCGTCTTCCCGGCGGTGCCTGGCGATGAATGCCTCCGCCGCGTGATAATAGAAATTGTCGCGCAGATGGTAGAAGGGCGCGGCGATATCCCTGATGTCGAGGACGTTCTCGAACCCGATCGACTTCAAGAAAGGCCCCTCGTTGACGAAGGTAAAGTCCATCGGCGTCATGACGGCCGTTCGATAGCCGCAGCGCGCCAGCAACTCCGGCAACGCTCCGGCGACCTTATCCTGTAGCGTGATCGTCAGATAGGGACTTCGCCAGCCGAAGTCGGTGGCCGAAACCCCGGTCATCAGCGACAAATTGCTGATCCAGGTGCCGCCGCCGAACGTCTCGACCTGCATCGGGCGGGGCTCGCCGGCGGCAGGTGCAAATCGCTGCAGGAATCCCGCGCCGCTGGCGATCTGCGGAAAATAGCTTGGATCGGACTGGCTTTCGCTCAACACGAAGAAAATATCGGGAAGCGCTGCCCGGTCGCCGCAGTCGACCGTGTCGGCGAAGGGTGGCTGTGGCGCGACGGCCTGCAGCCGCTGCTCGAACGCCGGCTCGACGACCATGTTGCGCAGATCCATCAGTGAGATGAAGAAGGCCGACATGTGCCGGCCCTGCATATAATAGAAGTACCGGTCCTTCGAAGCCTCGGCTGGAAAGGTCAGCGGCACCAGTGTGACGAGGAGGGCCAGAAGCAGGGCGCGCGCCGATGCGGGCCAGCCAAGCTTCCGGTCGGCGCGAAAGATCAGGATCGCTGCGGCGATGCCAAGCACCAACACCGCGGCGACAGGCAGGATGAGGTGGAGATAGGAGCCGAGCAGGAAGCGATACACTCCCGGATCCGTGGACACGAAGATCGTGTCGTAGAAGTGCAGCGAGAACCCCTTCATCCGGAATTTGACCGCCGAGATCAGCGTCACCAGGGCAACGGCCATCCAGGCAAGATAGACGGAAAAGGCGAGGCGCCCCGATGTCAGGAACACCGCTCCCGCGAGCGCCCCCACCAATGTCAGCGAGAACGGCACCGACAGCCATTCATGCTCGGCTCGGCCGGCACCAAAAACGCCCGCAAGGCTGATCAGCACCAACGCCAGCGGATGGCAGAAGGCCCGCAAAGGCCCTTGAGGTCGAGATATGGCTTTCCCCACGAACATGTCTTTGCGTTCCTTTGGGGGAGCTTTGTGTCATTTGCAGCTTTCGAACAATTCCATAGTAAATTTAACCTTAATCGCCATCTGCAACCGGAATTCAGACGACCAGATCGCGCATCGGCTTCATCGCCGCGGACTCCGGGAACACCTTGTCGCCGAGCACCGCCGCCGAAAGCCCGAACTGGTCGGCGAGCAGGCCTTTCAGCACCGCCCTGACATCGCTGGTCGGTGCCAGGTCGCGCTGCTCGTAGAGCTGGGCCGGCTTCAGGCCCGGCCAGTCGGCTATGACGCGGCCGCCCTTGATCGCGCCGCCGGCGAGCAGCACCACCGACCAGGGCGGCGTCCGGCGGCATGGAGCCTTTGGCCGGGATAGCCACGTCAGCTCCTTGTTCAGGCCCAGCGCGGCGCATGAACCCGTTTTCGGCGCGATGCGCTCAGGTCGGATCGGTTGCTGCGGTCGAGGGGGCCAGGCCGGTGAAGCGGCTGGCCCCCGCGCACGCTTACCAGTGACGCCAGCGGTGCCAGACCCGATGTGGGTGCCAGACAGGATGGGGGTGCCAGACGTGGAAGACCGGGCCGGGCCGGTAATAACGCGGATACACAACCCCCCGATTGGGCACGCAGCGCCCCCAGTGGTTGGGATGCCAGCCGGGGCCGCAACCCCATGCCACATGCTCGATCAGCGCGGGGGCGCTTGGCTGGGCCAGCATCGGCGTGGCGGATGCCGCCGCAACGGTCGCGGCCGTTCCGGTCAAGGCAAGCGCGGCGGCGGCCGCGTATTGTGTCAGACGGTTCATGACGATACTCCAAATGGTCTCGAAGTTGAAAACCTGTTCGCACCAGGCGGTCCGGCAGGTGTGCCCTTCTTGCCTTAAACGGCGGCTTCGGCGCATTCCGTCGGTGCTTATGGCGATTTTTTTGGCGCCGGCGGCAACCCGGCGCGTCTTGTCAGCCCCTCAGCCAGAACGCCGCGATCCTCTGCCGAACTTGCCGCGGCGAACTCGACGATGCGCTGCTCCAGCCGCATGCGCATGGTGACGTCGGCGTTGCGGGCCCGCTCGAGCGCGGCTGTCAGGGCTGCCGTGTCGAGGGTGGGCTGCCGCAGCAGGTCGGCGGCCTCGCGCCTGGCCTGCTGGCCGTCGAGGATGACCTGGCGGGATTCGCGCCGGACCTCACGCAACGCCTTGCGGAATATCCTGCGTTCCTGGTCCGGAAGCCGGCCTCCGACCGCTTCCAGCGAATAGCCCTGGCCCGCCTTGCCACTTCTCAGCCAGACTGCGCCGCCGGCAAGGGCGCCGGCCAGGAAGACGTTCAGCGCCACGGACGCGATGAGGAGCTTGCGGCCCGTGCTCATAGGTTTTCCTCGATCGTGTCGTCGGGACCGGCATCGCCGAACGCCGTCGTATTGGCGTCCAGCACATACTGATCGGGCTGAACCTCAGGCGTGGCGACGATCACCAAAGCCGATCCGGCAACCGCGCCGGCCAGGCCGATGCCGGCAAGTCCGAGCCCCAGCCACCACAAGCGCCGGCGCCAGCGTTGGGCAAGATGACCGTCGGCAGCCCTCACTATGCCGACGTGCAGCGCCTTGCCGGGCGCTTCGACGCGGTAGCTGTCGAGCAGGGCGTCGAGCTTGCCGGCATCCCTCAGAATGGCCGCGCCCGCATCGCTTGCGGCAAGGATGCTGCCCGCCGCGCGTTCGGCCTGTGGCCATCGCCGCAAGTCGCCGCCATAGGCTGCCGCCAGCGCGGCAAAGCGTTCGGCATCCATCGTCGGTGCGTCCCTGGATCGGTCAGACATCGGTCTTTCCCTTGCCTGTTGGCCCCTTGCCCGCTGGCATCGCGTGCCCGCACGGCGCGGCGATCATCGGAGCCGGCCGCCAGGCGGTGTCGGCAAGGCGCGAACGCTGCGCCTTCATGGCGGCGCGGTTTTCATTCATGGACACCGTCCCTGGCCAGGATCGCCTGCAGCGCCCTGCGGCCGCGCGAAAGCAGGCTCTCCAGGGCATCGACGCTGATCTCCAGGGTCGTGGCCGCCTCGATGTTCGACATGTCCTGATAGTAGACCAGGATGATGGCTTCGCGCTGGCGCGGGGCGATGGCTTGCAGGGCCTGTTCGACGCGCTGCGCGTCTTCCCGCGGCTGGGCATCCGGAAGCGGCGCCGGGTCCATCACCTCCGGCAGATCGTCTGTCACCCATTCGCGGCGGCGGCGCAGCCGGTCGTAGCAGAGGTTCAGCGTCACCCGGTGGATCCAGGTGTCGAAGCGTGCATTGCCGCGCCGCCAGCCCGAGGCATGGCGCCAGATTCGGACGAAGGTCTCCTGCGCGACATCCTCGGCTTCTGCCGTGTCGCCCAGCATGCGCACGGCAAGCGCCAGGATACGCGGCAGTTTGCGCGCGACCAGCGTTTGCACGGCCGCCGGATCGCCGGCGCCGACACGGCGAACCAGCTCCTCGTCCGGATCCGCGCTCATCGGCTGGCGCACCCCTGATGGTCATCGCGTGCCATTACCCCCGTTCATTGCTCCGGCTTGGGAGCGGTTTTGTGGCCCGGCATTTCGTCGACGCTCAGAACGCCGTCGCCATTCTTGTCCAGCCTGGCGAAGCGCTGGGCGAAGAACGCATCGAGCTCGGCGCGGTCGATGAAGCCGTCATGGTTCGAGTCGGCGCGCGCGAAGGACTGTGTCGGGTCGCCCTTGGTGCCGCGCTTTGCCTGGAGGGCCTCCCATTCCAGCAGGCTGATCTTGCCGTCGCCATCCGTGTCGGCGGCCATGATCGCCTTCTCACGCCGCTTCTGGAACTTGGCCAGCGTGATGTCGGGCCTGGTCTTTGACGTGGCTGGCGCGGCAGTGGGGGGCGGTGCAGAAGGGGACGTCGCGGCCGGAGGCTGTGTCGCCGTCTGGGCGAACGCCGTGGCGGTCAGCAGGCTCAAGGCAGCGGCAAGGATCGAACGGCGTATCATGCTGGCGTCTCCGGTTAGCGCGCTGCCATGGCATTGTGCCGTGGCGACGCTTCTCCCGTTAAACGCAGCGGCGGTAGAAATCCGTCGGTGACTTTTGTGCCGGCAGGCGCATGCCGCAACAACGCGCCCGATCGGGCGCTGCTTGCGCCATGTTCGAACCCTTCAGCTGAAGGGCAGGAACTTGAGCAATTCCAAGAAAAGTGTGTACGGCTTTCCGGGAAAAGCGCGTAGCGCTTTCCCTATGGAATTGCGCAAAACAAAGAGATAGAGCGCTTCGCCGTTTCCGCGAAACGGTGAACCCGCTCTATGTCGATTGGTCCGCCACCACCAACTGGTCCGGCTTGAAGCCGGCATGCTGCGGGGTCCACACATCGCCCTCGCGGTTGAACCAATGACACATATATGTGCCGGAGGCGGCACCGTCGCTTATCGTCATCTTCGGGCCTCCGGACTTCAGCTTGACGACGTCTCCGGTCTTGAAACTGTTGGGCATTTTGACCTCCCATGCTGACGCCGGGAGTTTCACATCAAACCTCGGTCTCGACAATGGCGGATGCATTCGGCCAGCATCGCGATCCACAGTGCCAGGCGGCGTTTTGAGGTCGGGTCTCGGTCCCAGTTGTAGATTCGGTCGCAGTTGCAGCAATGTGTCTTGCCGTTTGTTGTCGAAATTGGATGTTGAAATTCCTGTTCGGCTGGTGGAGATTGACCCTCTGCTGAGTATTGAGCGCGGCTATCGCTTCGGCGATGCTGCCGATCTGGCACCATGAGTTTCGGACGGAGTTCTATCGAACCGTGATCAGAAGCAACAAACAACAGCAACCCGCATGCAGTCTCGTGCCGAATACAGTAGAGTTGCGACATTGAGTGAGAGAGGCTTGAAGCGCTTGGGGAAAAGCGAAGGGTTCCCATCAGAGCGCCGGAGGAAATGATTCGTCACGTTATGGTTGCTGCCTGCCCCAACGATCAAGCCGCTGATCAACGCCGGCTGGCAGGGGGGAGTACATGCCCGGGAAAGCATTGAGAGGAGGCCGGTTTGGCGAAGGCCAAGGGGATCGCTCTGGAGATTGCAGAGCATAGCGCAGCGAATCCCGATGCACAGAAGCCGCTGCGCAAGCGCTTGTTCGATCACCCGCTTCTCGTGGTTAAGCGGAAACTGTTATATCGCCTGCTGCACCCCCAGGCGCCACGGCACCCTGTGCCGCTTACAAAGCCGGTCCTCATCGTAGGCTCCGCGCCGGTCTCACACCCGCCGGTGGGTTTTCAGCGCGATGCTTTCACACTCTTTACCGTGAATGGCTCGCAGACCGTCACGGCCCGCTGGGGGATGGGTACTCCTGACGCAACGTTTCTTTACGTCAACCAGCTTGACGCGACCAAGCCCAACGCTTTGGCCGTGCGCGCCGTCTTGACCGGCCAGGAGACCGATCTGCTCTGGATTGTGCGTGCACACCGCACGATGGAGGAATTGCGCTGCAACATCGCGGCCTTCAACTACCGCTGTCGCGACCTGCGCACGATGACCCGTCACCAGCGCATGGCGCTCTACGAAGCAGTGATGGGTGTGCCCAATTTCGAGATGCATCTGGAGGAGAAGTTCTCGACCGGGATCACGGCGGTCCTTTACGCCTTGCATAACGGCGCGCCGGCCGTGATCATCACGGGTATTGACCCAGGTTCGCACGGCCATGTGTACAACAAACTGAACATCGACCGGATGCACGTCGGTTCCGATCGTGCCACCCTGCTGGCGCTGTTGGCGCTCGGTTTCCCCCTTTATACGAGCGATCCGCACGTGGCGGACTCGCTCGGTCTGCCACTCTGGACAGGCCAGTTCGGGAGATGTGAGGTCCAATAACAACAATCGATGTGGCTTCCTGTGAACTGTCTCAAATGTGAGTGCGACGATCCGCTCGACAGCTCCGTCGTCAAGAGGCGCGATGCCGGTTGCTTGGCTCTTGTCGCGCAAAAACACCATCGACACCTTCAGAGATGAAACGCTCGTGGCAACCCGGACACACGGCATTGCGAATGTGCTTCTGGTCTTCCGCGTGCAGTGCTGCCATGCTAGATTCGTCTAAATTCACATCAGATTATAGAACTGCCACATGATACCAATCTACATTGGCTATGATCCGCGCGAATCCCGAGTTCTAGACGTGGCGCGATGGAGCGCCTATCGGCGGACAAGCACCCCGTTGCAGATACAGCCGCTCGTGCTCAAGGACCTTGTAGCCCAAGGAATCATGACGCGGCCGATGGAAGTACGTGACGGTAAGCTCTGGTGCCCGATTTCCGAGGCGCCGATGGCGACCGAGTTTGCCATATCGCGCTTTGCCGTCCCGTTCATGGGGCAAAGCGGCTGGGCCATGTTCTGCGATTGCGACGTCCTGTTTCTAAAGGATCCGGTCAAACTGCTCGATCTGCTCGATCCTTCCTACGCGATCATGGCGGTCAAGCACCAGCAACGCGAATCCGAAGCGGTCAAGATGGACGGACAAACGCAGACGTTCTATCGCCGCAAGAACTGGTCGTCGGTCGTTTTATGGAATCTGGATCATCCCGCCAACAAGCGGCTGACCAAGGAGATGCTCAATACGTGGCCCGGACGTGACCTCCACGCCTTCAAATGGCTTGAGGACCATGAGATCGGCGAATTGCCCCTGGCGTGGAACTACCTCGTCGGGGCTTCGGCTTCCGAACTCGATCCCGCCGATGTCTCGCTGGCGCATTATACGCTCGGCGGCCCTTGGTTTGCGGGTTGGTCCGGCACCACGCAATGGGACGAATTGTGGAGCCGGGAAGAGAGCATCCTGCGCGCGTTTGAGGAACAGGCGGTTCAGATTCCCGGATGAAAACTCCGCTTTCGGATCTCTTGCCAGCCTTCTCAAAGCCAATTCTTCGCCTGCCCAAGGCCACGGGTCCCGCCTTGGTGATGGGCTCGGCGCCGAATTTTCGCCTCCCGCAGGGACATGATGCCGATTGGGCACTTGTGACCGTCAATGCTTCCCAGCTTTTGGCGGAAACCGTCGGCCTCCCCGTTCCCGATATTGCCGTGATCCGCCGCGGCATTTTTGTCGACGCCAGCGAACAGGATTTCTACAAGCGTGATCTGTTGAGAGGACGGCAGGCAAAGCACCTGATCATCCCGGTTTGGCCTGATGTCGAGGACAAGCTGAAAGCCGGTTGTCGCACCTTCGACTATCATTATGAGACCTTGCAGGCGCTTACCAAATGGCAGCTTGCCAACGTCGTCTGGCAGCTTAGCGGCAAATATCATATGTTCCGCGGCTGGCACCGGAAGATCTCCACTGGAGCCTTCGCGATCATACTGGCGCGTTTCGCCGGCTTTGCCCCTGTCGTCGTCAGCGGGTTTTCCCTGTCCCAGGCCGGGCACGGATACGACACCCGAAACGCCTTTCGATATCACGCCAACGAAGATGCGGCCCTGCTTCGGCGGGTGGTGAGAAGAGGCGAACCGATCTACGCGGAGGACAAAGACTTCGCTGCCGAAAGTGGATTACCCTTGTGGCAGGGGCAGATGCCATGATGGCAACGGCAGCAGTGGCTGGGGAAGTGGTGCCGCTTGCGTGACTCGAACACGCGACCCCATCATTACGAATGATGTGCCAAGGTATTGATACAGATCGACGCGCATCGATTAAGGCATTGATTGTGGCCGAGTTTATCGGCTTTCAGATCGATGGCGATAGGGATGGATACTTGTGCATGAACAACGAATTTGTTACCCATTGTTACCCAAAATCGGGTTTGGAGGTAACGACCGTGCCGAAGAGGAAGCTCACAGACGCATTCATCCGCAACGTCGCGTTGCCGGCGGGAGTTGGCCGTGTCGACTATTTCGATACGTTGCTGCCGAGCTTCGGCGTTCGGGTTTCCGCCAAGGGGTTGAAGACGTTCTTCGTGTTCGATCGCGTCGGCGGCAAGCTTCGGCGCATGGTGCTTGGGCGCTATGCGCCGGATGACTTCGGATTGGCAGCGGCGCGCGACAAGGCGAGGGCCTTCAAGACCAGTGCGGAGCGCGGCGCTGATCCCGTCGCCGAGGCGAAGCACGAAGCGGCTGCCGCAGACGCCAGCACGTTCAGCAAGGCGGTGGAGAGCTTCCTGGCCAATCGCAAGTCACATCTGGCGGACAACACTTATCGCGACTACAGCACGTTCCTCGACGGTCCGGCTGTGGCCGATTGGAAGGACCGACAGCTTGGCTCGATCAGCCGCGCGGACGTGACGGCTGTCCTCGACAAGCTCGATGAGCAAGAGCAGTTCGCGGCGAGCAATAAGGCGGTCGCCTATCTCCGCGTGTTCTTCAACTGGTGCGCCGACCCCGATCGCGGCAACCTGATAGATCACGCGCCGACTGACCGGCTGCGCATGCGCCACAACAACGCCAAGCGCGACCGTGCCTTGGACGATGACGAGCTGGCCATCGTGGCGGCTTCGCTCCGCGACGAGTTGCGCGTCAAGTACGGCGCCAACGATGCGCCGTACCTGGCCGAGCTATGGCGAGATTTCTACACGGTGCTCATGCTCACAGGGCAGAGACGTACAGAGGTAGCCGGCGTGATGTGGAGCGAGCTTCGCGATCTGGACGGCAAGGCACCGGTTTGGGAGCTGCCTGGCAGCCGAACCAAGAACGGTCTGCCGCATCTGGTGCCGCTGGCACCAGCCGTCGTCGCGATCATGCAGAGGCGCAAGGTGCAGGCCATTGCCGAACGCGAGCTGGCGGAAGCGTCGGCGAAGCGCAGCGGCGGCAAGGCGGGGCGCCTGCCGTTCGTCTTTTCGGGCAGCGGCGGCGAGGAAGCGGTGTCTGGTTTCAGCAAAGCCAAGGCTCACCTGGACGCCTACACGGCGGCGCTTTGCAAAGCGCTTGGCCGTCCCGCCCTGCCGCACTGGACCGGCCATGATCTGCGGCGCACGATGGTCACGGGGATGAATGAGCTGGGTATTGCTCCGCACGTCGTCGAGGCCGTCGTCAACCACGTCTCCGGCGCGGCCAAGGCTGGCGTGGCCGGCGTGTATAACAGGGCGAGGTACTTGCCTGAGCGACGGGCAGCGCTGAATGCGTGGGCGGATCATGTCGCGGCCTTAGAACCGACGCGGCGGACCTGACGACCAGGACTAGGCGTTGCCTTCTGTCGCGCTCTCTTCATCGAGGGCATGCGGCACCGGCAGATAGGCATTTGTCTCCAGCCACTCGCGGATAATCCGCGCCACCAGATCGCCCTTAGGGATTCCCATTTCCGTGGCGATCGACGCCAACGCGTCGTCCGTGCGCGGCTCCAGATCGGCGCCGCCGGCATTGCGAAGCCGGATAGCTGCCCGCCGCAGCATGATCGCCAGATCGGCGCGGCTGACATCGGCGATGGCGTCCGATGCGCTCTCCAGTTCCCTGGCAAAAGCGACGCGTGTCATTGCCGCTGCCGTGATCCAAACAGCGCGTCGAGCCGCTGTTGCAGGTGGCCGTTGAGCACGATCATTTCCTTTAGCGCTTTCACGGCATCGCCCTTGTGCAAAGCGATGAACTTGTCCGCCGTCGCTTGAAGCGCGGCCTCCTGGCGGCTGTCGAGCCTGACAATGTGGTCCATTTCATTGTCTCCTAATGGTCCATGCGACAGTGAACAAAATGGGAACAAAATTGTCAAGACCGAATTGACTCTGCAAGGAATAGGTTCCTATTTCATCGCCTATGCCCGAGCAACCGCCCAAGCGCCGCACAACCATCTGGTTCCTTAGTTCCGCCGTCCAGCACGGACAGTTGGTGTGGGTTGACTGCGGTTATTGCCATGACCGATACGGCCGGCGCTATTACGATCCCGGCGACCTCATGAAGCTCTTCGGCGATGTCGACGTGAACCGCCTAAGCCGCACGATGAAATGCGAGCGGTGCGGTCGAAAAGACAACATCGAATGCGATGTCATCGTGCCTGTAGCTGCCGAGCGCGATCGCATGACCGTGCGCCGCCTGGTCAAGATTCAGGTTCGGAAAAGCCCCATCTGGCGCGACGACTAGAACAGCGACCCTTGAGCCGGCGCCCCTCCAGGAAACTTGATCTGCGTGGCTGGCTTCTCGACAATGACCAAGGCATCATCCGGCGCCGTCCGCTGCATGTGCCGGGCTTCGGACCACGGCGCAGTCAGCCAGGTTTCCACCTCGTCCCGAGTAGTCAGGATCACTGGCATAGCCTTTTCGTGAATGCCCGCAACGACGGCGTTCGGCTTGGTCGTCATGAAGCCGTAAAGCTCGAAATCGCCGGGACCGTCCTTGACTTTGCGGACCCCCTGCCAATGCGTCCACATGCCGGCGAAAAAGAACAGCGGCCGGTCCGCATCTAGGGCGAACCAATAGTTCCGCTTGATACCGGTTTCGGGGTCGATCTCGTCTGGATTTGGGCTGGGTTCGGCGAAGCTTGTCACCGGCACCACGCAACGATGCTCGACGCCAACGTATTGCTGCCAGTGGGCATATTGCGGGTTGCGGATGTTGGTCGTGCCGTAGTCCGCCTTGCCCTTCACTCGCTCTGCCGGCGTCGGCAGGCCCCACAACAGCCGGGCAAGCTCGCGCTGGCCGTCCGGCGCATTGCGGACGACCGGCCCTGGCATATTGGGGTAGACATCGAGCGACGGTTCAAGGTTCCCCAGGATGTCCCGCATGGCGCGGGTCCATTCGCGGATGGCGTCTTGGCTAGTGGTGATGTTGTAGAGATTGCACATCTCAAAATCTTTACCTTGCTGCACTCATAATGGGTCAGGAAGCGGCCTTGGAGGGGCAAAATGCGTCCTTTAACCTGGCTAATCGCCCTGATTGGCGGGACGACGATCGGAGCCGCGCACGCGACCGATTTTCTAGATGAGTCTTACAAGGCGCTGTCGCCAAAGCAATTGGATAGCGTTGTGCTTGAGGTGGCGAAAGTTATGCGCGACCCGACTTCCCTTATCTTTCGAGGTTTGACGCACCCGAACACTGGCAGTCCCGTCCTTGACAACGGCGTGGTGTGCGGTTTTGTCAACGGGAAGAACATTTACGGTGCCTATGTCGGCTTCACGCCCTTCGCCAATCAGGGGCCGATTAATGGCTTGGACGCCTTGGTCACGATCGACGCCCCTCAGGCGGATGACCCCGATTACGGAAACGCGCTGCGCAAACACATGATGGATGTGTCGGGCTGCGCGGCAGTTCTGGGCCTATAAGGGGGTGCGCCGGCTGGCGGCATGCGTCACGCCGCTGCGGCGGCGAACACCTCTGACCGAACGATCGGATTGCTCCGTCCCTTCTTCCCGATTTCGATAACACCCTTTTCCAGCAAACGCTCCATTGCGGCTTCGAACTTGGGCGACGGCGTGCCGCACGCAGCAACATGCGCCGCGAACATGGCCGGCGCATAGCCCGGACCTTTCTTCGGAAAGACGCTCTTGCTTTCGGCGGTGTGGATATCGAGCAAATCGAGGAACAGGCGTTCGTCGTCGGCATCCTCCTCTGCGTGTTTCCGGGCGACCTTCTCGGTCACGTCGTCTGCATAAGCTGCTGTGATGGGATCACCTTCGTCATCGATGCCAAGCTCGGCGACGCCGATGCGGAACGCCGGCCGCCAGCCACCAGGCCCGGAAACGCCGTTGCGGTTCTTGCCGAGGATGCCGCTTGTGACGCCGCTGGCCTCGTCTTTCGTCAGATACAGCCGCACGTCCAAAGCGCCATCCAAACTGCCGTGACCGCGCCCACTGTCACCGCCGGCCTTGGTGTCGTGGTGGATGAACACGACGGCACCGGCTCCGTTCTTTATCAGCGCCTTGGCGGCGTCCAGGGCGACGGCCGTGCCGATCTCGTCTTCGCCGACGCCGCTGAATGCGGCGGCCTTTGTGTCGATGACGACAAGGCCCGGCCGCTCGATACGGACGATATCCAGAAGACGCTTGAAATCATCCCCTTCGGGGTCCGCGAGCGCGGTGATGTCCTTTGTCATCATGAAGTCGGGCGCGTCGCCGTATACGCGTTTGAGTGCATCGGCACGATCGGCCAGGCCGGCCGGGTCTTCGGCCGCTACGTACAACGTCTTGCACTTGCGGGTGCGGAGGCCAAAGATGCGCTCGCCGTTGGCGACGCGATGCGCGATGTAGGGACCGATCAGCGACTTGCCGACGCCGGGGTGGCCAATGATGGCACCGATGTCGCCTTCCGACAGAACGCCTTTGATCACGTAGTTGCGGTGCCTGCCCGCTTCGGTCTTGATGTCCTTGTTGCGCAGCACGTATTTCTCGATCTCAGCGCGGGCTTCGCGCTTCTCCTGCACGGCGGCCCTGGCGGCCTCCACCAGCGATTTCGGCACTGGTTTGAGGTCGTCATAGCAAGGCATATCGTCGTTGTTCGGACAATCGATGAAGCCAGCTTCCGAGATCACCTCGATCCCTTCGGCCAACATGCTCCGGCCGTAAAGCGTGTCGAAGACCGGCCACGGCTTGCCGCGAAAAACGTAATCGCTCCAAATCTGGCCAAAGTCGGGCCACCATTCCGCGTCGAGGTCAGGAGAGACTGCCCTTTCCTGATTCGCGTCGTATCTCCCGCCGGCCAGGACGTGCAAGCGCTCGTCGGCATCGGCATCGATGGCCCTGATGACGACCAGCCCGGACTTCTCCACATCAATGCGAGCGCGGCCGGTTGAACTGGATGGAGGCACAATGACGAAACCCTTGTCGGGCAGTATTTCTTGAGTTTTGGCGGGCGATTTGCTACGATAGTCGGTAGACATTTGGAGGACTTCCTTTTCAGGTGTCTTGGGTTGAAAACTTTTGTTCGGCGCGCTGAGCCTCCAAACCGGCGCGCCGAATTTTTTGTATGTGCTTCATCGCGGCAATCATGCTGCCGCATTCCTGTTCTTCGACATCTTGGCCAAGAACAGATCGAGTTCATAAACCAGGCAATCGGATGCCCGATAGAGCACGCCGCGATGGCTCGCGATCTTCGTCGGTCGCGGCCCACGACCATTGCCGCTCCGGGCATTGATCAGGTGTTGCGAGCTGACGCCGAGGTGGGCGGCGGCTTCATTCGTGGTGTAGAGCGGATCATCAAAATCCGCGATGACGTTCGGTGCCATGACGGTCTCCTCTTGGCTTCTGGCCCGAGAGCGCGTTTAAATGCGGTCGCTCTTCGGTCCGTTGGTCACAAGTGATTTGGGGGTCGATCCGATCTGAGGGCGCTCTTTGACCCGCCCGGTCATCGGTGGCTCGGCGGATCGTGCCGAGGTGTTCACCTTCTCCCCGTCACCGGTCCTTTCCAGCATCGAGGCCCCGTTATAATAGCACAAAAGCAAGAAGCGTGCCAAGTCGATTATAAGAGCAACGGTAGCATCGTTGCCTGGTCGCTTTTCAGGGGATGCGAACATCCCGGAACCATGTTCGCATGTGCGATCATCCTGATTTATGTTCGCACGGCGAAAAACCCTTCCGGCGCAAGGCTTTGAGGCCAGTGCGAACATCGTTTGCGCGATCATCCAAAAAACATGTTCGCACATGTTCGCATCGACGCCGCGCAAAGCCCTGCGCCATAAGGCTTTGAGGCCATGCGAACATCCCGAAATGCGAACATGCGAACACCCTATATAGACGACCTGATGTTCGCCTTGGCGGCGACATCGGTTGCCCGCCATCTGGGAAATCAACAGAGAGGCGCGAAGCCCTAATCGCTTGGCCTCATAGCCTGAGTCCTAGCCCCGCCGCGTCGGCGGTATGGGGCGGGACGGCACGGGGAAGACGGCAATAGGCGCGGTAGCGGATAGGCGAGACGGCTAAAGACGCGAAGCGGCAACGACTGCGCGTGGCCTTGTGAAACATCCTTTCGTTTGGCTAATGTCGATCTCACGGACGGGGGACCGGTAATGTTGCAGGCGATAGGGGCGATTTTCCGCGCGATAGGGTTGTTGATCTACTACATCGCCGTGGGAATATATCTGTTCCTCCGATCCGTGTTCCTTCTCACGCAACACCTGCAACGACGGCGCGACGCCATTGACGCCCGAAATCAAAATGCAGAGCTACGACGGCTACGCCTCAAAGAAGCGCGCCGCCGGGATCAGGATCGCCGAAGTTGAAATGTGAGGATCGCTCACTTTTCGTCACCCGGATTTCCAATACCACTACGCGTACGCGCAGGAAGACAGCGCAACGCCAAAGCGCAGAACGCGCGTCCTATGGCCGCTCGGGCCGTGGAAAGGCCTGCGTGCAAGCCTCCGGCTCAGCCATGTTGTGGGTGGCATAGATCAGGCAGCGCACAGCCATTGCGCGCAGGCTATTACGGTGATCGGTCCAAAGCGTGCTTGCCAAATTGGCAACTTGCAACATGACGATTGCGGCAATGGCGATTTTCATCTTTCCCCCCCGGCCGGCGCGGCCCCCAAATTCAGCGCATCAATCCCACGAAATGCCTGCCATCGCCACAGGCAGCCCCGCCAGCGCGTATGCAGGCATTCCGCCGCTCGTCCGCACTGTCGAGGCGCAAGCCGCGCCCTAGCCCGCGTCTTCCGCCTTCACGATGGCAGCGAGCCGGGCGACCGTACCGCGACTGGCCTTAGTCGCGGCCTCGATCTCTTTCCACGGCTTGCCCTCCCGCAGCAGCCGCTTGACCAATTCGTTGCGCTTCGTGTCCTCCTGCCGGCCGCGATAGACGCCCCTGGCCTTCCCCTTCACGATACCCTGGGCCTGCCTGCGGCGGCGGTCGTCATAGTCCTTGCGGGCGATGGCGGCGAGCATGTCGAGCATCATGTCGTTGATGGCCGCCAGGCAGCGCGCCATGAAGTCGTCGGGCGCGGCGCTGGCCCACTGCCAGGACGTTGGCAGATCGAGCGCGACGACGCGCACCTGCTTTGCCTTGATTTCGGCTTTCAGCCGTTCCCAATCGGCGGCATTGAGCCGGCTCAAACGGTCCACCTGCTCGACCAGCAGCATGTCCCCGGGCTGACAATCGGCAAGCAGGCGGAACAGCTCCGGCCGCGCGAGCTTGGCGCCGCTCTCATTCTCGACATAGCGGGCCGCGATCTTCAAACCGCGCTCCACCGCGAAGGCGTCAAGCGCGCCAGCGGCGCGCGTGGCATCCTGGTCTTCTGTGCTTGCGCGCAAATAGGCTCTTACAAACATGATCCGGTTTCCTTCCTTGGTTTGAGATTAAGTGTTCAAGCATGCCGTGCCAGCGAAGCAAGCACGACACGCCAGAGCCCTTATGAGAATTCGGCGCAGATGATGCCAACAACAGCGGTAACGTGTACTTCCAATCCAGGCGCGATGTAGTGGACAAAGACAACAGAAACGGACAGAGCGGCTAAGCAATGGTGCCTGTGCGCGTTGAAGAACTTTTGAGCACGACGCATAGTGTTCATGGCTCAATCCTCCACACCGCAGGCGGCCAGAAACCGGTTTGCCTGAAAACGGGGATTGGTGCCGCACAGCTCACGGGCGAAATGCCGGGCGATGTTGAGCTGGTCGCCGCCGCGCGCCGGCATGTCGCGGATGATCTTGGCGATCGTGGCGAAGTGCCGATGCTCAAAGCGCGCCGTCTGCGCGTTGAGGTCTTTGCGGTTAGCTGTGGTAAGATTGGTGCTAGTCATGATCCTGGCCCTCCAATGGCCGGTTTGTGATTAGGCATCGATTGGCGTTAGCGCGCCGGTCGATGCCGCCCTAAAGTTCAATTAGGGTAGGTCAATTAAAGAACGCTAATTAGGGTATGTCAAGAATTATTTTTCAGGCCGGTTCGGAAGGTCGATTGGCGCATACCCTATTCGACCGGGCTTATCGGCCGGCTCGCAATGTTGCACCGCACACTGCAACCAGACACCGCACTGCCACTTCTTGGAAGGCAAGCGCATTTCCGGCGTCGCAGCAATTTCCTCGATCAAACGAAGCATGCTAAATCGCCGGAGGGGAGGTGGCCGGTGCCCTACCCCAAGCTTTCGGTCTCGCTGTGAAAAACCGGCATACCCCGATAAAAATTAGCGCGCCTCGCGCGCGGGCCGCCGCTGCCCCTTGGTGGCAGGCCGACGGCCAGTTCGCGCCGCCTCGCGCGCAGGTAAGCCGACCCCGATCGAACCAGTATCCCGACTTGCTGTATCACCGAAGCACTGGCGAATGCATCGGCACGCGATGCGATCCGTTTATCCGTTCAATGCGGCTTGCCTTCGAGCTGGACTGAAGCCAGCAGTCTTAGAGGCTTTACGCCCGCCGTGCGGTGCGCCGCTTCGTGAGACCGAGGAATCGCTGGCGCTGCCGCCAGCGCGCACGGCAACGAAAGCAGCCGCTGGAACGTGGCATAACCGATGCATGCAGGGGTGGGCCGAATACTCCGCGCTTCGAAAAGACTGTCTGGCCCACCGAAATAGTTCTTCACACTGACCTTCTCGCTATTGCCGGTCCGGCCTTCCCGATGCACAAGCTAAGCGCATGGCCATTCTCGACAATCCGATCCTTAATACCCCCTTCGCTGCGCCTGCAAAGCACTGGCTGTTGGACAATACTGGTAAGCCGACAGGCGAGATTGTCGAGGAAAGGCGACGTTCCGAATATATCGTCGCGGTCGCCACGCCCAAACGCAAACGCGGCGGGCAAGAAGAGCTTATCTTCGCCGAGGAGACAACAACCGAGCGGCTAGCGAACGACCGCATAAACGCGATCCGAGCGGAAGTTGATCAGTGGCGTATTTCGCCCGAAGCCAACTGGGGCGTAACCTACGAGACGGCGCGGCTTCTTAAGCATTGGCGCGCGACCGATCGAGAGCGCCCGCTATTTTTCTGCCAGGCCGAGGCGGCCGAAACGATCATCTGGTTGACCGAGGTCGCCCCGCGCAACCCTGTACATGCCAAGCACGTCGAATATTTTCGCGGCATTAGCGAAGCCGCCAATCCCGGCCTGTCCCGGCTGGCGATGAAACTGGCGACTGGTGCGGGAAAGACAACTGTCATGGCGATGCTGATCGCGTGGCAGGCCATTAACAAGGCCCGCCGACCGCAGTCGAAGACCTTTACCGACGCCTTCCTTATCGTGGCGCCCGGCATCACCATCAAGGACCGCTTGCGGGTGCTGATGCCCGAGACAGTCAATTCAATCTACGAACGGCTGTCGATCGTTCCGCGCGACATGATGGACGATTTGAAAAAGGCTCGGATTGTGGTCACGAACTTCCACGCCTTCCAGCTCAAGGTGAAGACCGAGATCAGCAAGGGCACACTTGAGATACTTCGCGCTCGCGAAGATCCCGATGAGTTCGACGCCCGCTTTCGGGAAACCGAGGCGGATATGGTCAAGCGCGTCATGGCGCCGCTTATGGGTCGGCGCGGCATCATCGTGATAAACGACGAGGCACACCATTGCTACGAAGCGCCACCAGCTAGCGCGTTGGGACCGGTAGCGCGGTCGGAGGAAGAGAGCCAGGCCGAGGCGGAAGCGGAAGCCGAACAGGCGCGCAAAGAAGCTCGCCTCTGGATCAACGGCATTCGCGCCATCGATCGCGTGATCGGCGTGAAAACGGTTTACGATCTTTCGGCGACACCGTTCTTCCTGCGCGGCTCGGGACAGGAGGAAGGCAAGCTCTTTCCTTGGGTTGCGTCCGACTTCTCGTTGATCGACGCGATCGAGGCCGGAATCGTCAAGGTGCCACGGGTGCCGACGCACGACGACGTGGTAAAGCGGGACGAGCCAATCTTCCGCCATGTCTACAAACACATTCGTGACAGTTTGCCGCGAAAGGGCCGTCGCAAGTCCAAGGCCTTTTCGCCTGACGAGTTGCCGGCACAGCTCGAAGCGGCGTTGAAGGCGCTCTACCGTGATTACGCGGCGCGATATGAGGAATGGACCGCGAAAGGCGCTGAGACGCCGCCCGTGTTCATAGTCGTCGCCAACAACACGTCCACATCGAAGCTGATCCACGACTGGATCGCCGGCTGGTGCGAGAATCCCGACGAAGAGGTCGTGACTAGGCGCCGCTGGCGGGCCGGCAATCTGCCCCTGTTCAACAATGTGGAGAATGGCAAACAGCTCAACCGCCGACGCACGATCCTAATCGATAGCCACGAGCTGGACAGCGGCGACGCGATTTCGGACGCTTTCAAAGAGGTCGCGGCCGACGAAATTGAAGCATTCCGGCGCGAGCTTCGTCGCACCCCCGGACGCGATGCTGATGCAATGACTGATGCCGACTTGCTGCGCGAAGTGATGAATACAGTGGGGCAGAAGGGCAAACTTGGCGCGCCTGTGCGCTGCGTCGTTTCGGTGTCAATGTTGACAGAAGGCTGGGATGCGAACACCGTCACCCACATTCTGGGCTGCCGCGCGTTCGGAACACGTCTGCTGTGCGAGCAGGTCGTCGGCCGCGCGCTACGTCGCGTATCCTACGAACCCGATGACCACGGCATGTTCCGGCCGGAGTATGCCGAAGTGCTTGGGGTGCCGTTTGATTTCATGCCCGCCAATTCGGCAAAAGACTTTTCGCCGCCCAAGCCACGAACACGAGTGTTCGCTGACGAGAGCCGCGCCGCACCGGAAATCCGGTTCCCCCGCGTGCTCGGCTATCGCGTGCAGTTCCCGAAGGGTCGGCTTAACGCCACGTTTGTCGAGGATAGCCGAATGCGGCTTGGCGCGGACACGCCGATCCCTAAGGAAACCGAGATCGACCCGCTGGTCGGTGCAGGCATCAAACTCGACCTGGGCGAGCTTGATGCAATCCGACCGCAAACCGTGGCTTATATGCTAGCGAAACGCGCGCTGGAGCGCTGGGCATTGATGGCCGAAAATATGGGTGGAGAGCCCTTGTTTCTGTTCCCACAATTCCTGAGTGTCGCTCGACGCTGGCTGAGTGAATGCCTGCAGTTGGCCGATGGTCGCGGGGCGGGTTGGCTGAGCCTTGCCGGCTATCGCGATGAAGCGGTCGATCGTATCGTGCGCGCATGCGCCAAAGCGCTCGACCGCGCGGGCAAGGAGGAAATCTTGCCCGTCATGCAGCCGTTCGAACCAGAGGGATCGAGCCGCCTCGTGGATCTTCACACGGCTAAGACAACTTTGCTCGCGACCGATCCGATGAAATGCCAAGTCAACTATGTTGTTTATGACAGCGACTGGGAAGCCGCGTTTGCTGAAAGATTGGAGCGCATTCCAAGAGTGCGAGGATACGTGAAGAACCACGGGCTTGGCTTCGAAGTGCCCTATCTTTTCATGGGCACGGAGCGGAGCTACCGACCCGACTTCATTGTCCATTGGGATGATGGCCAACCGGATCCGCTGCAACTAGTCGTCGAGATCAAAGGGCGGCGTGAGGCCGAGGATGAGGCAAAGGCAGATACCCTACGCTCCTATTGGCTTGAGGCGGTAAACAACGACGGGCGCTTCGGGCGCTGGGGACCGCCAATCGAAATTATTAGGCCGTTCGATATGGCTCAGGCATTGGAGACGATCGTGAACGCGTTCGAGGCGGCCTTGCCTGCCACGCCGGCGATGGCTGCTTAACGGGTGGCGCAGGAACCCAAAAAGCCCCTGGCTGTCGCTGCAGTACAGCACCGGCGCGAGCGGAGACGCAACAACCCCACGATGGAGCTGCAAAGCTTCCTCACGGACGAGGAGGCCGCGCCCGAACGGGTCTCGCTGGCGCGAACGTACAGCCCCGCAGCGCAACCGGAGCTTTACGACAGGAATAAAGCGCTCGACCCGCAACTGGTGTGGGCCGATAGCGAAGACGGACAGGGGAGAGTGCAATTGGCGTGGCGGGGCAAGGATGGGCAGGATGCAGAACCGCTGAGCGTGGATGCGGTGCCGATCTACACGGCAGAGAAGATACACCCGAAAGCGATCATTGACGATATACGCCGCCAAGCCGCAGCGGGCGCCCCCGACGTAGATGCGCCCGACCTGTTTGCTGACTTTAATGGGATCGATGAAGAGGACCGGCTCGACTTTTATCAGCACACGCTGAAATGGACCAATCGCCTAATCCTTGGCGACAGCCTTCAGGTGATGGCGAGTCTGGCACAAAAGGAAGACCTCCGAGGCAAGGTCCAATGTATCTATTTTGACCCGCCATATGGGATCAAGTTCAACTCCAACTGGCAAATTTCGACCCGCTCGCGCGAAGTTCAGGATGGAAAGGCTAATGATCGAAGCCGCGAACCTGAACAAGTAAAGGCGTTCCGCGATACTTGGGCAGACGGCATTCACTCTTACCTTAGCTATCTCCGTGACCGTTTGATGATGATGCGCGACCTGCTAACCGAAAGCGGCTCGATTTTCGTTCAGATCGGCGACGAGAATGTTCACCGGGTTCGCGCAGTCATGGATGAGGTGTTTGGCGCTGAAAATATTGTCAGCGAAATCACTGTGCAGAAAGCGGGTAGCATCGCGTCGGAATATTTGGGAGGCGTTTCCGATTTCATCATTTGGTTCGCCAAAGATCGCTCTAATCTCAAATACCGATCCATCCTTCTAGACCGCGCTCTTAGTGAAGACGAGCGTGGACGATTCACGCTCTCCTTACGCGAAGACGGTCAAGTCGGGTCAGACGAATTTGCCGAGCTGCAAAGCAGCGATCCGGTGGCGCCTGATCCTCTTCAATCCGCATCGATTGGCCGGGAAAAGGGCGAAGGAGCGGCGAGCTGGTTCCCGGTATCTCTTGCTGGACGGACGTTTACCCCAACCCAGACTTCTCGGTGGAAGACCAACGAGATCGGTATGGCTCGCCTCAAAGCTGCAACTCGGCTAATCCCACTAAAATCAACCATTCGATATGCACGCCGCCTTAGTGATTTTCCGGTAGCAGTTATTACGAATATATGGTCCGACATGTCTGGCGCGACCGATAAGAGTTACGTTGTTCAGACTTCTACCAAAATAGTTGAACGCTGCATTTTAATGGCTACCGATCCCGGTGATTTAGTGCTCGATCCAACCTGTGGCTCCGGCACCACGGCGTATGTAGCTGAGCAATGGGGCCGACGCTGGATCACGATCGACACTAGCCGTGTCGCACTGACGCTTGCGCGGACCCGACTAATGGGCGCTCGTTATCCTTGGTACGTCCTTAAGGACAGCGAGGCTGGTGCGGTGCAGGATTTGGCCTTCCGGCTGGGACGCAAGCCGACTGAAGCTGAAGCGGCCGAAGCGCGTAGCGGTGGGCCCTTTACCAACGACATCGCTCACGGGCTTGTCCTACACCGTGTGCCTCACATCACGTTAAAATCGATCGCCAGCAATAAGGCGATAGACGTTATATGGGATCAATGGCAGGAAAAGCTCGAACAGCTGCTCGCAGAGCTGAACAACGCTGCCAATACCGCGTGGGAGGAATGGCAGGTTCCCCGCGCACCAATATACCCTTGGAACGAACAGGCGGCCAAGGCACACGCCAAAGTGAAAGCGTTGCTCCTGGAACGCGAGCGGATGCGGAGCAATTGGGATCGCGGAGCCGACGAGGTCGATGAAACCGACATAGCCAAGCAGGACAAAAAAATCGGCAAGGTGATCGGCGATCTGAACAAACTTCTCGGCCGCAGTTTCACGATCGACAATCTACCCGAACATGCTGGCTATCCGCTTCCTACCAAGGCCCTCTCTCGGCACGTAGATTGGTGGGAAGCCCGCATCGGCCGCCAGAAGGAAATCGACGCCTCGATCGTTGCCAACGCCGAGACAGAATATCTTGTAGACAAACCCGTGGAGTTGAAAGGCACTGTGCGCGTTGCGGGGCCATTCACCGTTGATAGCCTCTCCCCCCACCGAGTTCTTCCCGCCGACGAAGACGATCCCATGTTGCTCGCGTCGCTAGAGGAGGACGGTCCAACACCCACCCGCCTCGCTATACGCGTGGGTTCGGGCGAGACCAGCGACGATTTTATGCGTGTCGTGCTCGACAACCTCAAGGTTGCCGGCGTCGGCAACACCAAGAAGGGCGAACGGCTGCGTTTCGCCACGATCCGCCCCTTTGCGGGCCACTATGTCAACGCCGAGGGCCGCTACACCGAAGGAGAAAGTGACGGCGCGCCTGAGCGTCGCGCCGCAATCTTTATCGGTCCCGAATATGACACGGTCACCCGCGCCATGATCGTCGCGGCCGCGCGCGAGGCGGTGGATACGTTCGACACGCTGATCGTCTGCGGCTTCGCGTTCGAGGCGCACGCGTCGCCCGAGACAATGACGCTCGGCCGGCTGACCATGCTCAAGGTCAACATGAACCAGGATCTGCGGATGGGCGACCGACTTAAGACTGCCGACCAAGGCAATCTGTTCGTCGTTTTCGGCGAACCCGACGTGAATTTCCGCGTCCGGTCGGATGGGGAATACGAAGTCGAGATCAAAGGGGTCGACATCTTCAACCCCAACACCGGTGAGCAGAAATCGTCGGGCAAGGTCGAGGATGACGTGGCCTGTTGGTTCGTCGACGACGATTACGACGAGACCAGCTTCTTTGTCAGGCAGGCCTATTTTCTTGGCGGGAAAGATCCATACGAAAAACTCAAGGCCGCGCTCAAGGCCGAGCTCGATGAGGACGCCTGGCGCGTGCTGAACAGCACCGTCTCACGGCCCTTCCCGGCGCCTTCAACGGGCAAGATTGCAGTGAAGGTTATCAATCACTACGGTGACGAGGTGATGAAGGTCTATAGTGTCGCAAAACCAAGGGGTTAGGTATGATACTGGGGGGATTCTACGACCGGCTTAAAGCATATCGAGCGGAAGGCGGTTCGGCGGAAGGAGCAGAGCTGGAGGCCTGCGTCGAAGCTACCGTCGAGGCGCTGCTGTCATCCGAGACCGACGCGCGGCGTCCCGGAATGTTGCTTGGCAAAATCCAATCGGGCAAGACGCGCGCGTTCCTCGGGATAATCGCGTCCGCATTTGACAACGGTTTCGATGTTGCAGTCGTCCTGACTAAGGGTACGAAGACGCTCGCCCAGCAAACTGTCAACCGTATTTCCAGAGAGTACAGCGTATTCCGCGATGCCGAGGAACTCGCGGTGTTCGACATCATGAACGTACCCAACCTGACCGATTGGGAAATCGACGGCCACAAGTTGATCTTCGTCGCGAAGAAGGAAGCGAACAATATGCGGCGGCTAGTTAAGCTGTTTGCCGAGACGCATCCACGGCTGCGGGCCAAACGCGTTCTGATCGTCGATGACGAGGCCGATTTTGCGTCAATCCGCTTTACCAAGAAGAAGGGCTCCGACGACATTGAACAAGGTCGCATTGCCGACCGAATTGACGAATTGCGGCGCGAGCTGAGTAATCCAGCGGTGTTACAGGTGACGGCAACGCCGTACTCGCTTTACTTACAGCCCGACGAGTATGAGCGGCCTGAAGGTGAGAACTTCACGTTCGAGCCGAAGCGGCCGGTCTTTACACAGATTGTGCCGATCCACGGGGGTTACGTCGGCGGCGATGAGTATTTCGGCGAACACGACGAGGAGGCGCCCGAGTACTATCTTTGGCATCCTGTGTCGGAAGACGAGTTGACTGCGCTCAAGAAGGAAGATCGCCGGCGCGTCCGCACCGACGAAGCGCTCTCATCGCCGCGCACCGAGGCATTGCGCCATGCTCTGGTGACTTTCGTGACTGCCGCTGCGCTCCGACGCCTGCAACAGAAAATGGAAGGCGCCCCGCCTAAGCGCTATTCGATGATCGTCCATGTAGAAACAGCACGAGCATCGCACGCTTGGCAGCATACCGTGGCAAAGGAAATTATCGACGGCATGGCCGCCGCAGCACGGGCGAACGACGTAATTTTCGACCAACTTGTCGAAAGGTCGATCGACGACCTGGCGCGATCGGTAACGGCGGGCGGATGGAACATGCCGGACCGTGCTCAGCTGTTGCGGGAAGTTCGCGAAGCCTTTGTGAAGGGCGGCGTTGTCACCGAACGCGTTAACTCGGATAACGACGTTCAGGCACTGCTTGACGAAAACGCGGAGCTTCGTCTGCGAACGCCGTTCAATGTTTTTATTGGCGGCCAGATTCTTGATCGCGGCATAACGGTTCCAAATTTGCTCGCCTTCTTCTACGGACGTTCCCCGAAGAAGATGCAGCAGGATACGGTGTTGCAGCACGCGAGGATGTACGGCGCGAGGCCGAGGGCCGATTTGGCTGTAAGCCGTTTCTACACGACCCCGTCTAACTACGGCACCTTAAAGCGCATTCATGAGTTTGACTCAGCGTTGCGCCATGCGTTCCTAACGGGCGCACATGACCGAGGGGTGGCGTTTGTGATGAAGGATGAAAGCAACCGTGTCGTACCGTGCGCGCCGAGCAAGATACTTGTTTCCAATATAGTATCGTTGAGGCCCAACGCGGCGCTAGTGCCCTTCGGCTTTCAAACACGGTCACGCACAGAGCTTAGCCGTATCGGTGCAAATCTGTCGAAACTGATCCCTACAGCGGCTTTGGAGTCGGGTGATCCTGTGAACATCACATGCGAGGAAGCTGTCGCACTCCTAAGCGCGATAGAACCCTCAGTGACGTTCGAGGGCGGCTACAATTTCGATTGGGAAGCAGCAAGAGCTGCGATTGAGTATTATTCCAAGATCGCGTCACCGCCCGCGTCTCGCGGTGGATGCTGGCTTTATGCCGTCACGGGCCGCACAATGAGCCGCAAGCGTACGGGAGGCAGATTTTCAGACTCTCCGCTGTCCTACCAAGAGCGCACTGCGTTCCGCTCGCTGCCAGGGTCACTACCCATACTGGCCTTGTTGCAACAGGAAGGCAGCGAGGAGGACGGCTGGCGGGGTGCGCCGTTCTGGTGGCCCGTGCTAGTCGCGCCCGCAAGATCGGTTCCGAGCATCTTCGCCACTTCCGTCCGAGAGTCGGAGGCCGGCGAAGATGATGACGATTGAAGCAGTTCGGCCGCCGACAGCCGTTCCTCTGGCGGAAAGGCAAGATCCATGCGTGGGCGCGGAATGCCGCCGCGCGCATCACAGGTCGATCGCTCGGGCAGGGAGCAGGTGTGGGCCGGGTCATTCCATGCCAGCGGTTATCGGTGCCGAGCTAGCTGAACAATGGTCCGCTTACGGGATCGGCTGGCGGTTGCCTGAACGTCGTGGAATGAGGCGCATTGCAGTCCGGCAGCCTTCGGCCAACCGGCGACGCTCAGCGCTACACAATGAGCGTCTTTTATTGGGCCGTTAGCGGACTGGCAGGTCACCCGTCATCGAATGAACAAAGCGGCCAATACTGAAACGAGACGAACCGCTCTTTAACTGGCCGCTATCCGACACTCCATCCAGAGCCTCCCCAATGGATGAATCTTCCTATAGATGTTGGACCCCGATTGGTGTTTTTAGAGTGACAGCTGGCTCAGTTTGCCTTCTCGATATCGAAAATGATCAAAATGAACGCTCACAGTGCCGATGCCTCAGCCTTAGGTTTTCTTTACCAGGCCCAATATGCGCTTTTGAGACTGTGGAGTGAGACAAGTCTCGAAGCCGTGATCTATCTCGAGACGCTCGACGATGTTGTACTCGAAACTAACGGACAGACGATCCTCGAGCAGCTCAAACATTCGCTGTCGAAAAAACCGGACGCGATCAGCTTGGCCAGCGTGAACCTTTGGAAGACATTGAAGGCGTGGATAGATGTCCTTCCAGATCTCGACCTTTCCACGACATCGCTTCACCTCGTCACCGTCGCAGATATCTCCCCAAGCTCTTCGCTTACGGTCCTTCTCGACGACGCAGAAAGCCGTGCCGAGCTTCTGATCGCCCTCCGAGAGGAAGCGAAGCGTGTCGTGCAGGAAAGGGCAGACGCAGTGGCGAAAGGGGTGATGCCGCTTCCTCATGCCAAACGCGCTCCGGGCTGCGAGGCATTTCTACAGCTCTCCGACGAGATTCAGGCCGAGATCCTCTCCAGAGTCAAATTGATGCCCGGCCAACAGAACATCAAACACATTGAGGACGAACTCGCGAAAAGACTGACATCCGTGCTCGCGAAAGATCAGTCCGATGTAGCGTCACGCATGGTGGAGTGGTGGAATCGCCAGATCATCCATGCGCACTGTGGGAAGCGGGATAAGGCCATCCACCGCTTCGAGCTGGTGAAGCGACATATGGAGATCGTTGCCGATATCGAACACGACAACCTCGTGGACTATTACGCAACGGAGCTTCCCCCAGAAGCCTACCGATCACATCCGATGGTCGAGAGCCAGATCAAGCTGGTGGAATCAACTGCATCCTGGCTTCAACGGGCTATCACCCATGAATGGCGTGCTCGTGCATCTCGGTCGCGATGGTCCACCGATAACCCGACCTGGCAAGAGAAGATTTCCAAGTATGACGATCGGCTGACCGAGGAGTGGTCATACATGCACGCTGACATGTGCGAAAAGTGCGACGGCAAATCCGACGACGAGAAAAAGACCAGGGGACGCGAGCTGCTGAGCTGGAGCTTCTTTGAAGCACCGAACAAAATCGAATACCTCACACCGACAGTTACTTCGCCAAGTTACGTCAGAGGGACATATCACGTGTTGTCGATTGACGGCCGAGTCGGCTGGCATCCTGACTATGTTGCCCTTCTGGGGTTTAAGAAATGAGATTGGCTTATGATCTTTTCGCGGAAAGCAATCCTGCTTTCGGTACGTTCGGCCTCGTTGGGTTCTGCCAAAAGTTCCATGCGGTTTCGAAAAGATCGCCAGAGTTCGCGCTTGCGTACCTCGCCTTGCCGCTCGCTCTTTCCGATGACCTGGAAACGTCCTTCGAGGAGACGGCCGCTACAACAGGTCTTCTGTCTTGGCTCAACCGATATCCAGATGTTCGTCTAGACTTGGGTGCCCGGTTAGATGCCTCGAAGGACATCGTATCAGCGGCGGTACGGTTCGGACTTAGTACCAAGGCCCTATCGTTCAATTCCGATGGGACCATCGGCCTCGGCACTCGGAAAGCGCCGAAGGCACCGATTACCGACTTGCCAGAAAAACCGAAGCGCGCCGTGAAACGCGCGGAGCGGCTCGGCACCTGGATGGGCAAGGCGGGATCAGCTGGAACAATCTTTTCCGCGTTCGGAGTGACGCCGTGAGTCGTTGGAACATTCGTGAGATTGCATTCTTTGGTGTCGGTGGAAGGCGGAGGACACTCGAATTTGATGTAGGCAAGGTCAATGTAATCACCGGCGCATCGGGGACAGGCAAGTCCGCGATCATAGACGCGATCGATTACTGCCTTGGGTCGAAGGACTGCAATCTACCATTCTTCGTACGCAACCACGCCGAAGCCGTGGCTGTTCACTGGGCGCTGGGTGAGACTGACCTTATCGTTGGCAGAAAGATTCCAAAAGCGGGAAGCGGCACCAGCCTGATGTACGTTCGGTCAGGTCGAAACCTTAGGCTTCCGGACACGTCCGAAGAACTTGAGGGCCCGACCAATCGAGAGACTGCGCGTGAATTGATCGAAAAGGCGTTCGGCATTCAAGGTACCGACGACCCGGCCATCGACGCCAAGTCTGAAAAGGGGCGCGCGACCATCCGTGACGTACCTCCCTACATCTTTTTGTCTGGTGACGTCATCATTAGCAGGACGACACTGCTGCACGACCTGAACCGACCGGAAAAAGCAAAGGACATCAAGGCGACTATTCCCTACTTCCTCGGCGCTATCGATCAGGAGAGTGTGCTCGCCGCGCGGACGCTTCGACAACTTGAAGCCGCGCTGGCGAGGATCGAACGGGAGGCGAAAGCACAGGAGCGGAGCCAAAGCCTCTTGACGCAGCGCTCGATGGCGCTCTTGACGCAGGCGCAAAGTGTCGGCCTGCTGGCCGAATTGCCTTCCACAGATGCGTCCGACCAAAGCCTCCTTAAGCAGCTCGCTGAAGTCGCGGGCAATGAGGTTGATTCATCAGACACCAGAGATTCGGAGGCTCGGGCAGTCCTTGAGGAAGAGCGGCGAGACCTGGTGTCCGAATTGCAGGCGCTGAGAGGTAAGCGTCAGATGCTCAGGCAGACTATCCGCGAGGCAGTCGGCTACGAATCGGCAGTGTCTGGGCAGTCTCACAAGTTGCGTCTGGTCGAGCACCTAAAGCTCGGAGATGGGCGGTGTCCCGTATGTGATGCTGAGAATGCCGCAGGCCAGGCAATGGCGGAGCAAATACGCAATTCTTTGACGATCGTTTCAAACGAGGTTCTCGCGGTCGACGGGATGCGTCCTCGTCTAGACGCACATTCAGGACATATCGAAAACTTGATTGGCTCTAAGTCCGGCCGCCTGAGGGAAGTCGAAGAGCAAATCAGCGGGCTCGTCCGGGTAGAGGAAGAGGCGGTGAAGACAGGGTCACTTCTACAGGAGAGGGCTCGTGTCGTCGGCCGTATCGACCAATTCCTCGAGACAACGGCGAAAGACTTCCAAGTGATTTCGACGAATACCGAATCGCTCATGGCCCGGATCGAGGATCTGAGGGATCAGGTCGATCCGCAGGCCCGAAAGGACCGCCTTCGCGACGCGGAGAACATGGTCAGCGGCTTTGCGACCGAGATGCTCGATGACCTTCCCACTGTGGTGCCAGCTACGGGCTCGCGAGTAGTGTTCTCTTCGACCCCAAACATTTCGGTGATCGAACCATCTCGTCGAGCGGTTCTCACACTGGCCGAGGTAGGTTCTGACCAAAATTACCTCGCTATCCATCTCGCCCTGTCCTTCTCACTGCACAAGCTCTTCGAGACCATCGTGGCGCCTGTCCCGGGCGTTCTGGTCATCGATCAGATTAGCCGCCCCTACTATCCCAAGGGTGGCGACGAAAAGCGACTCCAGGAGATGGAGAAGGATGACGATCAGGTCGCGATGCAGCAGATCGTCCGTTTTCTGTTTGACGAAACGGCACGCCAAGCGGGCCTGCAGATCATCCTCATCGAACACGCCTATATCGAGGAAGATCCGGAGTATGTCGCGGCCGTAAAGGGCAGATGGACGAAGGCATCCGGAATTAAGCTCATTCCCTCGGACTGGCCTCTAAGAGCCTGATCGATAAGCACCCTAGCAACGGGAAGATACTGATATTGCCGGAGCAGCCCAGGGCGACATTCGCGAAGAGCTATCCATATTGTCGACGAGCGGTTGGTTCGCTCCTTTGCTAGCTTCGCTCGCCGGGAAGCCGTTCGACTCGAAAAAATGTCCGTTACCGGCGTTTTGCCCTGCACCCGCTGGACCAGGATTGTTGCCCTGAAACTTTGCCGTCGAGGATTTTGTTACCCGTCGTGTTACCCGCCGCAGCCCGTAGACGACGTGTTTAAACGGGTGACTTTTAGCAACATTCTGGATTCATTGAGGGATTTTGGTGCCGCTTAGGTGACTCGAACACCTGACCCCATCATTACGAATGATGTGCTCTACCAACTGAGCTAAAGCGGCCCGGGAAGCGTTAGGCCTCCAAGATGGGCTGGGTGATAGACTCAACCGACGGCGAATTCAAGATGGGCGATCGCGAATTCAGGATGCGGCCCGGCAATTCGTGTTGCGCGTCGTTCCGCCCCGACGCATCGCCGACAAAGCCGGCTGCCACGCCCTTACCGATCGGCCGGGACATTGCGCCTGGCCCCGTGCCTCCCTGCCGGCAAAGATCAATGAAGCATGTTGATTTCGTTGCCGGAATACCGCCAAGATGGACTTTGGACACTCCAACGAGGCAGAATGCGGACGCTCGCCCGTTGATTGATTGGTCGGCTGCGGCTAACGATCATGGCGAGGTTTGGGCAACGCACAGAGGGATCTCGCTTGGACGCAATCGAAAAAGCGATCCGGAACGCCCTCGAAAGAGGCAATGCCGAGGACCGCGCATACCGCGAAAAGGTCTATCGCTCGGCTTTCGCCGCGCTCGACCGCGCGCTCCAGGCCAATCCCGGCGTGACGGTGGAAGTCGCCATCAAGCGCCGCAAGGCGATACAGGCCAAGATCACCGAAATCGAATCCGAATTCCTGCCGGCGGTGCCGGATGTCGCTCCCCAGGCTGAGTCCGATGCACCGGCGGTCGAGCTTCCGGCGAGCCCGGCTGCACCCGCCGCAACCGGCGAGAGCGCGGCGCCGCCCGCAGTTTCCGTCGACGAGCCTGCACAGCCGGCTGCCGATGCCCCGCGCTCGCGCGTCTTGCCGGTCGTTCCAGACATCATGCCCGACGCGACCCTTTCCGGCGTGCCGTCCATCGACATGTCGGCTCCCGCTTCGTCCGAAGCCACGGCTGAAGTGGCGCCCGATCGCGACGAGAGGCGCATCAGGGGCCGGCGCCTGCCGCTGACCGCCATCTTCCTCACCGTGACGCTGCTCGCCGCGGTCGGCATCGGCCTGTTTTTCGCCATGCAGACCGGCGTCTTCAAGACCCAGGCTCAGCTCGACACCGCGCCGCCCGAAGCGCCGCCGACCGTCGAGGACGACGATTTCACGCCGGCGGATGGCGAGACCGGGCCGGAAAAGCCCGGCGCTGCCGATCAGGCGCGCAACTGGATCAACGTGTTTTCGCCCACCGACCCGGCGCATGTCAGCGCTCCGTCGGACGCCAAGGCGGAAACGATGAAGGACGATTCCGGGCCATTCCTGCGCATCCAGTCCGGCGCTTCCGGTTCGGCGATCAGCTTCGATGTCGGGCAAGGCGTGCTGGAGAAGCTCGCCGGCAAGCACGCCGTGTTCGATATCGTCGCCCGCGCCGAGGACGGCAAGGACACGCAGATCTCGGTCGACTGCAATTTCGGCGAGCTTGGTGATTGCGGCCGCAAACGCTATGCGGTCGGCCAGCAGCGCAACGAATATCTCTTCGACGTGAAATTCCCCGACAAGCGGCCCGGCTCGGCCGGAACGATCGCCATCAACTCCGATTTCGACAAGCAGGGCAAGGCGGTCAACATTTACGAGATCCGCGTCTCCGTCGAGCCTTGAGCGCCGGCACCGGAGAGGGTGCGATCAACGATCGAGCAGCGCCTGCAGCGTCTCGATGCGGTCGGCCTCGTTGGCGGGCTTGTCCCAGCGCAGCCGCGAGATGCGGGGAAAGCGCATGGCAACGCCGGATTTGTGACGCGTCGAACGGTTGAGCCCTTCGAAGGCGACTTCCAGCACCAGCCCGTTGTCACGGTCGGCGCGCACCGAGCGCACAGGCCCGAAACGCTCGATCGTGTTGTCGCGGACATATTTGTCGATCTGCCTCAATTCCTCGTCGGTGAAGCCGAAATAGGCCTTGCCGACCGGCACCAGTTCCTCCTCGCCTTCCGCTCCGGACCAGACGCCGAACGTGTAATCGGAGTAGAAGCTCGAGCGCTTGCCGTGGCCGCGCTGGGCGTACATGAGCACGGCGTCCACCGTGTGCGGGTCACGTTTCCATTTGAACCAGGGCCCCTTCGGCCGGCCGGCGACATAGGGCGAATCCCAGCGCTTCAGCATCACGCCTTCGATGATCGGGTGCGGCGGCGCCCGGCGCAGTTCCTCCAGCGCCTGCCAGTCCGAGAACGCGACGAATGGCGAAAGATCGAAGCGGCTCGGGTCGAGCGTTTTCACGAAGTTTTCGAGGCGGACGCGCCGCTCCCGGAAGGGCAATCCCCGCAAATCCTCCGCGCCGACCTGCAAAAGGTCGTAGCAACGCATGAAAGCCGGATATTGCTGCTGCATCTTCAGTGACACCGTCTTGCGGTTCAACCGCTGCTGGAGATCCGAGAATGTCCCTGTCGCTTCCCGGGGATCGCCGACCAGCAATTCCCCGTCGAGCGTGGCCGAGAAAACCATCGCCTCGGCGAGGTCGGGAAAGGCGCCGGAGACATCGTCGCCGGTGCGCGAATAGAGCCGGCGGATGCCGCCTTCCGACACCGCCTGGACGCGGATGCCGTCCCATTTCCACTCGGCCACGTAATCGGCGGGGTCGAGCCTGTCGAGATCGCCGTCGCCGACCGGGTTGGACAGCATCACCGGCCGGAACAGTGCCCGCGCGGCCCTCTCGGGCTTTGCGGCCTTGCCTTCCAGCCATGCGAACAAGGCTGTGTACGGCGGCGACAGCCCGTGCCAGAGTTCCTCGATCTCGGCGACGTCGACCTTGCCGAAATCCGCCAGTGCCTGCTTGGCCAGCCGCGCCGACACCCCGATGCGCAACCCGCCGGTGACCAGCTTGATGATGGCGAAGCGGGCCGAGATGCCGGCACTGTCGAGCAGGTTTGACAGCACTTTCGGCCCGTCGGAGCGGCTCGCCGCCTGCAGCTTCGCGACCACCTCACCGAGCGTCGGCTCACGGTTCGGTATGGTTCCGGGCGTCTGCGGCCAGACCAGCGACACGGTCTCGGCGAGATCGCCGACATAGTCGTAGGAATAGCCGAACAGCACCGGATCCATGCGTTCGGTCACCAGGGTGCGCAGCATCGCCGGCTTGATCGCGGCGATGTTGAGGTCGCCGGTGATGGCAGCCAGCGCCAGCCCGCGATCGGGATCCTCGACGCTGCGGAAATAATCGGTCAGCAGCGTCAGCTTGCCGTTGCGCGACGGCGTCAGCACAAGGCGGTCGAGCAGTTCGGCGAAGCGATTCATGCCATCAATCGCCCTCGTCCTCATACCCCACCAGATGCAGTGGCCGCGCAGCGATCCCTTCGAGTTCGCACCAGCGCACCAGCGCCTCCTCGCGGCCGTGTGTCACCCAGATTTCCTCTGCGCCGGTCTCCTTGATCGTGGCGGTCAGTTCGTCCCAGTCGGCATGATCCGAAATGATCAGCGGCAGCTCGACGCCGCCCTGCTTGGCGCGCTGGCGGATGCGCATCCAGCCCGAGGCGAAGCAGGAGATCGGATCGGGAAAGCGCCTCGCCCAGCGATCGGCGAAGGCGGCCGGCGGACCGACGACGATGGCGCCGGTGAAATCATCCTTGCTGGCGCTCTCCACTGTCGCCGGCTCCAGCGTGCCGAGATCGATGCCCTGGCTCTGGTAATAGTCGCTGAGCTTGGCCAGCGCGCCGTGGATATAGATCGGCCTGTCGTAGCCGGCGTCGCGCAACAGACGCATCACCCGTTGCGCCTTGCCCAGCGCGTAGGCTCCGATGAGATGCGAGCGTTCGGGGAACTGCGCCGCCGATTTCAGGAGCCGCGCGATCTCCTCCTCGTCCGGCGGGTGGCGAAACACCGGCAGGCCGAAGGTTGCCTCGGTGATGAACACATCGCACGCGATTGGCTCGAACGGCAGGCATGTCGCGTCCTGCTGCCGCTTGTAGTCGCCGGAGGCGACGATGCGCATGCCCTGATGCACGACCGCGATCTGCGCCGAGCCCAGCACATGGCCGGCCGGATGAAAGCTGATGTCGACGCCGTTGAAGGCAATTCGCTCGCCCAGTCCTGCCGTCTGTGTCGTGCCTGCAAAACCCTCGCCATAGCGAAGCCTCATGATGTCCAGCGTCTGCTGCGTCGCCAGCACCGAGCCGTGGCCGGAGCGTGCGTGGTCGGAATGGCCGTGCGTGATCAGCGCCCGGTTGACCGGCCGCACCGGGTCGATGAAGAAGTCGCCCGGCGGGCAGTAAAGGCCCTCGGGCCGGGGATGGAGCAGGTCGCTGGCGCGCATCGTTCCAAGATAGTGGCTAATTCGGGCGCGGGAAGCCTGTTGCAAGAGACTGCTGACTCGTCCTACAGCCACCCGCCGGGCAGCAGTCAGGCAACGCACTCTGAGGCCTGCGGATGCCTCTGCTGCGAAAAAGCCCCAATCGCATGCCGGATTATGTCGGGGCAGTGTCGTACGGAGGGATTTTCCATGCGCTGGAACATGATGGCCTTGGCCTCTTGCCTCGTTATGGCGGGCTGTGTCGGCAACTCCATGTCCGAGCGCCAGGAAGAAAACGTCCAGTCTTCACTGCAGTATGACAGCGTGCCTTGCGGCCAGTTGCTGGCGCAACGCAACGCCCTGGCTCGGCAATACAATCTGTCCCAGCAGGCCAAGCCGACATTCTCCAACCCCGCGATGGGCTTCGGCCCGTTCATTCCGGATATCCGCTCCAAGACCAAGCGCGATGCCGACAAGGCAAGCGGCGAGATCGACGCCATGAACCGGTCTATCGAGCGCCGCGATTGCGGCAAGCCGGACAAGCAGAAGAAGTTCGCTCTGCCCGGCTGACGCAGGTCGCCTAAGGCGATCCCGATGACCACATGCCAGCGGCCTAATATCCCGCTTTGCGGTCCACCAGGTTCTCCAGCTTTTCGCCCCGCTCGAAGGCGTCCATCTGGCGCAGCATGATCGGCGCCAGGTGGACGGGATCGGACGTGGCCGCGGCATGCGGCGTCACGAATACTTTCGGATGGGCCCATAGCGGGCTGGTCTTCGGCAGCGGTTCGACCTCGAACACGTCGAGGCTCGCTTCCTTCAGCGTGCCGTCGTCCAGCGCGCGCACGATGTCGGCATCCTTCTGCAGGCGGCCGCGACCGGCATTGATCAGCACCGAGCCACCAAGACCGTTGCGCTTGCGCAATTCCTTCAGCACGCCGTAATTGATGATACCCTTGGTATCCGGCGTCAGCGGCAGCAGCACGACCAGTATGTCTGTGGCATTGAGGAACGGGATCAGCCCGGCCTCGCCGCAATAGGTCGCGACACCTTCCATCGGCCGGTCGGTGCGCGACCAGCCATTGACCGCGAAGCCGAGCGACAGCAGCGCCGACGCCGCCGCGCGGCCGAGACTGCCGAGCCCCATGATGCCGACAGAGATATCTTCAGCGGTGCGCTGCGCCGGCTCGCGCCATATCTTCTTCGGCTGCTGCGACCGGTACAGCAGGCCCTGGCGGTGATGATCGAGCACCCGCCAGACGACATATTCGGTCATGTGCTGGGCCAGGTTGCCGGCGACGACCTTGACGATCGGCACGTCCGGCAGGCTGGGATCGGAGAAGATGTGGTCGACACCGGCGCCGATCGAGAAGATGGCGCGCAGATTGGGCAGCGACCCCAACAGGTTCGGCCGCTGTTTCCACACCACCGCATAGGTGATCGAAGGATCGCTGGCGCCGTCCGGCTCGAGCACCACCTCGCGCTCTGCGGACAGCAGTTCGCGCCAGCGCTGCGGGTGAAAGCCGGTGACGGCAAGCAGGATTTTGCCTTTTTCCATTTATGGATTTTGTCCTGTTGTTCGGTTTGGAGCAATTGCGGGAAAGGCGCAAGGCGGCTTTCCGTCCGGAATTGCGAAGGAAGGAGTCACTCGCTGACGACCCCCGTCGGGGCGGTTTCTATCTTGAAGGCGGCCGAGATCAGCGCCCGAGTATAGTCGGTTTGCGGCTTTTCAAAAATCTGTTCGGAAGGACCGGCTTCGACGATCTGGCCATTGCGCATGACGATGACATCGTTGGCCAGGGCCCGGATGACCTTGAGGTCGTGGCTGATGAAGAGATAGGCGAGATCATGCTTGGCCTGCAGGCTGCGCAGGAGGTCGACGACCTGCGCCTGCACGCTCATGTCGAGCGCCGAGGTCGGCTCGTCCAGCATGACGAAACGCGGGTTGAGCACCATGGCGCGTGCAATGGCGACGCGCTGGCGCTGGCCGCCGGAGAATTCGTGCGGATAGCGGTTGCGCGTGGCCGGGTCGAGCCCGACTTCCTTCAGCACGTCGACCACCTTGTCGTCGCGCTCGTCGAGCGACAGCTTCGGCTCGTGGATCTTCAAGCCTTCTTCGATGATCTCGGCGATCGACATGCGCGGGCTCAGCGAGCCGAAAGGATCCTGGAAGACGATCTGCAATTCGCGCCTGAGCGGGCGCATGGCGTTGAACGAGAGCTGGTTGATGTCGCGCCCGTTGAACTGGATGGTTCCGCTCGACGAGATCATCCGCGCCAGCGCCAGGCCGAGCGTGGTCTTGCCCGACCCGGACTCTCCGACCACGCCCAGCGTCTGGCCGGCCCGCACGGTAACGTCGATGCCGTCGACCGCCTTCACATGGTCGACGGTGCGCCGGAAGAAGCCCTGCTTGATCGGAAACCAGACTTTGATGTCCTTGCCGATCATCACGGGTGCCGCGGAGCTGTTGGCCGCGGGTGGCTTGCCCTTGGGCTCGGCCGCCAGAAGATGGCGCGTATAGGCGTGCTGCGGATTGGCGAAGATGTCCTTGGTAGGCCCCATCTCGACGATCTTGCCCTTGGTCATCACGCACACCCGGTCGGCGATCTTGCGCACGATGCCGAGATCATGGGTGATGAACAGCATCGACATGCCCTTGCGGCTTTTCAAGCCGGCCAGCAGCTCGAGGATCTGCGCCTGCACGGTGACGTCGAGCGCCGTCGTCGGCTCGTCGGCGATCAGGAGTTCCGGCTCGTTGGCCAGCGCCATGGCGATCATGACGCGCTGGCGCTGACCGCCGGACAGCTGGTGGGGATAGGCGTCGAGGCGCTTCTGCGGCTCGCGGATGCCGACCTCGTTGAGCAGGGCCAGCGTGCGCGCCTTGGCCGCGCGGTCCGCCATGCCCTGGTGCAGCTTCAGGATCTCGACGATCTGCTGCTCGATCGTGTGCAGCGGATTGAGCGAGGTCATCGGCTCCTGGAAGATCATGGTGATCTTATTGCCGCGCACCTGCCGCAGCTGCTTCTCGTTCATGGCGAGCAGGTCGGCGCCCTGGAACAGGATCCTGCCCGAGGGGTGGCTTGCGCTGGGATAGGGCAAGAGCTTCAGCACCGACAGCGCCGAGACCGATTTGCCGGAGCCGGATTCGCCGACCAGCGCCACCGTCTCGCCCTTGGCGATGTCGAAGGAGATGTGATCGACGGCCAGCGACTGCTGTCCGCCTTGCGCAAAGGCGACGCTGAGGTCCCGGACCGAGAGCAGGGGAGGCTCGCTCATCGGAACGTCTTGCGCGGATCGAAGGCGTCGCGTGTCGCTTCGCCGACGAAGACCAGCAGCGACAGCATCAGCGAGATGACGACGAAGCCGGAAATGCCGAGCCACGGCGCGTTGAGATTGCGCTGCGCCTGCTTGAGCAATTCCCCAAGCGAGGCCGAGCCCGGCGGCAGGCCGAAACCGAGATAGTCTAGCGAGGTCAGCGTCGAGATCGAGCCTGAGAGCAGGAACGGCAGGAAGGTCAGTGTCGCCACCATGGCGTTGGGCAACAGGTGCCGGAACATGATGGTGCGGTTGCGCACGCCGAGCGCGCGCGCCGCGTTGACGTACTCGAAATTGCGCGCGCGCAGGAATTCGGCCCGCACCACGCCGACCAACGCCACCCAGGAAAACAGCAGCATCAGCCCGAGCAGGATGAAGAAGCCCGGCGGCAATATGGCGGCGACGATAAGCAGGAGATAGAGCACGGGAATCGCCGACCATATCTCGATGAAGCGCTGGAACAGCAGGTCCGTCCAGCCGCCGAAATAGCCCTGTAGGGCGCCGGCCGCGACGCCGATCAGAGCCGAGCCGGCGGTCAGGATCAGTCCGAACAGCACCGAGATGCGGAAACCGTAGATGACCCGCGCCAGCACGTCGCGCGCCTGGTCGTCGGTGCCCAGCCAGTTCCAGTTGCCGATGGTGCAGGCCGGATCATCAGCCCCTTGCGGGTACTGGTTGCAGCGCGTCTTGGCGTCATACTGCCAGGACGGCTTGGCCGGGGCTGCTTCGGGAATGGCATTGTTGACGGTCTGGTAGGAATAGCGGATCGGCGGCCAGATCATCCAGCCATTGGCGTTGATCTCGTCCTGGATCACTGGGTCGCGATAGTCGGTGACGGCATAGAAGCCGCCGAACTTCTCTTCGGGATAGGCGACCAGCACCGGAAACAGGATCTCGCCCTTGTAGGAGGCGATGATCGGCTTGTCGTTGGCGATTAATTCGGCGAACAGCGACAGCACGAACAGGACAAGGAAGATCCACAGCGACCAGTAGCCGCGCCGGTTGGCCTTGAAGTTCTCCAGGCGGCGCTTGTTGAGCGGCGACAGAAACGGCCGCGGCATCCGCTCCGGCACGACCCCGGCGGTAACACTTGCCTCCGACATCAAACGTCTCTCCGCTCGAAATCGATGCGCGGATCGACCCAGGTGTAGATGAGGTCGGACAGCAATCCGACGAACAGGCCGAGAAGCGAGAAGATGTAGAGGTTGGCGAACACCACGGGATAGTCGCGTTCGACCACCGACCGGAAGCCGAGCAGGCCGAGCCCATCGAGCGAGAAGATGTTTTCGATCAGCAGCGAACCGGTGAAGAAGGCCGAGATGAAGGCGCCGGGAAAACCGGCGATGACGATCAGCATGGCGTTGCGGAAGACATGGCCATAGAGCACCTGCCGTTCCGAGAGGCCCTTGGCGCGGGCGGTTACCACATACTGCTTGCGGATTTCCTCCAGGAAGGAATTCTTGGTCAGCAGCGTCGTCGTGGCGAAGGCCGACAGCACCAGCGCCGTCAGCGGCAAGGTCATGTGCCAGAGATAGTCCCCGATCTTGGCCGGCCATGACAACTGGTCCCAATTGTCCGAGACGATGCCGCGCAGCGGGAACCAGTCCCAGAACGAACCACCGGCAAACAGCACCATCAGCATGATGCCGAACAGGAAACCCGGAATGGCATAGCCGACGATGACGACGCCGCTGGTCCAGATGTCGAAGGGGCTGCCGTCCTTCACCGCCTTGCGGATGCCGAGCGGGATCGAGATCAGGTAGGACAGGAGCGTGATCCACAGCCCGATCGAGATCGACACCGGCATTTTTTCCAGGATCAGGTTGAGCACCGAAATGTCGCGGAAATAACTGTCGCCGAAATCGAACCGGATATAATTCCACAGCATCAGGCCGAAGCGCTCGAGCGGCGGCTTGTCGAAGCCGAACTGCTTCTCCAGCTTCTTGATGAATTCCGGATCGAGCCCCTGCGCGCCGCGATATTTTGAACCGACGTCGCCGGCGGCATCGAAATTACCACCGCCCGCATCGCCGCCGCCACCGCCCAGACGATCGCTGCCGCCCTGGTTCGTCAGCTTGGCGATGACCTGCTCGACCGGGCCGCCGGGGGCAAACTGAATGACGGCGAACGAAATCGCCATGATGCCGAACAGGGTCGGAATCATCAAAAGGATGCGGCGCAGGATATAGGCGCCCATCAGATGGTGCCCTCCCGACGCATGTGATTGGCGAAACCGTCGATGAACGCGCCTCTTTCCCCGTCACTATACGGGCAGAGGATGCCGGTCCACCCTCCGCAGCTGCGGCGCAGCTGCTGCGGAGGACGGGCAGGCAGGTGAGGGGCGGTGCTTACGCCCGCAAGAAATTCAGCCTTTGCCAATTTTTGCCGCCTTGCCCTTGTCGAACCACCACAGCGTCTCGACCGGAAAGCCGAAATCGGGCTTTTGCTCGACGAAGCCGAACATGTCCCAATAGGCGACGCGGTGATTCGCCAGATAGTATGTTGGAATCCAGTCCAGCCGCGCGCGCAAGACCCGATCGAGCGCTCTGAGCGCGGTGACGAGTTCGGACCGGCTTTGCGCCTTGCCGGCTGCCACGATCAACGCGTCGATGGCCTTGCTTTCTGTTCCGGGGTAGTTGCGCTGCCCCGGGATTTTCGCCATTCGAGAATCATAGAGCATCTCCAGGCTGTCGTCAGTCGGCGTCGCCCCGATCGACCAATGCAGCACGGTAAGATCGAAGTCGAAATCGCTCTGCCGCTGTTCATATTGCGCCGAATCGACCTGCCGGATCGAAGCGTCGATCCCGATCGCCTTCATATTCTCGGACCATGGGGTGTAGATGCGAACGATGCCGTCATCCTCCGTCAGCATTTCCACCCGCAGCCGCTCGCCCTTGTCGTTGACGACGAAATTGCCCGCCCGCTTCCAGCCGGCTTGCGCGAGCAATCTCGAAGCCTCGCCCAGCAGCTTGCGATCATGGCCTGACCCGTCGGACAGAGGCTGCGTCACGGCTTCGCCAAAAACCTCCGGTGGCAACTCGGCCCGGAATGGCTCCAGCAGGACCAGTTCCTCAGGCGAGGGCAAGCCTTCGGCCTTGTAATCCGACCGTTCGAAGTTCGATTGAGAGCGCTCGTAAGAGCCATAAAACAACGCCCGCTTCATCCATTCGAAATCGAAACACCGGGCGATCGCCCGTCGCACCCGCTCATCGCGGAATTGCGCACGACGCTGGTTCAGTGCGACGCCCTGCATGTCTGGCGTCTTCTCGCCGGGAAATTCCCGTTTGACGACCTTGCCGTCCTTGAGCGCCGGAAAATCGTAGCCGGTCGCCCAGACCCGCGCGGTAAACTCCTCGCGAAAATGCGTGTCACCCTTCTTGAAGGCTTCGAACGCCGCCTGCCGGTCGAGATAGAAGTCGATGCGGATACGGTCGAAATTATACTGGCCGCGATTCACCGGGAGGTCGCGGCCCCAATAGTCGGGCACGCGCTCATATTCGACTGTCTGTCCCGCGGCCACTCGCCCCATTTTGTATGGTCCCGAGCCGAGCGGCGGCGTCATCGTCGAGGCATTGAAATCATTGACCGCATAAAAGGCCTTGGACACGATCGGCATCGCCACGATCCTGAGGATGTTTTGCGCGGACTGTTCGCCGTTGAAGGTAAGGTTGAGGGTGAGCGGATCCTCGGCGACCGCGTCGGTCATATACCGCAACGCCTGGGAAAGGTTCGGATGCCCTTGCTCTTTGTAAAGCTTCAACGCGAAGACGACGTCTTCGGCGGTTAGCGGCGAGCCGTCGTGGAAACGCGCTTGCGGTCGCAGCGCGAAGCGGAAGCCGTTGCGGTCTTGCGACAAGGTGACAGACTCGGCAAGCAGGCCGTAGACCGCATCCGGCTCGTCGAGCGCGCTTGCCATCAAGGAATCGAAACAGAGTTCGGTGCGCGGCGGCGCGTCTCCTTTCAATACCAGGGAATTCAACGTGTTGAAGGTCAGGAAGCTTTGGTTGAGCGTGGCGTTCGGCGGCGCGAAATTCATCTGGCCGCCCTTGGGTGCATCCGGATTGACGTAGTCGAAATGCGTGAAATCCGGTTTGTATTTGAGGTCGCCGTAGGCGGACAGGCCGTGCAGTTTGGTGCCGGTCGCAATATTGGCAAAGGCTTTTCCGGGCAACAGGGCGGCGACAGCGGCGGCACTGCCCAGGCCCAGGAAATCGCGACGGGGCAGCACCGCCATCAATTGTTGCCCTTGTATTTGGCCGCCAGCGCCTTTTCCTTCTCCGGATCGATCCACCAGGAATTCTGGTCGGCGCCGATATAGCTCGGCTGTTTGGCGGGAATGCCGAATTTGTTCCAGTAAGCCAGCCAGACCACGGCTCGATAGTACTGCGGCACGACGTAGTAGTTCCACAGCAGCACGCGGTCGAGCGCGTGGGTGGCGGCAACCAGGTCGTCGCGGTCGGTGGCGAAGATGATGCGGTCGACCAGGGCATCGACGACCGGGTTCTTGATGCCGGCGTAGTTGCGCGATCCCGGCCTGTCGGCGGCCCTGGAACTCCAGAAGTCGCGCTGCTCATTGCCAGGCGATTCCGACTGGCCGAGTTGCCCGATAATGACATCGTAGTCGAAATTGTTGACGCGGTTGACGTACTGGGTCTGGTCGATGATGCGCAACGTGGCGTCGACGCCGATCTTGCGCAGATTGGCGATATAGGGGCTGGAGATGACCTGGTCGGTGTCGTTCCAGCCGAGTATCTCGAACTTGAACGGCTCGCCGGTCTTGGCATTGACCATCTTGCCGCCCTTGATCACCCATCCAGCCTTGGCGAAGAGGTCGACAGCCTGCTTCAGGTATTTGCGCTCGGCCTGCGGCGAATCGTAGACCGGCAGCTTGAATTCCTGGGTGAACAGTTCGGGCGGCAGCTTGTCGCGATACTGTTCAAGAATTTCCAGCTCCTTGCCTTGCGGCAAGCCGCTGGAGGCCAGTTCAGTTCCCTGGAAATAGCTGCTGGTGCGAGTGTTGAACCCGTAGAACAGCGTACGGTTCATCGTCTCGAAGTCGAAAGGATAGGTCAGCGCGGCCCGCACCAGGCGGTCCTGGAACAGCGGGCGCCTCTGGTTGAGCATGAAAGCCTGCATCGGCTCTGGCGAGGTGGTCTTGAATTCCTGCTTGATGACATCGCCGGCCTTGACCGCCGGGAAATCATAGAATGTTTTCCAGCGCTTCGAACTGTTTTCCGGTTTGATGTCGTCAAGTCCGCCTTTGGTGAAGGCCTGCCAGGCGGCATTGTCATCAAGGATGTAGGTGAAACGCTGCCTGTCGAAATTCTCGCGGCCGACCTTCACCGGCAGCTTGGCACCCCAATAGTCCGGCACGCGCTGCCAGACGATTTCCGAGCCAGGCTTGAAGCTGGCGATCTTGTAGGCGGCGGAGCCGAGCGGCGGCTCCAGCGTCGGCCTGGTGACGTCGCGCTTCTTGCCGTTGGCATCGGTGCCTTCCCACCAATGTTTCGGCAGCACGGCGAGATCACCCAGGATTTTAGGCAGCTCGCGGTTGCCCTTCTGGCTGAAATGAAACTCGACTTCGCGATCCGAGACGGCCACGGCATCCGTGACGTTCTCGAAATAGCGGCTGTACATCGGGCTGTTGGCCTTCAGCACCTGGAATGACCAGATCACGTCGTCGACGGTGATCGGCTGGCCGTCATGCCATTTCGCGCGGGGATCGAGCCGGTAAGTCGCCGAGGAAAAGTCGGCCGGGTATTTGTAGGCGTCGGCGATCAGCGGATGGCTGACACTGCCTTCGTCGGTCGCCTGCTCCATCAGCGTGTCGTAGAGCAGGCCGCCGCCGAACCCGACCAGGCCGGCGGCCGGCGAACCCTGCACGATATAGGGATTGAAGCTGTCGAACGTGCCCAGTACCACCGAATTCAGCGTGCCGCCTTTGGGCGCGTTGGGATTGACGTAGTCATAGTGCTGGAAATTGTCGCCATATTTGGATTCGCCGATCAGCGATGAGGTGGTGCGCCATTCATCGGCCAGGGCCGCCTGCAACCCCGCGGCCAGCAGGGCCGCCGCCAGCAACGATTTGAGAAGCACTCGGCCAAGCGTCATCCACTGTCCTCTTCGCGATGCGTGCCATCATCCAGAAAGGGCAATCTAGATGATTTGCCGCGCGTGAAAACCGCCATGCGCGGCTTTGTCGCCGCATATGCGGTTTTCCTAACGAAAAAGCCGGGCTGAACCCGGCTTTTTCAAGGTCGTCAAGACGAGATCCGGTTTATTGAGCAGGCGCCGGTGCCGGGGCGGCCGGAGCTGGTGCGGCGGGAGCCGCAGGCGCCGCTGGCTTGGCAGGAGCTGCGCCTTCGGCCGGCTTGGCCGGTGCGGCCCCTTCGGCGGGCTTGGCGGGGGCGGATGCATCGGCGGCAGCGCCCGGCGCGGGCAGCGGCTTGGGATTGTCCGACAGCGTGCGCAGATAGGCGATGACGTTGGCGCGGTCTTCTTCCTTCGGCAGGCCGGCAAAGCCCATCGCCGTGCCTTTCACGAATTTTTTCGGCGAGGTGATGAAGTGGTTGATGTTGTCGTAGGTCCACTTCTCTGTGCCGCCCTTGGAAAACTCCTTCATGCCGGCCGAATAGGCGAAGCCCTCATGCTCGGCGACCGGGCGGTCGATGAGATCCCACAAATCCGGGCCGACCTTGTTGGGGCCGCCCTTCTCGCCGGAGTGGCAGGCCTGGCATTTCTTGAAGATGGCAGCGCCCTGTTCGGCACTTGCGTTGGCCAGAAGATCCGCGATCGGCTTTTCGGCGGCTGCCGGAGCGGCGGGGCCGCCCTCGGCGGGCTCGGCGGCCTCGATGGCGAAGCCGGGCTTTTCCGGAGCGGGCGAGGCAAACAGCGCGTCCGACACGATGCCGACCGAGAACACCACGAAAACGGTTCCGAGCAATCCGGCGAGCAGCTTGTTGACTTCGTTGGAATCCATACGCCCCTTGCTCCCTTTTCCGGCGGACCGATCCGTCCACTCCGTCCGTCGGTATCGAGACCTGCCCTCCAGAGCCGGTCAAATCGCGCGGAAACTAGGTCTTTTGCTCCGGCGTTGCAACACCTATAAGGGCGCTTCCAGTGAGACCTTTTGCCACTTTCCCCTCCTCGTTTCGAACGCCCGCCAAACCGATGTCCACCTTGATCCTGATCCCCGCCCGCATGGCCTCGACCCGGCTCCCGGGCAAGCCGCTGGCCGACATTGCCGGCGCCCCGATGATCGTCCATGTCGCGCGCCGCGCCGCCGAGGCCGGGCTTGGCCGTGTGGTGGTGGCGACCGACACGCAAGGCGTGGCGGAAGCGGTGCGCGCGCATGGTTTCGAGGCGGTGATGACGCGCTCGGACCACGAATCGGGTTCGGACCGGATATTCGAGGCCCTGACGGTGCTGGATCCGGCAAACAAGGTCGAAACCATCGTCAATGTGCAGGGTGACCTGCCGACCATCGATCCCGCGATCATCGTGGCCTCGCTCAGGCCGTTCGAGGACAAGGCGGTGGACATCGCAACGCTCGGCGTCGAGATCGAGCGCGACGAGGAAAAGACCAATCCCAACGTGGTCAAGATCGTTGGCTCGCCATTGTCGGCCACCAGGCTGAGGGCGCTTTATTTCACCAGGGCCACCGCGCCCTGGGGCGAGGGCGCGCTCTATCATCATATCGGCCTCTATGCCTATCGCCGCTCGGCGCTCGAGCGCTTCGTGGCGCTCAAGCCGTCGCCGCTTGAACGCCGCGAGCGGCTGGAGCAGTTGCGGGCGCTGGAAGCCGGCATGCGCATCGACGCCGAGATCGTGCGGTCGCTGCCGCTCGGCGTCGACACGCCGCAAGACCTGGAACGGGCCAGAACGATCCTTTCAAACTGAGCGCTGAACCGACACCCCTTCAACGAGAATTGGCCATGCCTGAAAAGACCAACAGAATATCCTTCCAGGGCGAGCCCGGCGCCAATTCCGACACCGCCTGCCGTAACGTCTATCCCTCGATGCAGCCGCTGCCGTGCCCGACCTTCGAGGACGCGTTCAATGCGGTCGAGACCGGCAAGGCCGATCTCGCCATGATCCCGATCGAGAACACCATCGCCGGGCGCGTCGCCGACATTCACCATCTGCTGCCGGAATCGAGGCTGCACATCGTCGGCGAATATTTCCTGCCCATCCATTTCCAGCTGATGGTGCTGCCAGGTGTGAGGCGTGACGAGATCAAAACCGTGCACAGCCACATCCATGCGCTCGGCCAGTGCCGCAAATACGTCCGCAAAAATGGCTGGAAGGCGGTTGTCGCCGGCGACACGGCGGGCGCGGCCAAGATGGTCTCCGAGGTCAAGGACCGCACCATGGCCGCCCTGTCCCCGGCATTGGCCGCAACGCTCTACGGCCTAGACATCATCGAGGAGAATGTCGAGGACACCGATTCCAACGTCACGCGCTTCGTCGTCCTGACCAAGAACAAGCAGTGGGCCGAACGCCCGTCGCCTGACGCCAAGATGATGACGACCTTCATCTTCCGCGTCCGCAACGTGCCGGCCGCCCTCTACAAGGCGATGGGCGGTTTCGCCACCAACGGCATCAACATGACCAAGCTCGAGAGCTACCAGCTCGGCGCCTTCACGGCGACACTGTTCTACGCCGACATCGAGGGCCACCCCGACGATCCCCTGGTCAAGCTGGCGCTGGACGAGCTTCGCTTCTTCTCGCGCGAGGTGCGGATCCTCGGCGTCTATCCGGCGAGTGAGTCACGCGAGCAGTGGAAGGTAGCGGATTGAGCTACCAGCCAAGGGGCACATAGTCGATCTCCATGAAGGTCTCGACTTCAGGAATCCAGCGGTCGCGCACGAAGGCGACGTGGTCGGGATGGTCGTTGTACCTGGTATAGGCGGCCTGGTCGGCGAATTCCATGGAGAAGCCGAACTGGTAGTCGTTCTTGGGGCTGACCTGACGCAGCTGTTCGAAATGGGTGACGCCCCTGATCGCCGAGAGGATTTTCCTGGCGTCGACCAGGAACCTTTTTTCCTCCAGCGAGTGCGGCGGATGCTTCAGCGTGAACACGACGGTATGGCGGATCATTTCCCTCTCCTGATTTCCCTTATTCGCTGTCGACCCAGGCGCGGATCAGGTGATGCGCTATGGCTCCCTTCGGCGGCGTGATCAGATTGCCCGGATGCTCCCTGGCCAGCATCAGGCGCACCTCGTCGCGCAAGAACCAGCGGCAGTCTTCCAACTCGTTGAGGTCGGCCTGGATGTCTTCATTGAGCGGCTCGCCGAAGCAGCCGATCATCAGCGAATAGGGGAATGGCCAGGGCTGGCTGGCGTGGTAGACGACGCGGCCGAGCCGGATGCCGGCCTCCTCCAGCGTCTCGCGGCGCACCGCCGCCTCGATCGTCTCGCCCGGCTCGATGAAGCCGGCAAGGGCGGAGTACATGCCCGGCGCGAAATGCCGGCCGCGCCCGAGCAGGCATTTCTCGCGCGTCGCCGTCAGCATGATCGCCACCGGATCCGTGCGCGGAAAATGCTCGGTGCCGCAATTCGGGCAATGGCGCTTGTAGCCGCCGGCCCGCATTTGTGACTCGGTCCCGCATTTGCTGCAGAAACGATGGCTGGCGTGCCAGGCGAGCAGTGCGGCGCCCTGCGCCATCGCTCCGGCGGCCGCTTCGTCGATCAGGCCTTGCATGTAGACCGAGCGGTAGTCGATGGCCTTGACCGTTTCGGGAAGCTGTTCCGGCTCGAGGCCGGCGGTCACCGCCAGCACCGGGCCCTGGTCGGAGAATCCGAGCAGCACGCCGCTGCCGGGCAAGGTCTGGAAGGGCAGGCTTTCGGCGACGCCGAACCAGGGGTCGAAGCTGCCGTCACGAACCTTCAGGTAGAGCCGGCCGCCCTGCATCAAAAGCAGCCTGGTTCCAGGATCGGCGAGCGCTTTGTCGACCGAATCGTCGGCGCGGTTCTCGGATTGTCGGTCGATACTGTTGCCGGCGAAGCCGACGAATTGGCTCGGCTCGCGCAAGGGCGCGTCAAACAGGCTAAAGCTCATGCGGACTCTGGGCGTTCGGGATGGACACGTTCGGGATGGACACGGGAAGGCTTATAGCGCCGCCCTTATCGTTTCGGCAAACCGGCGCAGCTCGGAGCGCTGATAGGGCTCGCGCAGGCCGTGTCCCCACACCGGGCCGGGCCAGCCGGGATCGCCTTCCGAACGGGCGATGACGTGGATGTGCAGCTGGCGCACGATGTTGCCGAGCGCGCCGGTGTTGATCTTGGTGCAGCCGGTCACCTTCTTCAGCGCCTGCGCCACCATATTGGTCTCGAAGGTCAGCATTGTCTGGTCGAGCGGCGTCATGTCGTGGATTTCCTCCACGCCCGGCCGCTGCGGCACCAGAAGCAGCCATGGCCAGCGGCGGTCGTTCATCACGCGCAGTTCACACAGCCCAAGCCACATCAACTGCTCGCTGTCCGCCTCCAGCCGGGCATCCAGCGTGAATCCGGCCTTCAGGCCCGGCAGCATCGGCGTTTCCCTTGCTTTTGGTGTTTTCCTCAGAGTCATGAACGCTAGAGCGGCTGCATCGAGGCTGCAAGCGAATCTCGTGGCTGGTGCAGCTGATTTGCCTGCGCCCTTGCATTTCGTCGCCGAATTGCCGATATGGACGGCGGGAGGTTGGTGGTGGACGATCCACTCGCCAACCGGGTCAGGTCCGGAAGGAAGCAGCCCTAACGAGCCCGGAACGGGTCATTGTTCCAGCCTCCCACCTCATCGGCCCTTCTCGCGACGTTGACGACGCATTGCAGCGCGGGCGAAACTATGCGCAGGAATCGGCCGCCTTTTGGCGCGGCCATTTGGAGTTTTGCGGGCGAATGAGCGAAGCCGGAAATTCGGGACCAAAAAGCCTGGAGATAGGCAAGGCTGGCGCCTATCGCGTGCTGGCGCGCAAGTACCGTCCGGCGAATTTCTCCGAACTGGTCGGCCAGGAGCCGATGGTGCGCACGCTCACCAACGCTTTCGCCACCGGCCGCATCGCCCAGGCCTGGATGTTGACCGGCGTGCGCGGCGTCGGCAAGACCACGACGGCGCGCATTCTCGCGCGGGCCCTGAATTATAAAACGGCAACAATCGACCAGCCTTCCGTCGACCTTGCCGTGCTCGGCGAGCACTGCCAGGCGATCATGGAAGGCCGCCATGTCGACGTCATCGAGATGGATGCCGCCTCGCACACCGGCATCGATGATATCAGGGACATCATCGAACGGGTGCGCTACGCGCCGGTCTCGGCCCGCTACAAGGTCTACATCATCGACGAAGTGCACATGCTGTCGACGCAGGCCTTCAACGGCCTGTTGAAGACGCTGGAAGAGCCGCCGCCGCACGTCAAGTTCATCTTCGCCACCACCGAAATCCGCAAGGTGCCGATCACCGTGCTGTCGCGCTGCCAGCGCTTTGACCTGAGGCGCATCGATGCGGCTGTGGTGAAGGCTGATCTCGCCCGGATAGCGGGCCTGGAAGGCATCGAGGCGGAAGACGACGCGCTGGCGATGATCGCGCGCGCGGCCGAGGGGTCGATGCGCGATGCTCAATCGATTTTCGACCAGGCCATCGCGCATGGCGGTGGTGCGGTCAGCGCCGAAGCCGTGCGCGCGATGCTGGGTCTCGCCGATCGCGCCCGCGTCGTCGATTTGTTCGAACATGTCATGAAGGGTGACGTTGCCGCGGCACTGGCGGAATTGCGCGCGCAATACGACACCGGCGCCGATCCGGCCGCCGTGCTGACCGACCTTGCCGAATTCAACCATCTCGTCACCCGGCTGCGTTTCGTGCCGGCCGCCGCCGACGACGCGGCGCTGTCGCAGGACGAGCGCGAGCGCGGCGCAGATTTCGCGCGGACGCTCTCGATCAAGGTGCTGTCGCGGACGTGGCAGATGCTGCTCAAGGGCATCCCGGAGGTGCAGTCCTCCAACCGGCCGGTAAGTGCAGCCGAGATGGTGCTGATCCGGCTGGCACACGCGGCCGACCTGCCTACGCTGGACGAGGCATTGAGGTCGCTGGAGAACGGCCTGCCGGCGCCGGGCGCCGCGCCGCGTTCGAACGGCGCGCCGGCGAGCCCCGGTAATGGCGGCGCTCCTGGTGGCAACGGCGCCAGCGCAGTGGCGCAGGCGCGCATGCCCGGCGGGTCGGGCGGCGCGCAGACCATGCGGCTGGTCGAAGCCGCGCCCGCTCCGGCCGCCTTCATTGCGCCTGTGCAGCCGGCGCCGGAGGCGCAGCCAATATCGCTGAAATCGCTGGCCGATATTGTCGCCCTTGCCGACGCGCAGCGCGACATCGCCTTCAAGGTGCTGGTCAAGCGCTGCATCCGCCTCGTGCGCATCGAGCCCGGCCGCATCGACGTCAGCCTGACCGACGATGCGCCCAAAATGCTGCTCAACGATTTGACGACCAAGCTGCGCGCCTGGACCGGTCGCAACTGGCTGGTGTCGCTGTCGAAGGAAGAGGGCGGCCAGACGCTGGCCGAAATGGAATCGGCCAGGCGCGAGAACGCTTTGCTCGATGCCAAGAGCGATCCGACGGTCGCCGCCATCCTGGCGCGTTTTCCCGGCGCCAGGATCATCGACGTGCGCATTCCCGACGCGCCGGAAGCCGACGCGGTCGAAGCCGAAGTGCCGGTCGAGCCGCCGGCGGACGACGACGAACCCTGACGAAACCACGACTCTGCAAAGGATCGGACCATGAAAGATCTTCTCGGCCTCATGGGCAAGGCGAAGGAAATGCAAGCCAAGTTCCAGGCTATGCAGGACGAGATCGCCACGGTCGAAGCCGTCGGCCAGGCCGGCGGCGGCCTGGTCATTGTCACGTTGACCGGCAAGTTCGAGATGAAGTCGCTGAAGATCGACCCGTCTCTGTTCAAGGAGGATGAGGTGGAGATCCTCGAAGACCTGCTTCTGGCCGCTCACAATGACGCCAAGGCCAAGGTCGAGCAGATCATGCAGGAAAAGACCAAGGCGCTGACCGCCGGCCTGCCGATTCCGCCGGGAATGAAACTGCCGTTCTAGATGCATGTCGCCCAAGAGTGTGCGACGGTTTTGGGGATAACGACATGCATAAAGCCAAAGACTAGTTGGCCATGGCCGAAGAGCCGTCCGAAAGGCTGATCGAGCAGCGTATCCGCAACAGGATCTACGAGATCCTGGAAATCCTGGCCGATTCTGATGCCGGCGTCGATCTCGTCGGCATCAAGGGCTATTTCAACCTGTTCGAGGATTTCGTGCATCGCCCCTCGATCGAAGCGGGCACTTCGGCGCTCTCGAAGGAAGAACGCGCCATCGTGCTGGAGATCGCGGATTTCCTGGAGGCTGCCGGAGAGGCCAACCCCGATTTCACCAGGTCCGAGTTCATCGACAGCGACTGGCCGGGAAAGATCGCGCCGGTCGCCCGCAATGCGCGAGCATTGTTCCTGAAGCGCGGGCTGTTCTCGGAGAAATTCGAAGAAATTGAGCCAGGACGGCCGGCAGCGATTTCAGCCGGGCGATAATGCATGTCGTCCAAAAGCGGTCTCGGCCTGGACAAGGGCGTGCATAAAACAAAGGCTTGAAGCCCGGATCTTGCCACGTAACTGTGCCAGTTTGGCAACAGCATCTCACCAATAACGTTTTAGCCATCATTTTGCCCGAAAGTGTCTCATTCTTGCCGCAGCCTGGGGGCGGGCATCGAAGTGAGAGGGTTACCTGTTGATTGCCACGCGATGGAAGACGCCGCTGTTGCTCGGCGTCGTCACGTCTCCCCTGTTCCTGGCCGCTTGCAGCCAGACCGCGTCACACGGCATGTCCAGCCTGACCGACGCCATCACGCCGAGTTTCCTGAGCTCTCGCGGCTACCACACGCCGAAGGACAGGGAATGCCTGGAAAGGGCGATGTTCTTCGAATCCAACCGGTCGAGCCGCGATGGCATGATCGCCGTCGGCACTGTCGTGATGAACCGGCTGCGCTCCGGCAAACATGGTGACACCATCTGCGCGGTGGTGGGCGAGCGCGGCCAGTTCGCGCCCGGCGTCATGACCAGGCCGATGAATTCGCGTGCCATGCCCGATGTCGAGGAAGCCGCCGACGCCGTGCTCAAGGGCGAGCGCAAGGCCAAGCTCAAGAACACGATGTATTTCCACACCGCGGGCCTGCGCTTCCCCTACAAGAATATGCATTACACCATGGTCGCCGGCGGCAATGCGTTCTACGAGAAGCGCGGCCGCAACTGGCAGCCGCTGCCGGACGAGCCGACGGTCGCGGTCGCCTCGGCCGAGCAGCCAGCAGCCTTGCCCGGAGTAGCCGCGACTCGTGTCGCTTCCGCCGAGCCGACGGCCAAGACATCCGATCGCACCGCTGCGGCGTACGTGACTGCCGCGGCGGAGCCGGTGCGCTCCGGCAAGGCGGCCCAGCAGACCTACGTGACGGCATCGGCTGCGCCGGCCGCAAAATCCGCGCGCGTCCAGGAGAAGCCGACGATGGTGGCGATGCAGGAGCCGATGGAGGAACCGGACGCCGCTCGTTTTGGCGGGACCTTGAACACGAAGGTCATTTCCTCGGTGCAGGGCGCGCCGCAGGAAGCGGCGATGGGGTTCCAGTCGACGCCTGAGAACACGGATGCCATCGGCGCAATGATCGTCAGCCAGAGCCGTCCGCTCGAAACCAACTGAGGCGGGCCGCACTTGACGGCCTGCCGGTGCTGGTTGGAGACGCGGTCCGGACGCAAAACCGCTTCGCACTTTTCGCGGAATTGCTCTAGATCAGGGCAATGTCCAAGCGAATCGCGGGTCCCGAGATCGAACGCCTGATCCAACTCCTGGCCAAAGTGCCGGGGCTTGGTCCTCGTTCGGCCAGGCGCGCCGCGCTGCATTTGATCAAGAAGAAGGAACAGCTGCTGTCGCCGCTCGCCGCCGCCATGGGCGAGGCGGCCGACAAGGTGCGCATTTGCTCCACCTGCGGCAATGTCGACACGTCCGACCCCTGCATGATCTGCACCGATCCGCGCCGTGACGCCGGCACGCTGATCGTCGTCGAGGACGTCTCTGATCTGTGGGCGCTGGAGCGGGCGGCGGCGATGAACGTGCGCTACCACGTGCTGGGCGGCACGCTGTCGCCGCTCGACGGCATCGGCCCCGATCAGCTCAACATCCGCTCATTGGTCGACCGCGTCGCCGGCGGCGAGGTCAAGGAGATCATCCTGGCCGTCAATGCCACGGTGGAGGGCCAGACCACGGCCCACTACCTGACCGATCAATTGCACGGTTTCGAGGTGAAGATAACGCGGCTGGCGCATGGCGTGCCGGTCGGGGGCGAACTCGACTATCTCGACGAAGGCACGCTGGCGGCAGCGCTGCGCTCCAGGACGGCGTTTTGACGCGATTGCGGGGAAGGATGCTTGTCACGGTGATCCCGCATCCTCAAAAGTTGGCGTTCCGTGGCGCCCCCCTCTGTCCTGCCGGACATCTCCCCCTCAAGGGGGGAGATTGGCAATTTCGCAGCCGGCATCTCCTTTTCAACGGCGGTGTTTGGCGAAGGCAGAGACAACGGTCGATCTCCCCCCTTGTGGGGGAGATGGCCGGCAGGCCAGAGGGGGGCGCCAAGGAACGCGGCCTCCGCAAGTTCTGCTTTGCGTTTTTCCTGGCGATACTGGCTGCACTGTTCCTCTCCACCTCCGCCTCGGCCGCCAAGATCGACGACCAGTTCCGCGCCTGGCTCCGGAGCGATCTGTGGCCTGACGCCAAGGCCAAGCGCATTTCCAAGCAGACCTTCGATGCCGCTTTCGACGGTGTCAAACCCAATCTCAAGCTGCCCGATCTTGTCATGCCCGGCGAGAAGCCGAAGACGCCGCAGAAGCAGCATCAGGCCGAGTTCGGCTCGCCCGGCGCCTATTTCGCCGAGAAGACCATCCGCGCGGTCACATCGGGCGGGCGGACGCGCGCGGCGGCCAACGCCAGGACGCTCGCCGCGATCGAAAAGCGCTATGGCGTGCCGGGCGAGGTCCTTTTGGCGATCTGGGGTCGCGAAACAGGGTTCGGCGCGGCGAAGATGCCTTACGACGCCTTCGAGGTGCTCGGCACCAAGGCGTTCATGTCGACGAGGAAGGACTTCTTCCGCACCGAGCTGCTGGCGGCGCTCGAGATCGTCCAGCGCGGATTGGCCCCGGTGGATGCGATGAAATCGTCCTGGGCCGGCGCGCTCGGCCAGCCGCAATTCATGCCGACATCGTTCCTCAAGCATGCGGTGGATTTCGATGGCGACGGGCGTGTCGACATCTGGAGCTCGACGCCTGACGTGCTCGCCTCGATCGCCAACTATCTCGTCCATTATGGCTGGGTGAGGGGACGTGGCTGGGGCTTCGAGGTGACCGTGCCCGAGAGCGTCTCCTGCTCGCTCGAAGGCCCCGACCAGGGCAAGACAATCTCGCAATGGGCCGCAATGGGCATCAAGCGTGTCGGCGGCAAGGCATTCCCGGCGAGCGAGCTGAAGGCCGAGGGCTTCCTGCTGATGCCGGCCGGCCGCAGCGGCCCGGCCTTCATCGCCACGCCCAATTTCTACGTGCTGAAGCAATACAACACCAGCGACCTCTATGCCCTCTTCATCGGCCATGGCGCCGACCGCATCGCCCATGGCGATGCGAATTTTTCCGGCAGCTGGGGTGCGGTCGGTGACCTCCACCGCTCCGACATCGCCGCCCTGCAGCGGGCGCTGGAGGCCAAGGGCTACGATGTCGGCAGCGCCGACGGGCTGCCCGGCTTCAAGACCCGCCGCTCGATCGGTGCCTGGCAGGAAAAGAACGGCAAGCCCGCCACCTGCTTCCCCGATGCCGGCCTGGTCGCTGCTCTGAAGTAACTCCCACGTCAGGGTTTTTTCTCGAACGCTGGCCTCTGTTGGCCTTCGCATGCTCCGGCTCGTCCGCCTGCCACTATGATCCAGTGAGCCGACGCATAAATGCTCGTTGCCCGCCGCGAGGCCGCCGGATATGCTGTTGACCAACTGGACAAAAACCACGACGGTAAGTGGTCAAAGGGGGCCCTTGTCGGCCTGGAAAAACACCGCAACCCTGAGCCGGGAACTCAGGTCAACAAAACAGGGAACAATCACCATGATGATGGAAAAGCTTGCTCTACGATCCCGCATTCTGCTTGCGGGTGCCGCAATGTCGGCGCTGCTTCTGGCGGGAGCGCCGGCTGGCGCGGTCACGCCAGCCGACACGCTGGTCGAAGGCTTCGCCATCGATGACATCATCTCCATGGATCCGGGCGAGGCATTCGAGCTGTCGACCGCCGAGGTCACCGGCAACACCTATGACCTGCTGGTCCGGCTCGACCTCAGCGACACCTCCAAGGTCAAGGGCGACCTCGCCGAAAGCTGGACCGTCTCGGACGATGGCCTGACCTACACGTTCAAGCTCAAGCCCGGCCTGAAATTCGCCTCGGGCAACCCGATCACCGCGGCCGACGTCGCTTATTCGTTCGAACGCGCCGTCAAGCTGGACAAGAGCCCGGCCTTCATCATCGACCAGTTCGGGATCAGCGGCGACAATGTCGCCGAAAAAGCCAAGGCGGTCGATGACACCACCTTCCAGTTCATCGTCGACAAGGCCTATGCGCCGAGCTTCGTGTTGAACTGCCTGTCGGCCACCGTCGCCTCGGTCGTCGACGCCAAGCTGGTCAAGGAACATGTCGCGGCGGTCACGCCGAGCGCCGACTACAAATGGGACAATGATTTCGGCAATGCCTGGCTGAAGACCGGCTATGCCGGCTCGGGCGTCTACAAGCTGCGTGAGTGGCGCGCCAACGAGGCCGTCGTGCTCGAACGGAACGACAATTACTACGGCGAAAAGGCCAAGCTTGCTCGCGTCATCTACCGCAACATGAAGGAAAGCTCGGCACAGCGCCTGGCGCTTGAGGCCGGCGACATCGACGTCGCCCGCAATCTTGAGCCAAACGACCTCGACGCCATTGCCAAGAACGCCGACCTCACCACAACCAGTGCGCCGAAGGGCACTGTCTACTACATCAGCCTCAACCAAAAGAACCAGAACCTCGCCAAGCCCGAAGTCCGCCAGGCCTTCAAATATCTGGTCGACTATGACGCGCTGAGCTCGACCATCCTCAAGGGCATCGGTGAAATCCACCAGACTTTCCTGCCCAAGGGCGTGCTCGGAGAACTGGACAAGAACCCGTTCAAGCTCGACGTCGCCAAGGCCAAGGAACTGCTGGCCAAGGCAGGCCTGCCCGACGGCTTCAGCGTGACCATGGATGTGCGCACCGGCCAGCCGACAACCGGCATGGCGGAATCGATCCAGCAGACGCTCGGCCAGGCCGGTATCAAGCTGGAGATCATTCCCGGCGACGGCAAGCAGACGTTGACCAAGTACCGCGCCCGCAACCACGACATCTATATCGGTCAGTGGGGCCAGGACTATTTCGATCCGAACTCCAATGCCCAGACCTTTGCCTCGAACCCGGACAATTCGGATGAGGGCAAGTCCAAGACGCTGGCCTGGCGCAACGCCTGGGATATTCCGGACCTGACCAAGCAAACCGAAGCCGCTTTGCTGGAGAAGGATTCGGGCAAGCGCGCCGACATGTACAAGGATCTGCAGCAGAAGATCCTCGATACCAGTCCCTTCGTCATCATCCATCAGCAGCTGGAAGTCGCCGGGTTGCGCAAGAACCTCAAGGGTTTCGCGCTCGGCCCGAGCTTCGACACCAATTTCGTTGGGCCGGTTTCCAAGGAATAGCGCCGGCGGATGAGCGTAGCTGAAAATCAGGCGGCGGCAGGGCGCGGCAGCGCCCGTGCCGTCGCCATTTTCTCATCGATCGGCCGCTTCCTGGTGATCGCGATCACGACCTATCTCGGTCTGCTCGCGGTGACCTTTTTCATTGGCCGCGTCATCCCCATCGACCCGGTGTTGGCCGTGCTCGGCGACCGGGCGCCGGCCAATGTCGTGGAACGCACGCGCCGCGAGATGGGTCTCGACCTGCCGCTGGTCGAGCAGTTCTATATTTATGTCAAAAATGCCCTCAATGGTGATTTCGGCACCTCGGTGCTGACCACCAATCCGGTCATGACCGACATCCGCCGCGCCCTTCCGGCAACGACGGAACTGGCGACGTTGGGGACACTGATCGGCGCGCTGTTCGGCGTGCCGCTGGGTGTGCTGGCTGCCGTCAGGCGCGGCAGCCTCATCGACCAGGTCGTCCGTGTCATCGGCCTGATCGGCTATTCCGTGCCGATCTTCTGGCTTGGCCTGCTCGGGCTCGTCCTGTTCTACGCCAAGCTGCAATGGGTGGCTTTCCCGGCGCGGCTCGACGTCGTCTACGAATACACCTTCACGCCGATCACTGGCTTCTACCTTCTCGATTCGGCGATGCAGGGGCAGTGGGATGTCTTCTGGGACGCGTTCCGCCACATCATCCTGCCGGCCTCGCTGCTCGGCTATTTCTCGCTCGCCTATATCAGCCGCATGACGCGCTCCTTCATGCTCAACGAACTCACCCAGGAATACATCGTCGCCGCGCGCGCCAAGGGCCTGTCGGAAACCCGCATCATCTGGGCTCATGCATTGCGCAATGCCGCCGTGCCGATGGTGACCGTGATCGCGCTCTCCTATGCCGGGCTGCTGGAAGGCTCGGTGTTGACCGAGACGGTCTTCTCCTGGCCTGGCATCGGCCTCTACATCACCAATTCGCTGCAGAATGCCGACATGAACGCGGTGCTCGGCGGCACCATCGTCATCGGCTCGGTGTTCATAGCCATCAATCTCCTGTCCGACCTGCTTTACCGCGTGCTCGACCCGAGGACGAAGGTAAGATGAGCAGAGGAATCCCACTTTCGGGCTCGGCTGCCGCCAATCGCCCCTATTCCGGCCCTTCGGGCCACATCTCCTCTTGCCCGGGGGAGAGGAAGAGCCGGTCGCACGCCTGGCGCCTTTCCTCTCCCCCGTCGAACGGGGCAGAGTTGGTCTGCGAAGCAGACCGGAGTGGGGGTCGACAGCGCCAAGAGGCATCGTCATGACCGCCTCCGACGCCGCCCCCCTCTCCCGCCGCGACTGGCTGCTCAGCGAGCGGCCGGCCTCGCGCATGCAGGCGAGGCTCGGCCGCGCCTATGTCGCGTGGCGGCGTTTCTCCGCCAATCGGCTGGCCTTTCTCGGCCTGCTCATCATCATCGCGCTGCTGGTCATTGCCGCCCTTGCCGGGGTGCTGGCGCCTTATTCGCCGACTTTCGGCGATCTGAAGAATGCGCGCCTGCTGGCGCCAAGCGCCGAGCACTGGTTCGGCACCGACGATCTCGGCCGCGATATCCTCTCGCGCATTCTCTACGGCTCGCGCTGGACGCTCTATGTCGTTATCCTGGTCGCCATCATCGCCGCCCCCATCGGCCTCGTGGTCGGCACCGTCGCCGGCTATGCCGGCGGCTGGACCGATGCCATACTGATGCGCATCACCGACATCTTCCTCGCTTTCCCCAAGCTGATCCTGGCGCTGGCCTTTGTCGCGGCCCTCGGCCCCGGCATCGAGAACGCGGTGCTCGCCATCGCCATCACCTCCTGGCCGCCCTATGCCCGCATCGCGCGTGCCGAAACGCTGACCGTGCGCAATTCCGATTACATCAAGGCGGTGGAACTGATGGGGGCCTCGCCCTTCCGCATCGTGCTGCGCCACATCATGCCGCTCTGCATCTCCTCGCTGATCATCCGCGTGACGCTCGACATGGCCGGCATCATCCTCACCGCCGCCGGCCTCGGCTTCCTCGGGCTCGGCGCGCAGCCGCCGCTGCCCGAATGGGGCACGATGATCGCTTCGGGCCGCCGTTTCGTGCTCGACCAATGGTGGGTGGCCGGCGCGCCTGGCTTCGCCATCCTGATCGTCAGCCTCGGCTTCAACCTGCTTGGCGACGGCCTGCGCGACGCGCTCGACCCCCGGAGCGGCGACCAATGAACGCTGACAGCAAGACGCTGCTCGAAGTCGACGATCTGCGCGTCACCTTCCCGACGCGCACCGGGCTGATCGAGGCCGTGCGCGGCGTCTCTTTCTCGCTCGGCCGCGAAAGGCTGGGCATCGTCGGCGAGAGCGGCTCGGGCAAGTCGCAGACCGGCCGTGCCATCATGGGGCTGACGCCGCCCCAGGCGCGGATATCGGCGAAGAGGCTGGCTTTCGACGGCATCGACCTTCTGGCCGCATCGCCACGTGAGCGCCGCGCGCTGCGGGGCAATCGCATCGCCATGATCCTGCAGGATCCGAAATATTCGCTCGACCCGGTGATGAGCATCGGCCGCCAGATCGTCGAGACGCTGCGCACCCATGAGAAGGTCTCCAAGGCCGAGGCGCGGGAGCGCGCGCTGGCCATGCTGGAGGCGGTGCAGATCCGCGACCCCCGGCGTGTCTTCGACCTGCATCCGCACGAGGTCTCCGGCGGCATGGGCCAGCGCGCCATGATCGCCATGATGCTGATCGCCGGGCCGGAAATGATGATCGCCGACGAGCCGACCTCGGCGCTCGACGTCACCGTGCAACTCGACGTGCTCGGCATTCTCGACCGGCTGGTCGGCGAGCGCGGCATGGGGCTGATCTTCATCTCGCACGATCTGCGCCTGGTCTCGTCCTTTTGCGACCGCGTCATCGTCATGTATGCCGGCAAGGTGGTGGAGCAGCTCAAGGCCTCCGAACTCGGTCGCGCCCAGCATCCCTACACGCGCGGCCTGCTCAACTGCATGCCCAAGATCGGCGCCGATCGTCACCCGCTGCCGGTGCTCGACCGCAAGCCGGAGTGGGCGGCATGACGTCAGCAATTGCCGTCGACGGGCTGGAGGTCATCTTCGACCGCTTTCGCGCACTGAAGGGCGTCAGCCTGGACGTGCAGCCGGGCGAATCCTTCGGCCTGGTCGGTGAATCTGGCTCCGGCAAATCGACGCTGCTCAGGGCGATCGCCGGCCTTGCGCCGGTCGCTTCGGGCAGCATCACGGTCAACGGCAAGAAGCTCGGCGCGCGCCGCGACAAGGCCTTTTACCGCGAAGTGCAGATGGTGTTCCAGGATCCGTACGGTTCGCTGCACCCGCGCCAGACCATCGACCGCCTGCTGCAGGAGCCGCTCGCCATCCATGGTTTTGGCGACGGGGAAAAGCGGATCCAGCGGGCGCTCGACGAGGTCGGTCTCGGCAACGGCTTCCGCTTCCGCTACTCGCATCAATTGTCGGGCGGCCAGCGCCAGCGCGTGGCGATCGCGCGCGCGCTCATCCTCGAACCGTCGGTCCTGCTGCTCGACGAGCCGACCTCGGCGCTCGATGCCTCGGTGCAGGCCGAGGTGCTCAACCTGCTCGAGGAAGTACGCCGGCGGCGCAAGCTGACCTTCCTGATGGTCAGCCACGACCTCGCCATCATCACCCATATGTGCGAGCGCCTGATGGTGATGCAAAGCGGCGAGGCGGTGGAGAGTTTGACGGCGGGTGACTTGGTCGAGCGGCGCGTGACGAAGGATTACACGCGCAATCTCTTGCGGGCCAGCGACGGGTTTGTGAGGGTGTAGCTGAACTTTCAACGCGACGCTGATCGCCCCTTGTCTTCAGGCCCTGCCGCTTTCCGGGATGGCATCATCGGCCGGCGCAGTGCTTTCCTGCCCTCGCTTCGGCTCCTTGATCCTGAACCACGTCACATAAAGCGCCGGCAGGAACAGCAGCGTGATCGCAGTACCCGCGATGATGCCGCCCATCATCGCGTAGGCCATCGGTCCCCAGAACACTTCGCGCGCGATCGGGATCAGCGCCAGGCTGGCGGCGGCGGCCGTCAGCGCGATCGGCCGCATCCGGTGTTCGGTCGCCTCGATAACGGCGGCCCAACGGTCCTTGCCCTCCGCGACAAGGTCCTCGATCTGCACGATCAGGATGACCGAGTTGCGGATCAGGATGCCGATCAGGGCGAGCACGCCGAGGATGGCGACGAAGCCGAGCGGTGCGCCACTCGGCACCAGGGCCGCCACCACGCCGATCAGCCCGAGCGGCGCCACCGCAACGACCAGAAACAGGCGCTGGAAGCTCTGCAGCTGGACCATCAGGATGGTTGCCATCACGAAAAGCATCAGCGGCACGACGGCCGCGATCGGCCCCTGGCTCTTGGCGCTTTCCTCAACGGAGCCGGCGGTCTCGATCGAATAGCCCGGCGGCAGCTTGGCGATGAAGGCATCGACCGAAGGCTTCAATTCGTTGACCACCGTTGCCGGTAGAACGTCGCCGACCAGGCCGGCCCGCACCGTGATGGTCGGGATGCGGTCGCGTCGCCACACCGTCGGCTGTTCGAGCTCGTAGCGGAAGTTGGCCACCGCCGCGAGCGGGATGGCCTCGCCGGTGCTCGTCGGCAGCTGCATGTTCTGCAAAGTCTCGATCGAGCCGCGTTCGGCCTCGCGCGAGCGCGCCACGACGTTGATCAGGTAGGTGGCGTCGCGCACCTGCGTGATGGTGGCGCCGCCGACGGTGCTGTTGAGCGCGCTCGCAATGTCGGAGGAGGTGATGCCGAGCTGGCGTGCCTTGTCCTGCAGCACGTCGACCCTGAGCACGCGCTGCGGCTCGTTCCAGTCGAAGGTCGGCGCGGCGAGCTTGGGATTGGCCGAGATGACGCCGGCGAATTGCTGCGCCAGCGCGCGCACCGTCTGGATGTCGGGCCCGCCGACGCGGTACTGCACGGGGCGGCCGACAGGCGGTCCGAGTTCGAGCAGCTTCACGAAGGCGTCGGTGCCGACGAATTCCTCGCGCAGCAGCTTTTCCAGCGCCGGCTTCACCCGGTTGCGAGCCTCGATGCTTTTGGTGACGATCACCGTCTGGCCGAAATAGGGATTGGCCGGTTGCACGTCATAGGCGAGCACGAAGCGCACCGCGCCCTGGCCGATATAGGACGAGAAATGGTCGATGTCGGGATTGCCGACCAGCGCCCGCTGCTCGAACCGCTCCATCTGCTCGCGCGTGTCGGCGATCGAGGAATTCTGCGGCAGGTTCCAGTCGACGATCAGCTCCGGCCGGTCCGATGGCGGGAAGAACTGCTGCTGCACCAGGCCGAAGCCGGCGATCGACGCGGCAAACAACAGCACCGTGGCGATGATGGTCAGCCAGTGATGGCGCACCGAGCCGACAAGGGCACGCCGGAACAGCGAGGTGAAGCGGCCCGGCTGGTCGTGATGCTTCGTCTTCATCGTCGCCGGCAGGATGGTGACGCCGAGCAGCGGCGCGAACAGCACCGCCACGATCCACGACACCAGCAGCGACACGGCGATGACGACGAACAGGGTGAAGGTGTATTCGCCGGCGGCGCTGTTGTTGAGGCCGATCGGAATGAAGCCCGCGACGGTCACCAGCGTGCCGGTCAGCATCGGAAACGCGGTCGATGTGTAGACATAGGTCGCCGCCTTGCGCAGGCTATCACCGACCTCCAGCCGCGCCACCATCATCTCGACCGCGATCATCGCGTCGTCGACCAGAAGCCCGAGCGCGATGATCAGCGCACCGAGCGAGATGCGCTGCAGCGAGATGCCGAGATAGGACATGACCGTGAAGGTGATGGCCAGCACCAGCGGGATCGACAGCGCCACGACGAAGCCGGCGCGCATGCCGAGACTGATGAAGGACACGGCCAGCACGATGGCCACCGCCTCGAACAAGGCGCGCGTGAAGCCCGAGACCGCTTCCTCGACGATGACCGGCTGGTCGGCGACCAGATGCACGCCGACGCCTACCGGCAGGTCTGCCAGCACCTTGTTCATCGCCTCATGCAGCGCCTCGCCGAATTTGAGCAGATTGGCGTTTGGCTTCATGCCGATGGCGAGCCCGATCGCGTCCTGGCCGTTGAAGCGGAACAGTGCCGTTGGCGGATCGGCATAGCCGCGCGTGATCGTCGCCACGTCGCTCAGCCGGAAGAAGCGGTCGTTGACGCGAAGATTGATGGCGCGAAGGCTCTCTTCGGAGGTGAACTGGCCGCCGACCCGCACGCTGATGCGTTCCGGGCCGGACTGGATTACGCCGGACGGGGTGATCGCGTTCTGCGCCTGCAGGCTTGCCACGATCGCCTGTTGGTTGAGGCCGAGGGCCGCGATCTGGCGGGTCGAGAATTCGAGATAGATCGCCTCGTCCTGGGCACCGACCAGGTCCACCTTGCCGGCATTCGGCACGGTCAGGATTTTTGTCCTGACATCCTCGACATAGTCGCGCAGCTGGCGCGGCGTCAGCCCGTCCGACGTAAAGGCATAGATGTTGCCATAGACGTCGCCGAAACGGTCGTTGAAGAACGGTCCCTGGACGCCTTGCGGGAACTGCGCCTTGATATCGTTGACCATGTTGCGCACCTGAATCCAGTTCGGCACGACGTCGCGCGCCTTGGTGGTATCCTTCAGGTTGACGAAGATGACGGTCTGGCCGGCTGTGGTGACGGATTTGGTGTAGTCGAGGCTGTCGAGTTCCTCGAGCTTCTTCTCGATGCGGTCGGTCACCTGCTGCACCGTCTCCTTGACCGAAGCGCCGGGCCAAGTGGCCTGGATGATCATGGTCTTGATGGTGAAGGCGGGGTCTTCCTCGCGGCCGAGGTTGAGGTAGGAGAAGATGCCGGCCGCAACGAAGACCAGCATGAAATACCAGACCATCGAGCGGTGGTTGAGCGCCCAGTCGGAGAGGTTGAAGCCCTTCATGAGGCCCCTCCCGCGGGCAGTTTGACCTTCTGACCTTCGGTCAGGCTGTGGACGCCGGCGGTGACGACGCGCATTCCCGCTTCCAGCCCCTGAGCCACCGTGAAGGTTCCGCCGTTCCTGGAGGCAACCTTGATCTCGCGCGTGCTCACGCTCGATGTCTGCGCATCGACGACCCACACCCTGTCGGAGCCGTTCCTTTGGAAGAGCGCCGACAGCGGCAGTTCGATCGTCGGCTCCACCGTGGTCATGCGCGTTGCGGTCACGGTCGAGCCGAGCCGGAAGGCCTGCGGCGGATCGGTAAGCGTCAGCCGCACGCGCCGCGTGCGCGTCGAGCCCTCGGCCTGCGGCGCGATCTCGCGCAGCTTGGCCTCGGTCCGGATCGTCGGCAGCGATTGCAGGATGACCTGGAACGGCGTGCCGGCCGTGAGATCGCCGGTCAACTGGTCGGGAATATCGACCACCGCTTCGCGCGGGTCCGAGCGCGCCACGGTGACGACCGTCTGGCCGGGGGAGACCGTCTGGCCGACCTCGGCGCCGACAGCGGTGACGACGCCGTCGAAATCCGAGAACAGCCTGGCATAGCCGAGCTGCTCCTGCGATTTGGCCAGCGAGGCCTTGGCCCGCTCGACACTGGCCTCGGCCGCCTTCCTCGCCTGCTGCGCGGCATCGAACACGGCTTGCGTGGTGTTGGCGCTGGCAAGCAATTGGCGTTGGCGCTCCTCGCTGGCGGCGGCGTTGGCAAACTGTGCCTCGGCATTGGAGAGCTCGGCCTTGGCCGCCTGGACCGACAGCTCCAATGCGGTCGGGTCCAGTGCCGCGATCGTCGTGCCCTTGCTGACGATGTCGCCGACATTGACGTCGCGGGACACGACCCGGCCGAGCAGGCGAAAGGCGAGATCGGCGCTGACCTGCGGCTCGACCGATCCGGCGAAGCCGAAGACCTGCGTGGTGCGCGGCTCGACCACCACCGACAGCACCGGCCGGATGATCTCCGGCGGCTTCTCCTCCGATTTCGAGCAGGCGGCGAGCGCGCCAAGCGCGATCACGCCAAGCAGGAGGCGCGGCAGCCGGCTCATTGGCCCGCTCCCGATATCTCGATTTTCTGACCCGCACTGAGCAGCTGTCCGCCCGCGGTGACGACGCTTTGGCCCTCCTCCAATCCCCTGGCGATGACGACGGTGCCGGAATTGAAAGCCAGCACCTCGACCGGTGCCATCGTCACCGTACCGGTCGAGGGATCGACGATCCAGACCGCCGGCTTGCCGGCGCTGGACGTCAATGCCTGCCAGGGCAGCAGGATCGCCTTGGCCGGTTTGGCGCCGACCGAGCCGATGACGGCCGCGCCCAGCGGCATGCCGGCGGGCGTATCGGCAATGCCGACCTTGACCCGGATCGAGCCCGACGCCGGATCGACCGCCGGGGAGATTTCGCGCACCTTGCCCGTTGCCCTGATCTGCGGGTCGGACAGGAGCGTGATCGTCACCGCCGGCGAGGTCGGCGTCCTGGCGACCAACGTCTCCTGGACGTTGAACACCGCGTCGCGGTCGCCGTCCTCGGCGACGGTGAAGACGGTCTGCGCAGCCTGCACCACCTGGCCGGTTTCGACTTGGCGGGCGGTGATGACGCCCGCGGCGCCAGCCTTGAGTTCGGTGAAGGACAGGTTTTGCTTGGCATTGGCGAGCGCGCTCTGCGCCGCGTCGAGGCTGCCTTGCGCCACCTTCAATGCCTGATCGGCGGCGTCATAGTCGCGCCTGGTGGTGTAACCCTGGGCAAGCAGCGTCTTTTGCCGCTCGAAGGCGGCGGCGGACTGGGTCAGCTGCGCTTGCGCCGCGTCGAGATCGGCCTGCGCCGAGCGCAAATCGGATTCCTGCTCCTGCGGGTCGATGCGGGCAAGCACCGCGCCCTTGTCGACATGCTGGCCGACATCGGCAAGCCGTTCGGCGACGCGGCCGCCGACCCGGAACGACAGATTATTCAGCGTGCGCGCCGCGATCACCCCGGTCAGCGCGGTTCTCGGCGCATAGTCGGCCATCGCCACGGTCTCGGTGCGCACCATGATCGGCAGCTTTTTCTCCGCCGCTTCCTGTTTCTGGCAGCCGGCCAAAAGCAGGGCGGCCGTGCAAGTGAAAAGCGCTACGCCGATGGAAAAAGACGAAAAATTGGAAGGTTTGGCCGATGGCGGCGAGACGGACGATGTCGCGTTCCTGCTCATGGGCTCCCTCAGCCGCAGGGCCGCTCGCCGATCGCGATGCCTCGCGGATCCCGGCACGATAGTCGATCTCCCGAAAAAGGAAACCGGACTCGTACCCGTATCAGTGATCCGACTCGGGTTTGCAAAGGCCTGACGACGGCCGGTCCCGGCCGGGCAGCTTTTCGTGATAGGAATTTTTTCCTTGATGAGGTGAAGGCAACTATGATAGATATTTGGATATGGTGCTGAGTTGCGCCAGGGACCCGCCGCACAGGCGGTTTTTCCGCTCAATGATCCTCAACAGCGCGCCGCGAAGGCTCCGAACCCTTCAACGCAGTCCGTTGCCTGGTACGGATATCGCCGGCTGGTCAGGCGCGATACCTCAGGCCCAATCGCCTGCCGGCGGTGCCGACTTGAGGAAAGCATGAAATAAGCCCAGAAGACATCTGATCAAGCAGAACGGGCGCCGGCCCTATGAGGGACATCATGAAGAACTCAGCCATTTCCGAACGCAAGAGCCAGTCGATCTCGCGCGGCGTCGGTATGACCACGCAGATTTACGCCGACCGGGCCGAGAACTCGGAGATCTGGGATGTCGAGGGCCGCCGCTACATCGATTTCTCCTCCGGCATCGCCGTCGTCAACACCGGCCATCGCCACCCCAAGGTCATCGAGGCGGTCAAGGCGCAGCTCGACCGCTTCACCCACACCTGCCACCAGGTGGTGCCCTATGAGAGCTATGTAAGGCTGGCCGAACGGCTGAACGGCATTCTTCCGGGCAAGTTCGAGAAGAAGACGATCTTCGTCACCACCGGCGCCGAGGCGGTCGAGAACGTCATCAAGATCGCCCGCAATGCCACCGGCCGCCAGGCCGTCATCGCCTTTGCCGGCGGCTTCCATGGCCGCACCTTCATGGGCATGGCGCTGACCGGCAAGGTCGTGCCCTACAAGGTCGGCTTCGGCGCCATGCCGGCCGACGTCTTCCACGCCCCGTTCCCGGTGCCGCTGCACGGCGTGTCGGTGGCCGATTCGCTTGCCGCGCTCGATCGCCTGTTCAAGGCCGACGTCGATCCGGCCAGGGTCGCGGCCATCATCGTCGAGCCGGTGCAGGGCGAGGGCGGCTTCTACGAAGCGCCGCGCGATTTCATGACCGCGCTGCGCAAGATCTGCGATCAGCACGGCATCCTGCTCATTGCCGACGAGGTGCAGACCGGCTTTGCCCGTACCGGCAAGATGTTTGCCATGGAGCATCATGAGGTGACCGCCGACATCACCACCATGGCCAAGGGCCTGGCCGGCGGCTTTCCGCTGGCGGCGGTCACCGGCCGCGCCGAGATCATGGATGCGCCTGGCCCCGGCGGGCTGGGCGGCACCTATGGCGGCAGCCCGATCGGCGTTGCCGCCGCGCACGCGGTGCTTGACGTGATCGAGGAAGAGAAACTGTGCGATCGCGCCAACTCGCTCGGCGCCAGGCTGAAGCAGCGTCTGGGCTCGATCCGCGACGACGTCCCCGAAATCGTCGACATCCGTGGCCCCGGTTTCATGAACGCGGTCGAGTTCAACGACGTCAGGAAGGGCTTGCCATCGGCGGAGATGGCCAATGCGGTCAGGCTGAAGGCGCTCGACAAGGGGCTGATCCTGCTCACCTGCGGCGTTCACGGCAACGTCATCCGCTTCCTGGCGCCGCTCACCATCCAGGACGGCATCATGAACGAGGCGCTCGACATTCTGGAAAGCTCGATCCGCGAGGTTCGCGCTGCCTGAGGGGCCGGCGCCCATTTCTCCTGACGGCTTACACTGAGCCCGGTGAACGTGCCGTCAGGAGCTCGGATTCTGTAACCAGGCTGGAATGTCCATCTTGGCGTGCAGCACCCGCCAAACATCGATATGGCCGGTCTGTTCAAGATAAAAAATTAGGTATGGATACCGCCTGACTTGCACGCTACGCAGACCAGGCAATCCAATTTCGTAGCCATATCTCAGAGAGCCCGATGCCGGATGGCTGGCTAGCAGTTTGTAGGCGTTTTGAAGCTCCTCGATGTAGCCCAATGCCGCGCGCGAACCAGCTTCTCGCGTATAGTAATCGACAGCATCCTCGACATCCCGCAGGGCTAGTTTTCGAGGAATGATCGCCTTTATGGGCACTTACTCTATTGGCCCTGCGCCCGTTTCCGCAGCGCGGCGAAATAGTCATCGTCAACCGGAGCGCCCGGGGCGGACGATGCGCCCTCAAGGAGCAAGCCGCGCAGAAGCTGACGATCCTGATCGCGGCGGATCAATTCACGCACATACTCGCTGCTCGTGCCATAGCCGCGATCGGTCACTTGCTGATCGACAAAATGCTTCAAGCTTTCCGGCAGGGAGATGTTCATGGTGCTCATTCAGGCATTTTATAGCCTATGGCAAAAATTGGCAATCTTAGGCACTGGCCTCGACTGACTCTTTGTTCTGGAACGCGGCCAGCGCCGCTTTCAATCCGTCCGGCCCCGCTGCCACCGTCTGTGGCGCTGGCGAGAAGCCGGCGCTCAGCATCTTGCGGCCGAGCATGTGGTCGCCGGGGCGGTTGACCGATTCGATGCCGAGCAGCCTGTCTGCGGCATAGTGGTAGATCGAGAACTTGTTGTCGGCGAGATCGCCCAGCACGACATGGCTGTCGCCGCCGGATGTCAGGCCGACCATCTGCAGCTTCATGTCGCCGATGTCGGACCAGAACCAGGGCACGGCCGAATAGGCGTCGGCATGGCCCGTTATGGTGCGCGCGGCAAGCCGCGCCTGGTCGGTGGCGTTCTGTACCGATTCCAGCCGCACGTCGCCGCCGGTGAACCAATGCCGATAGGAGGCGGCGTCGCCGATGGCGAGGATTTCCGGCACCGAGCTGCGCATCTGGTTGTCGACGCGAATGCCGTTGGCGATGGTGAGGCCGGCTTCCGCGGCCAGTTCGACATTGGGCACGGCGCCGATGCCGACGACGACCATGCGCGCCGGCAGCCTTTCGCCTGACGAGGTGATCGCGGCCGTGACATGGCCGTTTTCGCCTTCGAGCCTTGCGATCGTGGTGCCGGTGAGAATGTGCACGCCGGTCGCTTCCAGCCGTTGGCGGACATGGCCCGCCACGATCGGCGCCACGGCGCGGCCAAGCAGCCGGTCGACCGCTTCCACGACCGTTACGGTGCGGCCGGCCGCGCGCAGCGTCGCCGCGATCTCCAGCCCGATGAAGCCGCCGCCGAGGATGACGACGTCTTCGCTCCGTGCGCTCAAGTCCCGGATCAGCCGCGCATCGGAAAGCGAGCGCAGCGACACTACACCGGACAGATCCGCGCCGGGCAGCGGCAGCAGGCGCGGGCGCGAGCCGGTGGCGAGGATCAGATGATCGAAGGCAAGTTCGCCGCCGCCTGATATCTCCAAACGGCGACGTCCGGCATCGATGCGGTCGATCCGAACGCCCGGCCGGTAGTCGACGGCGCTGCCGGTGTAAAATGCCTCGCCACGCAAGGGTTGTGGCTTGGCCTCGGCATCCTTGATGAAGGTCTTCGACAGCGGCGGCTTGTGATAGGGCAGCTCGTTCTCATCGCCGACGAGGATCACCGGCCCGTCATAACCGTCCTCGCGCAGGCTTGCCGCCGCCTGCACGCCCGCATGTCCCGCACCGACAATGACCACGCCGTTCTTCATCGCATTCCGATCCCGAACTTGATTTTAGGATGTCTCGCCACGTGGCAATTGTCTGGCGCCGCCGCAAGGGGGCATTTGCGGGTCGCACCCGGAACGGCGGCTGTCAATCGGACAGTTCGGTGACGAACTCGGCACACGGTGCAGGTGGCTAAAGTTGACTGTCGCAGTTTAGAATAATTCTAAACTGTTGTTTCGATTGAGTTTTCCTGTCGATTTTCGTTGACTTCCATCGGTCCTGAAGCTTTATGGGGCCTCGCGCATCGGCGCATCCCTTTGATGTCTGGGCCTTGAACCCTTTCGATTGGAGGCATTTTGGTGTCTTTCTTCTTCGAACCGCGCGACAGCGCGGCGTGCCCCGCGAATGACGGCCTGCACATGGCCTGGCGCCGGTTGTCGCGCGCGCCGTTCACAAAATTCCCGAAAAACTGGAGAGTGATAATGACGGCACGACATGGCGGCAGGCTTGCGGCGATCGGCGCCACGGCCCTGCTGACGGCGGCGGTGTTCGTGCTGCCGGCCAAGGCCGAGAGCGACCCCAAGGCGGTCATCAAGACCTATGCCGACATCGCGCTTGCCAAATACGAGGATTCGCTAACCACCGCGCAGGCGCTCGACAAGGCGGTCGACACCTTGTTGGCCAAGCCTTCGGCCGAGACGCTCAATGCCGCCCGCGAGGCCTGGAAGGCATCGCGCGTTCCTTACCAGCAGACCGAGGTCTACCGCTTCGGCAACAAGATCGTCGACGACTGGGAAGGCAAGGTGAATTCCTGGCCGCTGGACGAAGGCCTGATCGATTATGTCGCCAAGAGCTACGGCACAGAATCCGACGCGAATTCGCTCTACACGGCCAATGTGATCGCCAACAAGGAGATCGAGATCAACGGCAAGAAGGCCGACGCCTCGAAGCTTTCGCCGGAATTCCTCTCCGGCACGCTGCAGGAGGCCGGCGGCGTGGAGGCCAATGTCGCCACCGGCTACCATGCCATCGAGTTCCTGCTCTGGGGCCAGGATCTGCACGGCACCGGACCGGGCGCCGGCGAGCGCCCCTACACCGACTATGATCTCAAGAACTGCACCGGCGGCAATTGCGACCGCCGCGCTGAATATCTGAAGTCCGCCAGCACCCTTTTGGTGTCCGACCTCCGGGAGATGGTCGGCGACTGGAAGGAAGGCGGCGCTGCGCGCAAGAATCTGGCGGACGGCGAGCCGAACGCCGCCATTTCGGCCATCTTCACCGGCATGGGCTCGCTCTCCTACGGAGAACTCGCCGGCGAGCGCATGAAGCTCGGCCTGCTGCTGCACGATCCGGAAGAGGAGCATGACTGCTTCTCCGACAACACCTACAATTCCCATCTTTATGACGCCGTCGGTATCCGCGCCGCCTATCACGCCAGCTACACCAGGCTGGACGGCACCGTCGTTTCAGGGCCGTCGGTGGCGGACATGGTCAAGGCGGCCGATCCGGCCATCGACAAGGAACTGTCTGACAAGCTCGATGCCACCGTCGCCAAGATGGAGGCGATCAAGGCCCGCGCCGAAGGCGGCGAGGCTTACGACCAGCAGATCGCCGAAGGCAACACCGAGGGCAACGCCACGGTGCAGGCGGCAATCGACGCACTGGTCGACCAGACCAAATCGGTCGAACGCGCCGTCGGCGCGCTGAAGCTCAACGCCATCGCCTTTGAGGGTTCAGACAGCCTCGATGCGCCGGACAAGGTGTTCCAGTAAGCGTCGAAGCCTGGAAGCCCGGGCCGAAGTCACAAAGGGCTTCGGCGCGGGGAAGATAGAGTCAAGCCACACGGCGCGGAAGGCGCCGTCAGCCATCCGAGCAAGTTTATGCTGATCTGCCATTGCAACATCATCACCGAGAAGGAGATTGAGCAGACGATCGTCGGGCTGCTGGACCAGGATCCCTGGCAGCTCATCGTGCCGGCAAAAGTCTATCACGCCATGCACAAGCGCGGTCGCTGTTGCGGCTGCTTCCCAAATGTGGTCGAAGCGATCATTCGGGTCACCGAGAACTACCACGCCCGCTCGCAGGCGAGCGGCGTGGACATCGTTTCACATCTGGATCGCGTCAGAGGCCTGCGCGTCCAATACGGGAGCAGAACCCATGAAAGGCGAACCACAGATCATCGAGCGGCTTAACGAGGCTCTGTTCCTGGAGCTTGGTGCCGTCAATCAGTATTGGGTCCATTTCCGTCTGCTGGAGGACTGGGGATACGCCAAGCTCGCCAAGAAGGAACGCGCCGAATCGATCGAGGAGATGCACCATGCCGACAAGCTCGTGGCCCGGATCATCTTCCTGGAAGGGCACCCCAATCTGCAGTCCGTGGCGCCGCTGCGTATCGGACAGAACGTGAAGGAAGTGCTCGAATCCGACCTTGCCGGCGAGTATGACGCTCGCACCGCCTACAAGCGCTCGCGCGAGGTCTGCAACGAAGCCGGCGACTATGTCAGCATGAAACTGTTCGAGGAACTCTTGGCCGACGAGGAGGGGCACATCGACTTCCTCGAGACGCAGCTCGATCTGCTTGCCTCGATCGGCGAGGAAAAATACGGCCAGCTCAATGCCGCATCGGCGGACGAGGCGGAGTAAGGGCATGCGGGAATGCGGCGCACCCTAGCATTGCTGCGCCGCTGGCGGCGGGCCAAAGGGCTGTCGTCAAACAGAAAACCGGGAAGCGTCGTGCTTTCCGGTTCGGCCGCCATCATCCTTTTGGCCTTCGCCACGGGCGGGTCCGGCTCGCAGCAGCCCGCCAATTTCGCCGCCACGCGCACCGACCTCAGCCCGAAGGATCAGGCGCGCGTCACAGCCGTTACCAGGCCGACCAAGGACTTCTCGAAACCCGAGCAGTTCGAATTGATGCAAGGCGGCGCCGGCACATCCAGGAAGGACGTCAACCGCGATTCCTTCTCGCAATCGTCGGCCAACATCACCTTCGAGGAAGAAGGCACCTTCAAGCTGGGCAACGCCCTGTTCCGCAAGAATTGGGTCTCGTCGCCGTCCTCGACGCAGGCTTCCGACGGGCTCGGACCGCTGTTCAACGAACGCGCCTGCCAGAACTGTCATCTGAAGGACGGCCGCGGCCGTCCGCCGCAAGGCACCGGCAGCACGTCGATGTTCCTGCGGCTGGCGCGCGAGGCGAGCACCGAGGAGGAGAAGGCTGGGCTTGCCGACCACAGGCTGCTCAACATCCCCGATCCGGTCTACGGTTCGCAGCTGCAGGATCTTGCCGTCCCCGGCCTGCGCGGCGAGGGCCGGATGCGCGTCGATTACAGCGAGGAAAAAGTCGGGCTCGGCGACGGCACCGTGGTTTCGCTGCGCAAGCCCACTTACGCGGTCGATGATCTGGCCTACGGCCCGCTCGATCCGCGCACCACGCTGTCGCCGCGCCTGACGCCGCCGATGATCGGGCTTGGCCTCATCGAGCAGATCGCGCCCGCTGATATACTCGCCCATGCCGATCCGAACGACCGGGACGGCGACGGCATTTCCGGCAGGCCGAACATCGTGCGCGACGGCATGAGCGGCGAGCTCACCCTTGGTCGTTTCGGCTGGAAGGCGCAGACCGCGTCGATCCGCCAGCAGGCCGCGGATGCCTTTGCCGGCGACATCGGCATCTCGACGCCGGAGGAGCCCAAACACTGGGGCGACTGCACCGCCGCCGAGAAGGATTGCCTTGCCATGCCGGATGGCGTGCAGGAGCGGCTCGGTCCGGCCGAGGCGCCGGCGCCGGTCATGGACCTCGTCACCTTCTATTCGCAGAACCTGGCCGTGCCGGCGCGCCGCGACCTCGGCGCCCCGGATGTGCTCGCCGGAAAGAAACTCTTCTACGAGATCGGCTGCGTTTCCTGCCACGCGCCGAAATTCGTAACCCGCCGCGACGCGCCCAACAAGGCGCAGGCCTTCCAGCTTATCTGGCCCTATTCCGACTTCCTGCTGCACGACATGGGCCCCGGCCTTGCCGACGGCCAGGCGGTGGGCGAGGCGACGGGCAACGAATGGCGCACGCCGCCGCTATGGGGCATAGGCCTCGCCGAAACGGTCAACGGCAACAATTTTTATCTGCACGATGGCCGCGCCCGCAGCCTGGTCGAGGCGATTCTTTGGCATGGCGGCGAGGGCCAGAAATCGCGCGACCGCTTCGCCGCCGCCGGCGCCGCCGACCGCGAGGCATTGCTCAAATTCCTGGAGTCCCTGTGATGTTGAAGCGTCCCGCGCTGGTAATCCTTCTTCCTCTGGCCCTGCTGGGCGTCAGCCCCGCATCGGCGGCGGTGAAGGCCACCGACGTCATCCAGCGGGCAATCGACGGCTTTGTCCGGCCGGCCTATGCCAGTCTGCACGACCGCGCGGCGGGCTTGAACAAGGCGATGCACGCGCTTTGCGAAAAACCCTCAAAGGGCGATCTCGATGCGGCACGCGCCGAATTCTCGCGCACGGTGGGTGCCTGGTCGTCGGCCGAGATCATCGGGTTCGGCCCGATCAAGGAAAACAACCGGCTGGAGCGAATGCTGTTTTGGCCGGATCGCAAAAGCATCGGCCTGAAACAGGTGCAGGCCGCGTTGGCCGCCCAAGACCCGAGCGCCACCGATCCGGCACAGCTTTCCGGCAAGAGCGTCGCCATGCAGGGGCTCGGCGCCTTGGAGTTCGTGCTCTACGGTGACGGCGCCGATGCGCTTGCCGGCAAGAACGATCCCTATCGCTGCGCCTATGGTGCGGCGGTTGCCGGCAACATCGAAACCATGGCCGGCGATGTCGCCGACGCCTGGAACAAGCCGGACGGCTTTGCGGCGCGCTGGGCCAATCCGGGGCCGCAGAATCCGCTCTATCGCGACGGCACCGAAGCGGTGACGGAACTGGTCGGCATCTTCATCAACGAGCTGGAAATGGTTCGCGACGTGCGCCTGAAAGGCTTCCTGGGCGGCAAGCCGGAGGCGGACAAGCCGAAACAGGCGATCTACTGGCGTTCGCAAAACACCACCAATTCGCTGGCCGGAAACCTTGCCGGCATCGACGGGCTGTTCGAGGCCTCGGAGCTCGGCGATGCGCTGCCGGCCGATGCGCGCTGGATGGCGGAATCGATCCACATCCAGCTGCTCAACGGCGTCGCCACCGCGAAGTCGGTCCAAGGGCCGATCGACAAGGCGCTCGCCGACCCGGCGCTGCGCGAAAAGCTCGAGCATCTCGCGCTGATCACCTCCAGCCTGTCGACCCTGTTCGGCACAAGGCTGACCGCCGAATTCGGCCTGACCGCCGGGTTCTCCTCGCTGGATGGGGACTGAGCGTGAAAACCTCTCTCATCGATCGCCGCGATTTCCTGAGAGCTGCCGGAGCAGGCTTCGTGGCGGCGATGGCACCGCCCGCGTGGGCGAAGACGCTTGCGGCCGATGCCGTCTTCGCCACCGCCTTCGTCAAGCGCGACGGCAGCTATGGCGCCGCAATCCTCTCCGAGGCCGGCAAGCTCCTGCATGCGATCGACTTGCCCGACCGCGGCCACGACGTCACCTTCGATCCCATATCGAAGCGCTCGGTGGTCTTCGCCCGCCAGCCCGGCACCTTTGCCGTAGTCTTCGATCATTCAGGCTGCGATGAACCGCTGACCATCGCCAGCATCACCGGCCGGCATTTCTTCGGCCATGGCGTGTTCTCCCCGGACGGCGCCTTGCTTTATGCCACCGAGAACGATTTCGACAACGCGGCCGGCGTCGTCGGCGTCTACGACGCGCGGGCGAAATTCAAGCGCCTTGGTGAATTCCCGACCTATGGCATGGGACCCCACGAGCTTCTGCTCCTGGGCGACGGCAGGACGATCGCCGTTGCCAATGGCGGCATCGAGACTCATCCCGATTATGGCCGCGCCGAGCTCAACATCGCCACCATGAAGCCGTCCTATGTGCTCATCGACCGTGTCACCGGCGATCTGGTCGAGAAGCACGAATTGCCGGCGGCGCTGCACCAGCTGTCGATCCGCCACATGGACACCGACCAGACCGGCACCGTCTGGTTCGGCTGCCAGTACAGGGGGCCCGGCACCGACCGTCCGCTGCTGGTCGGCCGCGCCGCGCGCGGCAAGGATTTGCAGCTCCTCGACATGCCGCGGGATGTCCTGTCCGGCTTCCGCAACTATATCGGTTCCGTCGCCGCCAATCCGGTTGCCGGCACCATTGCCGTCTCTTCGCCGGAAGGCAATTCGCTTGTGGTGATCGATGCGGCGAGCGGGCGGCTCGTCTCGTCAAGCGCGCTCGTCGAGGTCTGTGGCGTGGCGCCCGACGGGACGGGTTTTATGGCCACCACCGGAGCCGGCGAAATCGTCGAATGCAATGGCGCGACATGGTCCGAACCGTACTACGTCTGGGACAACCATATGCTGCGCATAGAGCCGGCCGCATAGACACCTTCCCGCTGCGTCGGAGCGAAGCCGCTTAAGAAATTATGCGCTTTCCCCTTGCGGTGGCGCGCTGTGGCAGGCACAGGGAATTGTTTTTCGAACCGGTCGTTTCATGAAAGTGCTCGCCATCGACTGTGCCGCCAACCTCTGCGCCGCCTGCGTCTATGATGCCGTGGCGAGGCAGGAACTCGGCCGCGCGGTGCTCGATTTAGGCAAGGGCCATGCCGAGCATCTGATGGCAGTCATCGCCGAGGCGCTGAAGGCCGGCGCAACCGCCTATGCCGGCCTTGGCGCCATCGCCGTCTCCGTCGGCCCCGGTTCCTTCACCGGTCTGCGTGTCGGGGTTTCCACGGCGCGTGGCCTGGCGCTGGCGCTCAAGCTGCCTGCAATCGGCGTGACGACGCTCGAGGCGCTGGCGGCCGAGGCGGCAGGGGCATTTCCCGGCCGTGCCGTGCTGGCCGCGCTCGATGCCGGCCGCGAGGAGATCCATGCCGCTCTCTATGATGAAATGTCGGTTTTGACTTACGGTCCGGCCGTGGTCACGCTGGCGGATGCCGTGGCCATGGCGAGCGAGCGTTCTTCGGTGCTCGCCGGAACCGCCGCGACGCGGATCGCGGCATCCGCCGGACGCTCCTTCGACATCGGACCCGAGACGGCGACCGCGGACATTCTCACCTACGCCCGCCTGGCGGTCGCCAAGGGCGAGGGCGAGAGGCCGAAACCTCTTTATCTGCGCGGCGCCGACGCCAAGCCGCAGGCCGGGTTCATACTTTCCAGGCAAGGGAAATAATGCGCATACCTTTTCTCCAGCCGCGCCGCCGCGATTACGCGCTCGAACCGCTCAGGACCACCGACAGTCCGGCGGTCTCGCTGCTGCACCGCGAGGACTTCGTCCGCCCCTGGACCGATGGCGAGTTCGCGGCCTTGCTCGAACAGGACACCGTGTTCGGCTATGCCGCGCGCGAAACCGGGCAGGGCGCCAAACCGCCGGTCGGCTTCGTGCTGGCCCGGCTGGCGGCCGGCGAGGGCGAGATCCTGACCGTCGCGGTGGCGCGGTCGCATCGCCGCCAGGGGCTCGGCTGGCAGCTGATGGACGCGGTGCTGCGCGAACTGCACGCGCAGCGCGCCGAAGCGCTCTTCCTCGAGGTCGACGAGACCAATGTCGCTGCGATCGCCCTCTACAGGCGTCTCGGGTTCCGCGAGGTCGGCAAGCGCCCCAACTATTACAGGTCGCCCGAGCATGGCCCGACCGGCGCGCTTGTCATGCGCCGCGATCTTCGCTAGCCAGGGTTTCGGGGTGGAGCGATGATCGGAAAAATCAGGATTTTCCTGGCGATAGGGCTGGTCGTCGCCGGTTCGCTGATCCTGGTGCCTTTGCAGGTCCTGTCGATGAAGACCGGCTGGTGGCCGGAAACCTTCATCCTCAAGATCTGGCACAGGCTGATCGTCAGGGCGCTCGGCATGCGCATCCATATCAACGGCACGATGTCCGACCGCCGCCCCTTGTTGATTGCCTCAAATCACATCTCCTGGACCGACATCATGGTGCTGGGCTCGTTTGCCGATGTGAAGTTCATCGCCAGGGCCGACATGGAAGGCTGGCCGCTGATCGGCATGCTGTCGAAGCTCCAGCGCACCGTCTTCATCGAGCGTGAGCGCAAGCGCTCGTCCGGCGACCAGGCGAGCGAGATCGCCAACCGCATGGCCAAGGGCGATGCCATGGTGCTGTTTGCCGAAGGCTCGACGGGCGACGGCAACATCGTCCTGCCTTTCAAGAGCACGCTGTTCGGTGCCGCCTCGATGGCGATTTCGGAGGGCGCGGCGGAGCAGGTCTTCATCCAGCCGGTAGCGATCGCCTATACCCGGCTGCATGGCGTGCCGCTCGGCCGCCGGCACCGGCCGATCGCGGCGTGGATCGGCGACGAGGATCTGATGCCGCATCTCAAAGTGCTGATGGCGGAAGGCGCGCTCGATGTCGAGGTGCATTTCGGCGAACCGATTGCCTTCGCCAAGGGGTCGAACCGGAAGGAAACGGCGAAGCTGATGGAAAGCCGCGTGCGCGAAATGATGCAGGCGGCACTGGCCGCGCCGCGCCCGAGCCGCTGAATCCCGAAGGCCCCCAGGCAGAATCGTCTGTTTTTTGTCGCGGAAAGGCGTTAGAAGCCGCCGGATGGACTTGAACACGGTTGAAAGCGACGACATCGGCACTGCGGCTGGACAGCAGGCAGTGATTTCCGCGGCAGCGAAAAAGGTCTTCGTCAAGACTTATGGCTGCCAGATGAACGTCTATGATTCGCAGCGCATGACAGATGCGCTGGCCGCCGACGGCTACACGGCGACGCAGACCATCGGCGAAGCCGACCTGGTGCTGCTAAACACCTGCCATATCAGGGAAAAAGCGGCTGAAAAGGTTTATTCCGAGCTCGGCCGCATCCGCGAGATGAAGGCCGAACGCGCCGCCGCCGGCCGCGAATTGCTGATCGGCGTCGCGGGTTGCGTGGCGCAGGCCGAAGGCGCCGAGATCATCCGCCGCTCGCCCGCCGTCGACCTGGTCATCGGCCCGCAGACCTATCACCGGCTGCCGGACGTACTGGCCAGGGTGCGCGGCGGCGAGAAGATCGTCGAGACCGACTACGCCATCGAGGACAAGTTCGAGCACTTGCCGCAGCCGAAGCGCGCCGAGGTGATCAAGCGCGGCGTCACCGCCTTCCTCACCGTCCAGGAGGGCTGCGACAAGTTCTGTACCTTCTGCGTCGTGCCCTACACCAGGGGGTCCGAAGTGTCGCGGCCGGTGGCACAGATCGTCGCCGAAGCCGAGCGCCTGGCGGAAGCCGGGGTGCGCGAGGTGACGCTGCTTGGCCAGAACGTCAATGCCTGGCATGGGCAAGGCGAAAACGGCGAGGAATGGGGCCTTGGCCGCCTTCTGTTCAGGCTGGCCGAAATTCCCGGGCTGGCGCGCCTGCGCTACACCACGAGCCACCCGCGCGACATGGACGACGAGCTGATAGCGGCCCATCGCGACCTGCCGGCACTGATGCCGTATCTGCATCTGCCGGTGCAATCCGGGTCCGACCGCATCCTGAAGGCGATGAACCGCAGGCACACGGCGGATGATTATCTGGCGCTGCTCGACCGCATCCGCGCCGTGCGGCCCGATATCGCGCTGTCGGGCGATTTCATCGTCGGTTTCCCCGGCGAGACCGAGGCGGATTTCGAGGCGACGATGGAGCTGGTGCGCCAGGTGAACTACGCCTCGGCCTTCTCGTTCAAATATTCGCCGCGCCCCGGCACGCCGGGCGCCGAGATGGCCGGCCATGTGCCGGAAGCGGTCAAGGACGAGCGTTTGCAGCGGCTCCAGGCGCTGCTTTTGAAGCAGCAGCAGGATTTCGGCTTGAGTCTCGTCGGCCGCACCATAGATACGCTGATCGAGAAGCCAGGTCGCCAGGCCGGCCAGAAGGTCGGACGCTCACCTTGGCTTCAGCCCGTTATTGTTGATGAAAAGGCCGGCGAAATCGGTGACATTATCCAGGTGCGAATCACGAAGACGGGTTACAATAGCCTGTTCGCCGAATTGGTCTGATGACCTCGGCAGATGAGGAGAGACGGTTGAGCGCAGCGGAGCTGAAGAACCTGCCCCCGGTACCGGCATCTGGGGCTTCTGACATGGCGCACATCGTACTGACTTTCGACAACAACAAGCTTGCCAGCGCCCTCTACGGCCAGTTCGACGAGAACCTCGCCCGGCTCGAGCAGAAACTGGGCGTCGACATCCGCTCGCGCGGCAACCAGCTCACCATCAAGGGATCGGCTCCCGCCGCCGAGCAGGCCCGCCGGGCGCTCGACAATCTCTACGGCATTCTCCAGAAGGGGGTGGATATCGGCCAGTCCGATGTCGACGGCGCCGTGCGCATGGCGGTCGCCGCCGATGACCAGCTCACGCTGCCGACGCTGGAGCGCAAGGGCAAGGTTTCGGCCGCCCAGATATCGACGCGCAAGAAGACGATCTACGCCCGCTCGCTCACGCAGGACGCGTATATGCGGGCGCTGGAGCGCTCGGAACTGGTGTTCGGCATCGGCCCGGCCGGTACCGGCAAGACCTACCTGGCGGTGGCGCATGCGGCGATGCTGCTCGAACGCGGCATGGTCGAGCGCATCGTGCTGTCGCGGCCTGCCGTCGAGGCCGGCGAGCGGCTGGGCTTCCTGCCGGGCGACATGAAGGAGAAGGTCGATCCCTACCTGCGGCCGCTCTACGACGCGCTCTATGACATGATGCCGGCCGACAAGGTCGAACGCGCCATCGCCGCCGAGGTGATCGAGATCGCACCGCTCGCCTTCATGCGCGGCCGCACGCTGGCGCATGCCGCCGTCATTCTCGACGAGGCGCAGAACACCACGCCGATGCAGATGAAGATGTTCCTGACCCGTCTGGGCGAGAATTCGCGCATGATCGTCACCGGCGACCCGACGCAGATCGACCTACCGCAGAACACCAAGTCCGGCCTTGTCGAGGCGCTCCGGATCCTCGATGGTGTGACCGGCATGGTGACGGTCCGCTTCAATGAAGGCGACGTCGTCAGGCATCCGCTGGTCGCCGAGATCGTCAAGGCCTACGACCGTGACGGCAAGCTCGCCCGCGGTCTGGGGACCGAAGGCTGATTTGATCGAGCGACCTCATGGTTGAGCCCGAAACGCCGAACGGGCCGGCTCCGCCGCTGCCCGTCGACATTGATCTGACGGTCGAGGCTGGGCATTGGCCGGACGAAGCCGAGCTTGTCCGGCTGGTCGCCGCCGCCGCCGCCGCTGCATTCGCCGAGACGGGTGCGGCTGGCCGTTCCGAACTCAGCGTCGTTTTTTCCGACGATGCCCATGTCCAGGCGCTCAACGCCGGCTGGCGCGGCAAGGACAAGCCGACCAACGTCTTGTCTTTTCCGGCATTTCCTTTCCCCAAGGGCGGTCCCCTGCCGCCGATGCTCGGCGATATCGTGCTGGCCGCGGAGACGGTGGCGCGCGAGGCGGCACTGGAAGACAAGCCGCTGGAGAACCATATTTCCCATCTCGTCATCCACGGCCTGCTGCATCTCATGGGCCATGATCACGAGACCGATGCCGAGGCCGAGGAGATGGAGGCCGTCGAGCGCGCCGCGCTCGCCAGACTTGCCATTCCCGATCCCTACGCGTAACTACAAAACACCAATTGACGGACGAAGATGAACGACAAACCTGAAACTGCCGTCCGCCCCGACGCCGGCAGTGCGACCAAGGCTTCCGATACGTCGGAAGAGGGATCAAGTCCGAGTACCATTACCCCTGGCGTTGCCAACACCGGCAGCGCTGCCAGTGAGCCGTCGCCTGCCGGGCCTTCCCTGTTCAACCGCGTTCTGGGCCTGTTCAGGCAACGCAACGGAACCAGCCTGCGCGAGGAGATCGCCGGCGCGCTCGCCGAGACGACGAGCGATGTCGAATCCTTTTCGCCGGGCGAACGCGCCATGCTCAACAACATCCTGCGGCTGCGCGAGGTGCGCGTCGAGGACGTCATGGTGCCGCGCGCCGACATCGAGGCGGTCGAGATCACGACCACGCTTGGCGATCTGCTTGGCATGTTCGAGCAGTCCGGCCATTCCCGCATGCCGGTCTATGCCGAGACGCTCGACGACCCGCGCGGCATGGTCCATATCCGCGACGTGCTGGCCCATATCACCAAGATTGCGCGCGTCAGGAAAGGCCGGGCGACCAGGAAGACACCCGCCGCCACGGTTCTCGACCTCACCCAGGTCGACCTCTCGCGCACCATAGGCGAACTGAACCTGATCCGGCCGGTGCTGTTCGTGCCCCCGTCCATGCTGGCCTCCGATCTGATGGGCCGCATGCAGACGACCCGCACGCAGATGGCGCTGGTCATCGACGAGTATGGCGGCACCGACGGGCTCGTCTCGCTCGAGGATATCGTCGAGATGGTGGTCGGCGACATCGAGGACGAGCACGACGACGACGAGCCGATGATCACCCAGACCGGTGAAGGCGTGTTCGTCGTCGACGGCAAGGCCGAGATCGACGAGGTTGCCAAGATGATCGGCGGGGATTTCGCCGCCGGCGAACATGGCGAGTATGTCGACACCATCGGCGGCATGATCTTCAACACGCTTGGCCGGGTGCCGGCGCGCGGCGAGGTGGTGCAGGCCATCCCTGGCTTCGAGTTCCATGTGCTCGACGCCGATCCGCGCCGCGTCAAGCGCGTGCGCATCGTGCAGAACCAGAAGGGCGAACGTCGCCGCCGCGCCGCGGCGCGCACCGAGCAGGCTTAAGCGCCTGCGGATGACCGAAGACCCCTTCAAGCACGCCGCCTTGGGATCCGGCGTGTTCTACAGGGATCCGCGGGCCGCGCTGGATTGGCTGGAGGCAGCTTTCGGCTTCGAGCGCAGCATGGTGGTCAGCGATGCCGACGGCAAGCTCGTCCATTCCGAGATGCGGTTCGGCGACTGCTACATCATTGTCGATTCCGAATGGAGCGACTACGTCGCCAGCCCGGCCTCGGTCTCGGGCAAGAACACGCAGTCGGTCTATGTCAGGCTGAAAGACGGCATTGATGCACATTGCGAGCAGGCGCGGACGGCGGGTGCCGGTATAATCCAGGAGCCGGCGGACCAGTTCTACGGCGAGCGCCAGTATCGGGCGCGCGATCCCGAGGGCCATGTCTGGACCTTCACCCAGACCATCCGCTCCGTTCCGCTGGAAGAGGCCGAACGGCTCGGCGACGTGCGCATAGAAGGGTGGCACCGCTGATCCATGTCGCCCTAAGTAACTTCGGTTTTGGGAGGAGGACATGCACAAAAACAAAGACCTAAGGCGCGTCGTCTGATCAGTTCAAACGCGATGCGCTCCAGCAGTGGTGAGTGGGTTTCACGGCAGACCACCCGAAGTTTGGAGCGCAGGCCGCGGCCTGATAAATCTGCTGCCGTGATTCGCACGACTCGGAACAATGCATGAACCGCCTGGCCGGCCGGATAATTCTGTTTTGGGGTTGGCGGCGTGCGCTCGTGGCGTTCCTCGCGGGCGCCCTGGCGGTGCTCGGCCAGGCGCCGTACGATTTCTTTGCCGCTTGTTTCATTTCGTTTCCGCTGCTGGTCTGGCTGCTCGACGGGGCGACCGGTGAGGCCTCGGGCAGCCTGTTTGCGCGGCTGCGGCCGGCCTTTGCCGTCGGCTGGTGGTTCGGCTTCGGCTATTTCCTCGCCGGCCTGTGGTGGATCGGATCGGCGCTGCTTGTAGAGGCCGACAGTTTCGCCTGGGCGCTGCCCTTCGCGGTGGTCGGCATCCCCTTTGCATTGGCCTTCTTCTACGGCTTTGCGGCCATGGTCGCCCGGCTCCTGTGGAGCAACGACATCGGCCGCATCGCGGCCCTGGCCGCCGCCTTCGGGCTGGCCGAGTGGCTGCGCGGCTTCCTGTTCACCGGCTTTCCCTGGAACGCGATCGGCTACGCGGCGATGCCGGTGCCCCTGCTGATGCAGAGCGTCTCGGTCACCGGGATGGTCGGCATGAACGTGCTCGCCGTGTTCGTCTTCTCGCTGCCGGCGCTGCTGGCGGCGCGCACGCATCTTCGTCTTGGCGTCGCGCTGCTTGTCGTGCTCGTCGCCGCTCATGCCGGCTTCGGCTATCTCAGGCTCAACGCTCCGGCCGCGCCTGAGGCCCGCACGATCGATGTGCGCATCGTCCAGCCGGCCGTCGACCTTTCGGAAAAGTGGGACGCCTCGGTGCGCGACCGTATCTTCGCCACCTTGATAGGCCTGTCGGCCAAGGCGCCGGACCCCGGCCATGAAAAGCCGCAACTGATCCTGTGGCCCGAAACCTCGGTCCCGTTCCTCCTCACCGAGCGGCCGGACGCTTTGACCGCACTGGGCGACATGCTGGACGCCGGCCAGATGCTGATCGCCGGCGTCGTGCGCGAGGAAGGCGGTGCGGCGGCCGGTGCCGGCAGCCGCTACTACAACTCCGTGGTGGCGATCAACGACAAGGGCGAAATCGCTGACGCCGTCGACAAGGTCCATCTGGTGCCGTTCGGCGAATACCTGCCTTTCGCCGACCTGCTCGATCGTTTCGGCATCGAACAACTGGTCGCTGGCCCGGTGACCTTCACGGCAGGCAATGAGCGGCATGCGATCACGCTGCCGGACGGCGTCCGCGCCTTGCCCTTTATCTGCTACGAAGTGATCTTTCCCGAACTGGTAGCGGTTGACGCAACGTCAGCGCAGCTTATTGTCAACGTTACCAACGATGCGTGGTTCGGCGATACGCCGGGTCCCTATCAGCATTTCAGGCAGGCTCAGATTCGCGCGGTGGAGAACGGGTTGCCCTTGTTGCGCGCGGCCAACAACGGCATCTCGGCGGTTGTCGACCCACGGGGGCGCATCGTCGATGCGCTGGCGATCGACGCGCGCGGGGCCATCGACGTCCGTGTGCCAATCTCGCGGCAAGCTGTCGTGTCCGCCGGCCAGCTGCGCATTAACGGAATGCTGATCATGTTGCTGTTTGCCCTGGCTGCCGTCCTGTTCAATGTAAGGCAAAGGCTACGGGTGAATTGACAGTCGACACATTAGAAACTCATACTGTAACGCCTGAAAATTTCTCGAAGCCGGTGGATCGTTCTGTTGGGGCAGTCGCCTCCGGCTTTGTTTGGGTAGGAAAAAAATCACAAAGCCGAAAAAATTCGGCGAGGAAAAAATGACAGAAGATAACAAGAAGAAACCGAATCCGATCGACATCCATGTTGGAAGTCGCATCCGGCTTCGCCGCAATATGTTGGGAATGAGCCAAGAAAAACTAGGCGAGAACCTCGGCATCACATTTCAGCAGATACAGAAATATGAAAAGGGCACCAACCGTGTCGGCGCAAGCCGCCTGCAGGCGATAGCATCCATACTCGGCGTGCCTGTCGCCTTCTTTTTCGAGGATGCGCCGGGCCAGGAGAGCCCGGCCGGCCGCGGTTTCGCGGAGGATGCTTCAATGGCTTTCGCCGTGGAATTCTGCGGCAGCCCGGAGGGCCTTCAGCTCAACCGGGCCTTCGTCAAGATCGCCGACGTCAAGGTGCGTCGCAGGATCATAGACCTGGTGAAGTCGCTGGCGTCCGAAGATTCCGACTGATCCGCAACAGGACTCGAACCGGCGGCATTCCGGCCGCTGGTGGTACAAAATATCGACATCGACATTCATGCCAGAAGGGCGGCACCGCTTGACGAGCGGCGCTTCGCCCCGCTAACACGTGGCGCGCCAAATCGGCAGCCTGCCGATCGTTTTTTCAAGAGGGGACACCCGTGACGCGGCAGAACTACTTCTTTACCTCGGAATCCGTTGCCGAGGGCCATCCCGACAAAGTCTGTGACCGGATATCCGACGAGATCGTCGACCTGGTCTACCGTGAGGCCAAGAAGACGGGCATGGACCCGTGGAAAGTCCGCGTCGCCTGCGAGACGCTGGCGACCACCAACCGCGTCGTCATCGCCGGCGAGGTGCGCGTTCCCGAGACGCTGCTGAAGAAGGACAAGGAAGGCAACATCCTGAGGGATGCCGCCGGCCATCCGGTCGTCAACCCGGCGAAGTTCAAGTCGGTCGCCCGCAAGGCGATCCGCGAGATCGGCTATGAGCAGGCCGGCTTCCACTGGAAAAAGGCCAAGATCGACGTTCTGTTGCATGGCCAGTCGCCCGACATCGGCCAAGGCGTCGACAATGCCTCCGACCGCCAGGGCGAGGAGGGTGCCGGCGACCAGGGCATCATGTTTGGCTATGCCTGCCGCGAGACGCCGGACCTGATGCCGGCGCCGATCTACTACAGCCACAAGATCCTCGAACTCCTGGCCGCCGCCCGCCACCAGAACAACGGCGATGCCGGCAAGCTCGGGCCGGACGCCAAGAGCCAGGTAACGGTCCGCTATATCGACGGCAAGGCCGCCGAAGCGACGCAGATCGTGCTGTCGACCCAGCACCTCGATGCGAGCTGGGATTCCAAGAAGGTGCGCAAGGTCGTCGAGCCCTATATCCGCGAGGCATTGGGTGACCTCAAGATCGCCGACGATTGCATGTGGTACATCAATCCGACCGGCAAGTTCGTCATCGGCGGGCCTGATGGCGACGCCGGGCTGACCGGCCGCAAGATCATCGTCGACACCTATGGCGGCGCCGCACCCCATGGCGGCGGCGCCTTCTCGGGCAAGGACACCACCAAGGTCGACCGTTCGGCCGCTTATGCGGCGCGCTACCTGGCAAAGAACGTTGTGGCGGCGAAACTTGCCGACCGCTGCACCATCCAGCTTTCCTACGCCATCGGCGTCGCCCAGCCCTTGTCGGTCTATGTCGACCTGCACGGCACCGGCAAGGTCGACGAGGCAAGGCTCGAGGAGGCGCTGCGCACTGTGATGGACCTGTCGCCGTCCGGCATCCGCCGCCACCTCGACCTTAACAAGCCGATCTACGCCAAGACCTCGTCCTACGGTCATTTCGGCCGCAAGGCCGGCCGCGACGGATCTTTTTCCTGGGAAAAGACCGATCTCGCCAAGGCGCTCAAGGATGCTGTCGCTGCCTGAGGGCGGCGACAGGACCTTGATCAGCCGATGAGTTCCGGGGACAGGCCAAGCCGCGCGACAGAAGCCTTCTTCGGCCGTCGGCGCGGCAAGCCGGTTCGCCCGCAGCAGGCGGCGGCGCTGGAAAGCGGCCTCGACACCTATCGGCTCGATCTGACGAATGAGGCGCCGTCGGATCTGCGGGCTCTGTTCGAAGCCGATGTTTCCGCCGTTCGCCTCGAAATCGGCTTTGGCGGCGGCGAGCATCTCCTGCATCGCGCGACCGAAGCGCCGATGACCGGCTTTATCGGTGTCGAGCCCTTCGTCAACGGCATGGCCAAGATGATGATGGCGATGCGGGAAAAGCCGCTGGCCAACCTCAGGGTCTACGACGACGACGCCACGCGGCTGCTCGACTGGCTGCCGCAGGCCTCGCTCGATGGCATCGACCTGCTCTATCCCGATCCGTGGCCGAAGAAGAAGCACTGGAAGCGCCGTTTCGTCAGCCCGGTCAATCTCGATCGTTTCGCACGCGTTGTGAAGCGTGGCGGCGAATTCCGTTTCGCTTCCGACATCGACACCTATGTGAACTGGACCCTGCTGCATTGCCGTGCGCATGGCGGTTTCGCCTGGCAGGCTTCAGAGGCCGTCGACTGGCATCGCCCCTACGATGGCTGGCCAGGCACCCGCTACGAGGCGAAAGCCGTCCGCGAGGGCAGGCGGCCGGCCTATCTTACCTTCATCAGGACCTAGGCATCAGGTCCCAGGCATCGGGATTTGGGCATCAGGATCTGGGCCCTTCGTGAGGGAGAGATCTTCAATTGTTGCGGGGACACAGAAATCGAATGTCGCCCGTTGGCCGGAGTTCAGAAACGGCCGATCTTGTCGAAAGCCGTCGGATCCATGCCGAGGCTGCGCAGATCCTGGGCGCGCGGCTTGCGGCCGGCTTCCACCGCCCGCGACGCGGCTACGGCGCTGCCGAATGTGGTGAAGAGATCGCCTATGGCGGAAAAAACCTTGCGGCTGTTCATTGTCATGTCCTTTCGCGTGCGGTGACGCGCTATCGCTATCGCTATCGTTTTGTGCAATGCAACATAGATAGGAGCGCGGCTTGAGGACCAACAAGGGCCGTTGCCGCATGGATGGCATGCACCTGGCGCAAGCCCAATGCACCGGACATGCGCTCAGTTGGGACGGCGGGCTTGAAACACCGGGGCGGATCGTTTATATCAGCTTCAAATTCTTGGTCGGTATGACGAAGAGTGGGTCCACCCGGTCCCGCTCTTTTTTATTACCTGCCGACGGCTAGAGAATGATCGACAGGAATCGAATGACGTCAACGGCAAGCGAGAGCGACGATCGCATCATCCGCGAAAGCGGCATCGATGCACGCATCGCGCTGATCGTCCAGCCGGTGCTGCGCGGCATCGGCTTTCGCCTTGTACGCGTGCATCTGTCCGGCCAGAACGGGCTGACGCTGCAGATCATGGCTGAGCGCGAGGACGGCACCATGACGGTCGAGGATTGCGAAGAGGTGAGCCGTGCGGTGTCGCCGGCGCTCGACGTCGACGATCCCATCGAGAAGGCGTATCATCTCGAAGTCTCATCGCCCGGCATCGACCGGCCGTTGGTGCGCAAATCGGATTTCGTGACCTGGACCGGTCATCTGGTGAAGATGGAAACATCGGTCGTTGTCGCGGATCGCAAGCGCTTCAAGGGCAAGATCGCCGAAGCCGGTGAGAACGATGTGCTGATCGAGCGCGACAAGGCGGCCTACGGTGAGGAGCCGACAGTGCGCGTGCCCTACGACGCCATTGCCGAAGCCCGGCTGATCCTGACCGACGACCTCATCCGTGATGCGTTGTCGAAGGACAACAGGGCGCGCAAGGAAGCCAAGAAACGCCGCGGCGAACCGGACGACGACGTACCGGAGGGTACGGAACCGGGCGCTACGGAAGAACACGAACAGGAAAGTTGATTGAGCTGCCAGGCCCCAGGGGCCGGCAAACAGGCTCGGGAGAAAAAACATGGTTGTAAGCGCCAACAGACTTGAACTGCTGCAGATTGCCGATGCGGTCGCGCGTGAAAAGTCGATCGACAAGTCGATCGTCATCGCCGCCATGGCTGATGCGATCCAGAAGGCGGCACGCTCGCGTTATGGCCAGGAGACCAACATCCGCGCCGACATCAACCCCAACACCGGTGAGATGAAGCTGCAGCGGCTGATGGAAGTGGTCGAGAAGGTCGACGACTATGCCACGCAGATCGCCATTTCCTCGGCGCGCGAGCGCAATCCCGACGCCCAGCTCGGCGACTTCATCGCCGAACAGCTGCCGCCGATGGATTTCGGCCGCATCGCCGCCCAGTCGGCCAAGCAGGTCATCGTGCAGAAGGTGCGCGAGGCCGAGCGCGACCGCCAGTATGACGAATACAAGGACCGCATCGGCGAGATCGTCAACGGAACCGTCAAGCGCGTCGAATACGGCAATGTCATCGTCGATCTCGGCCGTGGCGAAGCGATCATCCGCCGCGACGAGCTGATCCCGCGCGAAAACTACAAATATGGCGATCGCGTCCGCGCCTATGTCTACGACGTGCGCCGTGAGCAGCGCGGCCCGCAGATCTTCCTGTCGCGCACCCATCCGCAGTTCATGGCCAAGCTCTTCACCATGGAAGTGCCGGAGATCTATGACGGCATTATCGAGATCAAGTCGGTCGCCCGCGATCCCGGTTCGCGCGCCAAGATCGCCGTCATCTCGCGCGACAGCTCGATCGATCCGGTCGGCGCCTGCGTCGGCATGCGCGGCAGCCGCGTCCAGGCGGTCGTCGCCGAATTGCAGGGCGAGAAGATCGACATCATTCCGTGGTCGCCCTCGGCCGCATCCTTCATCGTCAATGCGTTGCAGCCGGCGGAAGTCGCCAAGGTCGTGCTCGACGAAGACGCCGAGCGCATCGAAGTGGTGGTGCCGGACGACCAGCTGTCGCTGGCCATCGGCCGCCGCGGCCAGAATGTGCGCCTCGCTTCGCAGCTCACCGGCTGGGATATCGACATCCTGACCGAGGCCGAGGAATCCGAGCGCCGCCAGAAGGAATTCGTCGAGCGCTCGGCGCTGTTCATGGAAGCTCTCGACGTCGACGAGATGGTCGGCCAGGTGCTCGCCTCCGAAGGCTTCACCAGCGTCGAGGAAGTCGCCTATGTCGATGCCGGCGAAATCGCCTCGATCGACGGCTTCGATGAGGATACCGCCTCGGAGATCCAGACCCGGGCCCGCGAATATCTGGAGAAGATCGAAGCCGAGCACGACGAAAAGCGCAAGGCGCTGGGCGTCAAGGACGAGCTGCGCGAAATCCCCGGCATCACCACCGCCATGATGGTGACGCTCGGCGAGGACGGCGTGAAGACGATCGAGGATTTCGCCGGCTATGCCGCCGACGACCTCACCGGCTGGAAGGAACGCAAGGACGGCGAGACCAAGGTGTATCCGGGCGTGCTGGCCGATCATGGCGTTTCGCGCGCCGATGCCGAGCAGATGGTGCTCGCGGCCCGTCTCAAGGCCGGCTGGATTTCCGAAGACGAGCTTGCAGCCGAAGAAGCGCCGGCTGACGAAGCCGTTGGTGCGTGAGGTGAAACCGCATCGCACAGAAACCGCCCTTGGACGAGATGAACGATCGCACCTGCATCGTCACCCGCAAGCAGGCCGAACCGGATGAACTGATCCGGTTCGTCGTCGGCCCGGATTCGGCCGTCGTTCCGGATCTCAAGAGAAATCTGCCCGGCCGTGGTTGCTGGGTGAGCGCCGACCGCCTACATATCGACAAGGCGGCGGCCAAGAACCTTTTTAGCCGCGCCTTTAAGGCACAGGTGGTCGTGCCGCCCGATCTCGGCGGCATGGTCGATGGGCTGCTTTCCAGATCCGCCCTTGGCATGCTGGGTCTCGCTCGCAAGGCAGGGGCGATCGCGCTGGGCGCCACCAAGGTGGAGAGCGCGGTGCGCGGTGGATTGGCGCTTTTCGTGCTCCACGCGACCGAAGCCTCAGACGATGGCGTGCGCAAGATCAGCCAGGCGCGGCGGGCGACCGTCCATATTGGCGGCCCCTCCATCCTTGCCTACAAACTTTTCTCCGAGGCCGAGTTGAGCTTGGCATTGGGGGGTACAAATGTGATACATGCTGCCGTCCTCGCGGGAGACGCGGGTAAGGCGGTCCAGAAGCGCATGGTTGCGCTCGACCGATATCGGGGCGGTACCCCGGACGATCTGGCAATGCTTGCGGCCGTTGCTGACGAAGATGAGGCCGCAGAGGATATGGAATGAGCGATACGAAATCGGGCGACGACAAGACGTTGAGTGTTACGCCGAAGAAGACCTTGACGCTGAAGCGCCCCGGCATGGAACAGGGCACCGTGCGCCAGAACTTCTCGCACGGCCGCACCAAGTCGGTCGTGGTCGAGACCAAGAAGCGCAAATTCTCGCTGCCCGGCGACAAGCCGGAGCCGGCGGTGGCGGCACCCGTGTTCACCCCGAAGCCGGCGGTCGCGGCGGCTCCCGTCGTGCAGGAGGCACCCAAGGCGCCGCCTCCACCTCCGCCGGCACCGGTCGAGCGCAGCGGCATGGTGTTGAACGAACTGTCGCGCAGCGAAATGGAAGCGCGCCGCAGGGCGCTCGAAGGCTCCAAAGCGCGCGAGGTCGAGGACCGCCAGCGCGCCGTCGAGGAAGCCAAGCGCCGCACCGAGGATGAGGAGCGCCGCAAGCGCGAGCGCGAGGAATCCGCACGCCGCCAGGCCGAGGAAGAAGCGCGGTTGCAGGCCGAGGCCGAATCCCGCCGCCGCGCCGAGGAAGAGGCGCGTCGCCGCGCGCCGCAGGCCGCCGAACTGGCGACCGCCGACGAGGAAGAAGAGGTCAAGCCGAAGCGGACTGGCGCCGGTGCGCCGGTGCGCCGTCTGGTGACGCCCGAAGTGGCGCGTCCGGCCAAGCCGACCAAGGGCGAGGAAGACCGCCGTCGCGGCAAGCTGACTTTGAACTCCGCGCTTTCCGACGAGGATGCGCGGGCCCGTTCGCTGTCGTCGATGCGCCGCCGCCAGGAAAAGTTCAAGCGCGCGATGCACAATGAGCCGCGCGAGAAGGTTATGCGCGAAGTGATCCTGCCCGAAACCATCACTATCCAGGAACTGGCGCAGCGCATGTCCGAGCGCGCCGTCGATGTGGTCAAGTTCTTCATGAAGCAGGGCCAGATCCTGAAGCCGGGCGACGTCATCGACGCCGACACGGCGGAACTGGTCGCCACCGAATTCGGCCACACGGTCCGCCGCGTCGCCGAGTCCGACATCGAGGAAGGCCTGTTCAACATCGCCGACCGTCCGGAAGACCTGGTGTCGCGGCCGCCTGTCGTGACCATCATGGGGCATGTCGACCACGGCAAGACCTCGCTGCTCGACGCGATCCGCAACGCCAATGTCGTCTCCGGCGAGGCCGGCGGCATCACCCAGCATATCGGCGCCTATCAGGTCGAGAAGAACGGTCAGAAGATCACCTTCATCGACACGCCCGGCCACGCCGCCTTCACGGCCATGCGCGCCCGCGGCGCCCAGGCCACCGACATTGCCATCCTGGTGGTGGCGGCCGACGACAGCGTGATGCCGCAGACGATCGAATCGATCAGCCATGCCAAGGCGGCCGGCGTTCCGATCATCGTGGCGATCAACAAGATCGACAAGCATGACGCCGATCCGCAGAAAGTGCGCTCCGAGCTGTTGCGCCACGAAGTGTTCGTGGAATCGATGGGCGGCGAGGTGCTGGACGTCGAAGTGTCGGCGACCAAGGGCACCAATCTCGACAAGCTGCTCGAAGCGATCCTGCTGCAGGCCGAAATCCTCGACCTCAAGGCCAATCCGGACCGCACCGCCGAGGGCGTCGTCATCGAGGCGCAGCTCGACAAGGGCCGTGGCCCCGTCGCCACCGTGCTGGTGCAGACCGGCACGCTGATGCCGGGCGACATCCTTGTCGCCGGCAATGAATGGGGCCGGGTGCGCGCGCTGGTCGACGATCGTGGCGAACACGTCAAGGAAGCGCCGCCGGCGATGCCGGTCGAGGTGCTCGGCCTCCAGGGCACGCCGCAGGCCGGCGACCGCTTCGCCGTGGTCAACAACGAGGCCCGCGCCCGCGAGATCACCGAGTACCGCCAGCGTCTGGCCCGCGAGAAGGCGGTTGCCCGTCATGCCGGCCAGCGCGGTTCGCTCGAACAGATGATGTCGCAGCTGCAGACGAGCGGACTGAAGGAGTTCCCGCTGGTCATCAAGGGTGACGTGCAGGGTTCGATCGAGGCGATCAACGCAGCGCTCGACAAGCTCGGCACCGACGAGGTGCGTGCGCGCATCGTCCATGCCGGCGCCGGCGCCATCACCGAAAGCGACGTGTCACTGGCGGAGACGTCGGGCGCGGCGATCATCGGCTTCAACGTCCGCGCCAATGTGCAGGCACGCGCCGCTGCCGCGGCCGCTGGCATCGAGATCCGCTACTACTCGATCATCTACAACCTCGTGGATGACGTGAAGGCGGCTCTGTCGGGTATGCTCTCGCCGGAGCGTCGCGAGACCTTCATCGGCAATGCGCAGATACTCGAGATATTCGACATCACCAAGGTCGGCAAGATCGCCGGCTGCCGTGTCACCGAAGGCAAGGTCGAGCGTGGCGCGGGCGTGCGCCTGATCCGCGACAACGTCGTCATCCACGAAGGCACGCTGAAGACGCTGAAGCGCTTCAAGGACGAGGTTTCGGAAGTCCCGGGCGGCCAGGAATGCGGCATGGCCTTCCAGAACTACGAGGACATGCGCGTCGGCGACATCATCGAGTGCTTCCGCGTCGAGATGGTAACCCGCACGCTCTGAGTTCGTGTGACGTCCGTCATGCCAGGCGGTGGCCGAGAGGCCGCCGCCTGGCAAACATTTGAGACATGAGGCACGGTCCTATCCCGCGCCCCACGCTTTCAGGATCGAGAAAAAATGCCCCGTTCGACCACATCAGGCCCATCCCAGCGCATGCTGCGCGTCGGCGAGCAGGTGCGCCATGCGCTGTCCGAAACCTTGCAGCGCGGCGAGATCATCGATCCGCTGGTCGAGAATGCCGTGGTTTCGGTGTCGGAAGTGCGCATGTCGCCCGACCTCAAGATCGCAACCGCCTTCATCTCGCCGCTCGGCGCCACGGACGCCGGCGCGGTGGTCGAGGCGCTCAACAAGCATGCCAAGTTCATCCGCGGCCGTGTCTCCGGCGCGCTGCGGCAGATGAAGTACATGCCCGAGTTTCGCTTCCGGCTCGACACCTCCTTCGACAATTTCGCCAGGATCAACGATCTCCTGAAATCGCCGGAAGTGGCGCGCGATCTGGATGCGGACGACGACGATAAGGACAGCGAATAATGGCGCGCCGCGGCAAGAAGAAGGGCCGGCCGGTCTCGGGCTGGGTGGTGCTGGACAAGCCGGTCGGCATGGGCTCGACCGAGGCCGTCTCCAAGATCAAGTGGCTGTTCCAGGCGGAGAAGGCCGGCCACGCCGGCACGCTCGATCCGCTCGCTTCCGGCATGCTGCCGATCGCGCTCGGCGAAGCCACCAAGACCGTGCCCTACGTCCAGGACGGCGCCAAGATCTACCGCTTCACCGTCGCCTGGGGGCAGGAGCGCTCGACCGACGACCTCGAAGGTCCGGTGACGCGGGACTCCGATCGGCGCCCCGTGGAGGCCGAAGTGCAGGCGCTGCTGTCGAAATACACCGGCGTCATCATGCAGACGCCGCCGCAATTCTCGGCCATCAAGATCGCGGGCGAACGCGCCTATGATCTCGCCCGCGACGGCGAGACGGTCGACATTCCCGCGCGCGAGATCGAAATCGGCCGCCTCGACATCGTCGAGCACGGGGCCGATCACACGGTTTTCGAGGTCGAATGCGGCAAGGGTACCTATGTGCGCTCGCTGGCCCGCGACATGGGCCGCGATCTCGGCTGCTTCGGCCATATTTCTGAACTGCGCCGGATCGAGGTCGAGCCGTTCACCGCCGAGGATTTCGTCACCGTCGCCGAACTGGAGGCGGCGCGCTTCGGCGAGCAGGGTCATGGCACGCAGCAACCGTCCCCCGATTCGATAGAAGCGCCGATCGATTTTGGCGCGATCGACGCGCTGCTTGTCGACACCTCGGCGGCACTCGACTGCCTGCCGCAGATCGCCATCAGCGACGATGCGGCGACGAAGATCCGCCTCGGCAATCCCGTCATCATCCGGGGCCGCGACGCGCCGGTGGAGGCCGAGGAAGCCTGCGCGACCGCGCGCGGCAAGCTGGTGGCCATCGGCGCCGTCGAGCAGGGCATGTTCAAGCCCAAACGGGTCTTTGCCGGGTGAGGGCCCTCGTCTAATCTCCATGCGACATCTATCCGAGGGACCGCATGGCAAAGGTTGAGGCGATCAAGACGCGGGCGCCGCTCAGGGCCAGGCGGCCGCCGGTCGGTGCATCGCCCGGAACGCTGATCGCCGATCCCGCGGCGCGACGCTCGGAACTGCGGCTCACCCTGATCTCGCCGCAAAAGTCCAAAACGATCGACAATGCCAGCATCGACGACGTCAATGCCAATTGCGAAAAGTGGCCGGTCATCTGGCTGGACTGCACCGGCCTGGCCAATATCGAGCTGATCAAGGAGATCGGCCGCATCTTCAGCCTGCATCCGCTGGCGCTGGAGGACGTCGTCAACACGGGCCAGCGGCCGAAGGTGGATTTCTACGAAGACCATGCTTTCGTGGTCGTGCGGATGATCGACGACGTCGCCTCGCACCGCTACGAGCAGATCGCCGTTTTCCTTGGCAAGAATTTCGTCGTCACCTTCCAGGAGCGCGAAGGCGATCCGTTCGATCCGGTGCGCAAGCGCATCGAAAGCTCGGCGCCGAACCGGCTGCGCGCCCGTGGCGCCGACTATCTCGCCTATGCGCTGATCGACGCCATCGTCGACAGCTACTTTCCGCCGATCGAGGCGGCGGGCGAACTCGTCGACAGCATCGAGGACCAGATGCTGCACGCACCGCACAAGCATCAGATGCAGCAGCTTCATGGATTGCGGCACGACGCCAATGTGCTGAAGGGGGTGCTGTGGCCGATGCGCGACGCGCTGGCGACGCTTATCCGCAACGACGTGCCCTATGTGAAGGCCGAAACCAAGGTCTTCCTGAACGATACGCTCGACCACGCGCTGCGGCTGATCGAGCTGGTCGAGAACCAGCGCGACATGCTGACCGGCCTGATCGAGATGCATCTGTCGCTGAGCCAGGCACGCACCAACGACGTCATTTCCTATCTGACGATCGTCTCGGTCATCTTCATGCCGCTCACGTTTCTGGTCGGCGTCTGGGGCATGAATTTCGATCCGGAGACGTCGCCCTGGAACATGCCTGAGCTGAAGGCCTATTACGGCTATCCCTTGTCGCTGCTGTTCATGGCCGTGGTCGCGGTTGGGCTGATTGCCTTCTTCAAATGGAAAAAATGGCTTTGACAGGGATAACTTGCCGTTTTGGCGTGAAAAGCCGGCTTCGTGAATTGGGCTGGTGTTCTCTTGGGAATTGCACTATATGCGCCGCAGCTTAGCGCTATGACGCTCTGCTTGCACCGGCCCCTGCTGGACGACATCCCGGCTGAGGGCGACCCGTTTCCTCGAACAGATAAGGAAAAACACGATGTCGATTACTGCCGAGCGCAAACAGGAATTGATGACTGAATTCGCAACCGCCAAGGGCGACACCGGGTCTCCGGAAGTTCAGGTAGCCATCCTATCCGAGCGCATCAAGAACCTGACCGACCATTTCAAGGACCACAAGAAGGATAACCATTCCCGCCGTGGTCTGCTCGCTCTCGTCTCCCAGCGCCGAAGCCTGCTTGATTATCTCAAGCGCAAGGACGACACGCGCTACCAGACGCTGATCGAGAAGCTCGGCCTGCGCCGTTGACGAATTGACCGGCGGGCCTCACAAGGGCCCGCCGGTCGCGCATTTGAGCACCGGACCAATCCGATCTCGAATGCAGGTACTGGAGCGCCGCGCACCCATCCGGATGCCGGACGGACGCTCCAACAAGTTGAGTTTGCGCGTGACGCATTCCACAAGCCGCTGCTTGTGGGGTCATGCGCAGGGCCAGTCGGATCGATTGGCCAAATCCGGTTTCGAGCGTGCAGAGGGCCCCCTCGAAGCCACCCCATGGACGGTCATGGGGCAGGATTGCAGGACGCTCGCGCGGCCATCCGGCCGACATGGATCGAGCTTCCCGTTGTCTTGCCCGTGGCTGCCCGAGAAAGGAAGCCAGGGGAAAGGGCACCCGCGCACGCTGAAACGGCGCGGCCCTTTCCTCATATGAAGGACAAGACATGTTCAATCACCACAAAGTGGAAATCGAATGGGGCGGTCGCCCGCTCATCCTCGAAACCGGCAAGATCGCGCGCCAGGCCGACGGCGCCGTGCTCGCCACCTACGGCGAGACCAAGGTTCTCGCCACGGTCGTTTCGATGAAGGAGCCCAAGCCGGGCCTCGACTTCTTTCCGCTGACCGTCAACTACCAGGAAAAGACCTACGCCGCCGGCAAGATCCCGGGCGGCTATTTCAAGCGTGAAGGTCGTCCGAGCGAAAAGGAAACGCTGGTTTCGCGCCTCATCGACCGCCCGATCCGCCCACTCTTTGCCGACGGCTACAAGAACGACACGCAGATCGTCGTCACCGTCGTCCAGCATGATCTCGAGAACGATCCGGACATCCTGTCGATCGTCGCCACTTCGGCGGCCCTGACCCTGTCGGGCGTGCCCTTCATGGGCCCGATCGGCGGCGCCCGCGTCGGCTACATCAACGGCGAATACGTGCTCAACCCGCATGTCGACGAGATGCAGGAATCCAAGCTCGACCTGATCGTCGCCGGCACCGCCGACGCCGTGCTGATGGTCGAGTCCGAAGCCAAGGAACTCGGTGAAGACCTGATGCTCGGCGCGGTCATGTTCGGCCATCGCGGTTTCCAGCCGGTGATCGACGCGATCATCAAGCTGGCCGAAGTCGCCGCCAAGGACCCGCGCGACTTCACCGCGCCGGACTATTCCGCTCTCGAAGCCGAGATGCTGAAGATCGCCGGCGACGAGCTTCGCGACGCCTACAAGATCACCGACAAGCAGAAGCGCTATGCCGCCGTGGACGCCGTCAAGGCCAAGGTCAAGGCGGCCTTCGCTCCGGCCGAAGGCGAAGAGCCGAAATATTCCTCCGAGCAGATCGGCAGCGTGTTCAAGGAGCTCCAGGCCAAGGTCGTGCGCTGGAACATTCTCGACACTGGTTCGCGCATTGACGGCCGTGACCTGAAGACCGTGCGCAAGATCGTATCCGAGGTCGGCGTCCTGCCGCGCACCCACGGTTCGGCGCTGTTCACCCGCGGCGAGACCCAGGCGCTGGTCGTCGCCACGCTGGGCACCGGCGAGGACGAGCAGTATGTCGATTCGCTGACCGGCATGTACAAGGAGAAGTTCCTCCTCCACTACAACTTCCCTCCCTATTCCGTCGGCGAGACCGGCCGCATGGGCTCGCCCGGCCGCCGCGAGATCGGCCACGGCAAGCTCGCCTGGCGCGCCATCCGCCCGATGCTGCCGACATCAGACCAGTTCCCCTACACGCTGCGCGTGGTCTCGGAGATCACCGAGTCCAACGGCTCGTCGTCGATGGCAACCGTCTGCGGCACCTCGCTGGCGCTGATGGACGCCGGCGTGCCGCTGGCCAAGCCGGTCGCCGGTATCGCCATGGGCCTGATCAAGGAAGGTGAGCGCTTCGCCGTGCTCTCCGACATCCTGGGCGACGAGGATCACCTCGGCGACATGGATTTCAAGGTCGCCGGCACCGCCAACGGCATCACCTCCTTGCAGATGGACATCAAGATCGAGGGCATCACCGAGGAGATCATGAAGATCGCTCTCGACCAGGCCAAGGACGGTCGTCAGCATATTCTCGGCGAAATGGGCCACGCGCTGTCCGGCGCGCGCGCCGAGCTCGGCGAGTTCGCGCCGCGCATCGAGGTCATGCACATCCCGACCGACAAGATCCGCGACGTGATCGGTTCCGGTGGCAAGGTCATCCGCGAGATCGTCGAGAAGACCGGCGCCAAGATCAACATCGAGGATGACGGCACGGTCAAGATCGCTTCGGCGAACGCCAAGGAGATCGAGGCGGCGAAGAAGTGGATCCACACCATCGTCGCCGAGCCGGAAGTCGGCGAAATCTACGAAGGCACGGTCGTCAAGACCGCCGACTTCGGCGCTTTCGTCAACTTCTTCGGCCCGCGTGACGGCCTCGTCCACATCTCGCAGCTTGCCAACGACCGGGTCGCCAAGACTTCGGACGTCGTCAAGGAAGGCGACAAGGTGTGGGTCAAGCTGATGGGCTTCGACGAGCGCGGCAAGGTCCGCCTGTCGATGAAGGTCGTCGACCAGGCCACCGGCAAGGAAATCGTTCGCGACAAGAAGGCCGAGAGCGAAGAAAACGCCGCCTGAACTGGCTAACGGAAAAATCGAAGCGGGCGCGGCTCATGTCGCGCCCGTTTTCGTTTATGGAGCAAAGGCATGTCCGCTGAAGTGCTGAAGACGCTGTTCCATCCATTCGAGGCCGAGGCGGTCGCCTTGCCGCGAAAGGGCGAGCGCATGCTTTTTCTCGGGGCCGAATCCGGCTTGCGGACACCGCAGGACTTCGACGCCGAGCTGCACGTGGTGCAAGGCTTCCGGCCGCATTTTCGCGCGCTGCAAGCTGCGGGCTTCACTGTCACCCCGCAAACGCAAGGCGATGGCTTTGACGCCGCGCTGGTGCTCGCGGGCCGCCATCGCGGCCAGAACGAGCTGCGCATCGCGGATGCGCTGGAGCGCGTCGCCGAGGGCGGATTAATCGTCATTGCCGGCGGCAAGGATGATGGCATCGCCAGCCTGCGCAAGCGCATGGACGAGCTTGTGCCGCTCGAAGGCCATCTGCCCAAATATCACGGCATCGCCTTCTGGCTTCGCCGGCCGGCCGGGACGGACGCGTCGACAGCGCTGCGTGCCGCCAATCCCGCCGGGCTGGTCGACGGCCGCTTCAGCACGGCGCCCGGCATGTTTTCCTTCGATCGTGTCGATGCCGGTTCGAAGTTGCTGGCGGACCATCTTCCGGCCGACCTGCGCGGCCATGTCGCCGATTTCTGCGCCGGCTGGGGCTATCTGGCGGCGGAGATGGAAGCGCGTTCGCCCGGCATCTCGGCACTTGATCTCTATGAGGCGGATTTCGCTTCTCTCGAAGCCGCCAAAGCCAATCTTGCCACGGCCAGCCAGTCGGTTGCGAAAGGTTTCTTCTGGACGGACCTGCAGGGGGAGCCGGTCGAGCGTCGCTACGACGCGGTCATCATGAACCCGCCTTTTCATCGCAGCCGCGCGGCCGAACCGGAGATCGGCGCCGGCCTGATCCGGGCAGCGGCAAAGGCGCTGAAGCCGGGAGCACGGCTGTACATGGTGGCGAACCGCCAGCTGCCCTACGAGCCGGCACTGGCCGCCGCCTTCTCCAGCCATGCCGAGCTCGCCCGTGACGGCATGTTCAAGGTTCTTTCCGCGCGTCGCTGACACGCAACGGCGTGACACTCAGTGCAGATTGGCGACGCGCCTCGAATCCTCGATGACATGTCCCTCGCCGGCCATGACCGCAAGCGGCGCCGGCCGGCCGAACAGATAACCTTGCACCACCTCGCAACCGGCTGCCCTGAGCAGTGTCGCCTGGTCCTCTGTCTCGACACCCTCGGCAATGATACTGACGCCGAGTGCTCGCGAGAGGCCGACAATGGTCGATACGACGGCGCCGGAGCTCGAATCCGTATCGATGCGGCTGACGAAGGAGCGGTCGATCTTCAGCTTGCCGAATGAAAAATCGATCAGGTAGCTGAGATTGGAATAGCCGGTGCCGAAATCGTCGACGGCAACCGAGATGCCCATATCGGCAAGCTCTTTCAGGATGGCGGCGGCGCGGTCGCGGTCCTGCATCATGGCCGTCTCGGTGACTTCCAGCTCCAGCCGCGAGGGCTTGATGCCGGTGGTCCGCATCGTGTCGCGCACGAGGCCGATGAAGTCCTTGGTCATGAACTGGACCGGCGAGATGTTGACAGCGACGAAGCAGTCGTCGGGTAAATGGCGGGCGTCGCTGCATGCCTTGCGCAGAACCCATTCGCCGATCGGATTGATCATGCCGGTTTCCTCGGCGATCTGGATGAACTCCAGAGGTGGGATCATGCCGCGTTCTGGATGGTTCCAGCGGATCAGCGCTTCATAGCCGACGATGCGGCCGCTCGGCAGGTCCAGCTGCGGCTGATAGTGAAGGTCGAAATCACCGCGCTCGAATGCGACGTGCAGCTCGGATTCGACCCATTGGCGATGATCGGCGACCCGACCCATCTCGGTATCGAAGACCGACCAGTTGCCGACTCCCCTGGCGCGCGCATTTTGCAGCGCCAAGTTGGAGCGGCGCAGGATGAGGACCGGGTCGACGCCGTCCTTGGGCATCGCCACGATGCCCACCGACAGGCTCACCGATTGCTGGTGGCTGCTGAGCTCATAGGGCTCCATCATCTCGTCGATGAGCCTCTCCACCATAGCTTCCATCGTTCCCTGAATCTGATGATCGGGAAGCAGCACCGCGAACTCGCCGGCGCCGATGCGCCCGATCTGCACGCGCTCGGGCACGCAGGCCTGCAGCCGCTTGGTGAAGGCGCGGATCAGTTCGTCGCCCTGGCTGTAGCCGATCGCGTCGTTGATCTGCTTGAACCGGTCGATGTCGATGTCGATGAGGAACATCGGGGCCCCGGTGCGGCTCGTCGCGCAGGCTGCCTCGGCGATCTTGCCGACCATCGCCGGACGCGCCAGCAATCCGGTCAGCTTGTCGAACTGGGTTTCGTTGAAGACGAAATCAGCCGATTCATCGACGCCGGCGAAGAAAGACATCGCGGCTCCCGCCGCCGCCAATGCGCAAAGGGCAGCCATGATCGCCACCATCACGTCCGCCGGCATGCCGGCAAAGCCGTCGCCAAGCGCGTGCTTCAGCCCCCAGATGCCGAGAATGAAACTGCCAATGCCCGAACTGGCTATGGTGATCAGCCGGAACACCGGTGTGCGGTTCGGGTTGCTGACGGCAGGCATTGAAAGTCCCCAAATTGCGGGACTCTATAGCCGATAGGCCCTTAAAATGAGTTTCCGCGAATGCATCCAATTTTATTGGAAGGGAATTATTTCTTCGCAGGAGAAAAGACTATTTCGCGTAATGGCCTATTCGCTCGCGCGATCCGTCTGCTTCAGCTCCTCGAGCGTCGGCATGGAAACGATATGATAGCCGGAATCGACATAGTGGATTTCGCCGGTGACGCCGGAAGCGAGGTCGGACAGGAGGTAGAGTGCCGAGCCGCCGACCTCGTCGATGGTCACGGTGCGGCGCAGCGGAGAATTGCGCTGCTGGTAAGAGAACATGTGGCGCGCATCGGAAATCCCGGCGCCGGCAAGCGTTCGCACCGGTCCGGCCGATATGCCGTTCACCCTGATGCCGCGCGGGCCGTAATCGTTGGCGAGATAGCGCACGCTGGCCTCGAGGCCGGCCTTGGCGACGCCCATGACGTTATAGTTCGGCATGACGCGCACCGAACCGGCATAGGTCAGGGTGATCATCGATCCGCCATCCTGCATCAGGGCCGCGGCGTGGCGCGCGACCTCGGTGAAGGAATAGCAGGAGATGACCATGGTGCGGATGAAATTGTCGCGGCTGGTGTCGGCGTAGAGGCCCTTGAGCTCATTCTTGTCCGAAAAGCCGATGGCATGGACCACGAAGTCGAGCCCGCCCCAGGCCTTGCCCAAGGTCTCGAAGGTGGCGCGGACCGAGGCGCTGTCCTCGACATCGCAGGGAACCACCAGCGCCGCGCCGAGCTTGTCGGCGAGCGGCTTGACCCGGCGGCCGAAGGCGTCACCCTGGTAGGTGAAGGCAAGTTCGGCCCCATGTTCGGACAGTTTCCGGGCGATGCCCCAGGCGATCGAATGATCGTTGGCGACGCCCATGACAAGCCCGCGCTTGCCCTTCATCAATCCGTCCATGATCGCCAATCCTCGTGGAAAAAACGTGGCCTTATGCGGAATAGCGCTGGAAAACCAGCGTTGCGTTGGTGCCACCAAAGCCGAAGGAATTGGACAAAACGGTGTCGATCCTGGCGTTGTCGATGCGCTTTCGCACCACCGGCATACCCTCGAATTCGGGGTCGAGAGTCTCGATATGGGCGCTTTCGCCGATGAAACCGCCTTGCATCATCAGGATCGAATAGATGGATTCCTGCACGCCGGCCGCGCCCAGCGAATGGCCCGTCAGCGATTTGGTCGAGGTGATGAAGGGCATCTTCTCGCCGAACACCTCGCGGATCGCGCCCATTTCGCGGGAATCCCCCACCGGCGTCGAGGTGCCATGGGTGTTGATGTAGTCGACCGGGGTGGTGACGGTCGCCAGCGCCTGCCGCATGCAGCGGACCGCGCCTTCGCCCGAGGGCGCAACCATGTCGAAGCCGTCCGAGGTGGCGCCGTAGCCGACGATCTCTGCATAGATCTTGGCGCCGCGCGCCTTGGCATGCTCCAGTTCCTCGAGCACCAGCACGCCGGCGCCGCCGGCGATGACGAAGCCGTCGCGATCGACGTCATAGGCGCGGGAAGCGGCAGATGCCCTGTCATTGTACTTCGACGACATGGCGCCCATGGCGTCGAACAGGTCCGACATCGTCCAGTCGAGATCTTCGTGGCCGCCGGCGAACACCATGTCCTGCTTGCCCCACTGGATCAGTTCGTAGCCATTGCCGATGCAATGCGCCGAGGTCGAACAGGCCGACGAGATCGAATAGTTGACGCCGTGGATCTTGAACCAGGTGGCCAGCGTCGCCGACGCGGTCGACGACATCGCCTTCGGCACCGCGAACGGGCCGATGCGCTTGGGGCTGCCGTTCTTGAGCGTGGTTTCGGCCGCCTCGACGATGGTGCGGGTGGAAGGCCCGCCCGAGCCCATGACGATGCCGGTGCGCTCATTGGTGATGTCGCTCTCGCCAAGGCCGGCATCGGCGATCGCCTGGTCCATGGCGACATGGTTCCAGGCCGCTCCCTGGCTCAGGAAGCGCATTGCGCGCCGATCTATCATGGCGCTGGGATCGAGCGTCGGCGCGCCCCAGACCTGACAGCGGAAGCCGTGCTCGGCGAAGGAGTCGGAGAAGCTGATGCCGGATTTGGCGTCATGCAGCGAGGCTTGCACCTCGTTGGCATTGTTGCCGATCGACGACACGATGCCGAGGCCTGTGACTACGACACGTCTCATTCGCAACTCCTTCCAGGAATGCTGGCCACGAAGTCGGCCAGGGCGACGGTCAAGCGACCGCCGACTGCTTGGACAGACCGACTTTCAGGTCCGTTGCCGCGTATATGGGTTCGCCGTCCGCCTTTAGCCAACCATCGGCGATGCCCAGCACCAGCCGGCCACGCATCACACGTTTGAATTCCACGCCATACTCGACCTTTTTAACCGAGGGCGTGACCATTCCCTTGAACTTGACCTCGCCGGTCGACAGCGCCATGCCTTTGCCAGGTTCGCCCAGCCAGCCGAGATAAAAACCCGTCAGCTGCCACAAGGCATCGAGGCCCAGGCATCCAGGCATGATGGGATTGCCGATGAAATGGCAGGCAAAGAACCACAGGTCCGGCTTGATGTCGAATTCGGCGCGGATGAAGCCCTTGTCGAAAGCCCCGCCCGTTTCGCTGATCTCGGTTATGCGGTCAAACATCAGCATCGGCGGGTAGGGCAACTGGGCATTGCCCGGTCCGAACAGCTCGCCGCGGGCGCAGGCCAGCAATTCTTCGTAGTCGTAGCTGGATTTCGAACCCGCCATCAATCTCGTTCCCATATGTCCCGGGCGCTGGCGCGCCCTTGTCGTTGGTGTCCTAACACAATCTGTTTCAGGCCGGAAACCGGCGTTTGCGCTTAACCCGCCAGTCTTGCCGGGTCAATGCGCGCTATTGATCGCATCCGGACGACAGAATATATGTCGAAAGGGGTCCGGTTTCGGCAGACATCCATTTTTTTGCCATTCTGGACGTGTCTTGAGGCGGAACTGTGAGCTTGGACGACCAGATGGACCGGGGCTGCCGGAAGGAAAATGTCGCTGTGGACAAGCGGGTTCGTGAAGCCGGCCTGAGGCCGACACGGCAGCGCATTGCGCTTGCCGACCTGCTTTTCGCCAAGGGCGACCGCCATCTGTCGGCCGAGGAACTGCACGAGGAGGCCGTCGCCGCCGGCGTGCCGGTGTCGCTGGCCACCGTCTACAACGCCCTTCACCAATTCACCCAGGCGGGACTCCTGCGCATTCTGGCTGTCGAGGGCGCCAAAACCTATTTCGACACCAACACCTCCGATCATCACCATTTCTATATCGAAGGCGAAAACCGGATTTTCGACATCGCCAATGGTCCGGTCACCGTCACCAACCTACCGGAACCACCCGAGGGGATGGAGATCGCCAATGTCGACATCGTGGTGAGGCTGCGCCCCAAACGCGCCGAATGACCGAAGGCCAAGCACGTATGCACGGCCGGGCACGTATGAACGGCCGGGAATGAAACCCCTCGATCTGGCTGTCCGGCTGGAATGGGCCGCTGTCGCGGTGTCCGCTATCGTCTTTTATGCACTCGCCGGTGCGTCCTGGCGGTTGTTCGCCTTGTTGATCCTGGCGCCTGATCTGTCCATGTTCGGCTATCTCGCCGGGCCGCGCGTCGGCGCCGCCTGCTACAATGCCTTCCACATCTTGGTCCCACCGGTGTTTTTGGTGCTTGCCGGCAGCCTGTTCGGCAATGCAGCCGCTCTAGCGGTTGCATTGATCTGGATCGCCCACATCGCTATCGATCGCGCGCTGGGTTACGGCTTGAAGCTGTCGAGCAGCTTTCAGGATACCCATCTCGGCCGCATCGGCCGCTAAACGGTCCGGCCTGCGGTTCAAACGAATCGGGCAAGGCCAAAAATCAGTCCTTGACCCGCTCGCCGGGATAGGCGCCCCAGACGACGGATTGGGCGAGCCAGCCGGTATGGCCATCGAGCGTCATTTCGCACCACTGGCCGTCGCAGGATTTGATCGTGCCCATGACGCCCGGCTCGACGATCGCCACCACGCTGGCGTCCTTTTCGGGGCTCCTGAGGAGATTGATCTGGGCGCCCTTGCCGCGCTGCCACGGCGCCACGATCGCCGTGCGCCGGCCCGAAAGCAGCGACTGGTTGATCCAACCTTCCGAACCGTCGGCGTCGCGCACGCGGCGCCATGTGTCGAACTCCTGGATGATCTCCATCGGCAGGCCGGCCTTCAGATACATCCAGTCGACCGAGTAGTTGGCGCCCGGCCCGACACGCGAATTGACGCGGCCGGATTTCAGGCTGACGAATCGTGGCAGCGGCAGGCCGCTCGGCCCGAGCGTGACGACGCTCTGGGCGGGAGCCGCTGCACCTTGCGCGCACAGTTGGGGTGAATAGAGCAGAGCGCCGAGAAATGCTGCGCTGAGGGTCAGGCGAAGCGACGCGAAACCAGACACTTTCGTTCCTTTCGGCGCTGGCCTGCCGGCCCCGGCGCCCCTTTTTCTTTGTCTTCGGCGGCACCGCTTGGTACATGGGTAAATCGGCTACCGCGACCGGCTTCCAGTTTCGCCGGTCTTGGTTAAAGAGGTCTCAACGAGGGAAGCAATGGCAGGCAAAAAGAAGCCTCTCGTGGTCATCACGCGAAAACTGCCCGACCCTGTCGAGACCCGCATGCGCGAGCTGTTCGACGCAAGGCTGAATGTCGAGGACAGGCCGATGACGCAGCCGGAACTGGTCGCGGCGGTCAAGGAGGCCGACGTGCTGGTGCCGACGGTGACCGACCGCATCGACGCGGCATTGATCGCCCAGGCCGGCGAAAACCTCAAGCTGATCGCCAATTTCGGCAATGGCGTCGACAAGATCGACGTGGCGGCCGCGGCCAAGAAAGGCATCACCGTAACCAACACGCCCAACGTGCTGACCGAGGATACGGCCGACATGACGATGGCGCTGATGCTGGCGGTGCCGCGCCGGCTGGCGGAGGGCGCCAATGTACTCACCGGCGACAAGAAATGGGCCGGCTGGTCGCCGACATGGATGCTTGGCCGGCGCATCTGGGGCAAACGGCTCGGCATTGTCGGCATGGGGCGTATCGGCACCGCCGTTGCCAGGCGTGCCAAGGCTTTCGGCCTCTCCATCCACTATCACAACCGCCATCGCGTGCTGCAGGCGGTCGAGGACGGGCTGGAGGCGACCTATTGGGAAAGCCTCGATCAGATGCTGGCCCGCATGGACATCATCTCGGTCAACTGCCCCTCGACGCCGGCGACCTTCCATCTGCTTTCGGCGCGGCGGCTGGCGCTGCTCCAGCCCACCGCCTATATCGTCAACACCGCGCGCGGTGACATCATCGACGAGGAGGCGCTGGTCAAGCTGATTCAGGATGGCAGGATCGCCGGCGCCGGACTCGACGTCTACGAGCACGAGCCCGCATTGAACGGAAAACTGCTCAAGCTCGCGACCAAGGGCAAGGTCGTGCTTTTGCCGCATATGGGGTCGGCGACGCTCGAGGGCCGCATCGACATGGGCGAGAAGGTGATCATCAACATCCGCGCCTTCGTCGACGGCCACCGCCCGCCGGATCGCGTGCTGCCGCTCAGGACCTGAGCGGCTTCGCAACATAATGTAAGTGGAAACTTACGAAACAGTCTTGCGCATGGTGACCGAAGTCGGTCGCGCATAACCTTCATGCGCCGTTCTCACGGTCTCGCGAAAACCGAGCCGGGCAAAGGCTGCCTGGTTCCCAGCCAGCTCGATTCGCGTCTGCAGCTCGATTGCGGCCTTGCCGCGGCTGCGGGCAAAATCCTGGACGGCTTGCATCAACAACCTGCCGATGCCCTGGCCCTGACAGTCCGGCGTGACGGCGAGCTTGCCGACATAGAGGTGGTCGGTTCGTTCCAGGGCGAAGATGCAGCCGACGATCCTGTTGCCGCTGAGCGCCAGCATGCCGGTCTCGCGGCGGGCTTTGTCGCGCAAGGTTTCCGCGGTGAGCAGGTGCGCCGAGGATGGCGGGTCGATGATGCCGTCCATGAAGGCGAAAGCGCGCAGGATCAGGGCGAGCACTTCGTTCCAGCGGTCGAAATCGGCCGGAATCCGGGTGATGACGATATTGGCAGTGCGCGTCAACGTCAGTTTCGTCTCTTGTAGCGGATGGTCTCGAAACGCGCGGCCAGCGCGTCATAGAGCAGCAGTCGTCCGATCAGCGGCTCGCCAATGCCGGTGATCAGCTTGATGGCTTCCATCGCCTGCAACGTGCCGATGACCCCAGTCAGCACGCCAAGCACCCCGGCCTCGGCGCAGGACGGCACCAGACCCGGCGGCGGGGCCTCCGGGAAGAGGTCGCGGTAGCCGGGGTTGGAGGTGCCATCCCTATCGGCTTGGAACGGCATCAGCACGGTCACGGAGCCATCGAAACGGCCCACGGCGGCGTGCACCAGCGGCTTTCCCTCCGCCGCGCAGGCATCGGCCACGACATAGCGCGTCTCGAAATTGTCGGACCCGTCGACGACCACGTCGTAACGGGCGACGAGGGCTTGGGCATTGTCCGCGGTCAGGCGCAATGTGTGGATTTCGACAGCGGTGTTGGGATTGATGCGGGCAATTGCCGCCTTGGCGCTGTGGGTTTTCAGCATGCCGACAGTGTTCGTGCCGTGAATCACCTGCCGCTGCAGGTTGGAGAGCGAAACCGTGTCGTCGTCGATCACGCCGAGCGTACCGACGCCGGCTGCGGCAAGATATTCAAGCACTGGTGCGCCCAATCCGCCGGCGCCGATGACCAGCACCCGCGCTCGCTTCAGGCGCTGCTGGCCGGCGCCGCCAATTTCGGGCAGCACGATGTGGCGGGCATAGCGTTCGAGTTCTTCGTCGGTGAGGGCGGTGGCGATCATGGCTCGATCATATAGCGGGAGAAAAACCTTGTCAGGTGCTCACACAGCCATCGGCGCGACCGTGCCGTGATCCACGATCAGGAACTGCGCCCGGCCCGCCAGGCTGGAAAACAGCGCAGCATCGGTTCCCGTCATGAAAGCCTGGCAGTTCAATTCCTCCAGGATCGAGAACAGCGCCGCACGCCGGCCACCATCGAGATGTGCCGCGATCTCGTCGAGCAGCAGGATTGGCGTCAAGCCGGACATCTCGCCGGTCAATCTGGCATGCGACAGGACAATGCCGACAAGCAAGGCTTTCTGTTCGCCGGTCGAACACAGCGCCGCCGGCATCGCCTTGGGTCGGTGCCGGACCACGAGATCGGAGCGGTGCGGGCCCTCGAGCGTGCGCCCGGCGGCGCGGTCGCGGTCGCGGCCCCCGGCGAGCGTGCGGCGGAACCGCTCCTCGACGTCGACAGCCGGCGTGTTGGCGATCTCGGCTTCCAGATCGCCCGACAGGCCGATATCGGCCTGCGGAAACGGGCCGCTGTCGGGCAGCCTGTCGATCATGGCGGCCAGAAGGCGCACCATTTCGGCGCGCGCCGCGGCGATCGCCACGCCTGTCTCGGCCATCTGCGTCTCGATCGCCTCGAACCAGCTCAAATTCCGCGAACCTTCCGTCAGCAGCCGGTTACGGCCGCGCATCGCCTTTTCATAGTCGAGGGCGCGCTGTCCGTGGCCTGGATCGATCGCCAGCACCAGCCGGTCGAGAAAGCGCCGGCGGTCCGCGGCCGGTCCTGTGAACAGAGCATCCATGGCCGGCGTCAGCCACACGACGCGCAGCCATTCCAGCATGTCCTCGGCGGATCGCGCCGTGGCGCCGTTGATGCGCACCCGCCTGCCGCCCTCGCCAAGACTGTCGCCACCCGAAATGCCCGTCCCTATCTCGACTTGGCCGTCAGGTCCGTCGAGCCATGCGTGCAGCGCAAAGCCGCCGTCACCACCCTCACGCGCGACGTCCGCGTAAGGCGCGCGGCGCAGGCCGCGGCCCGGCGTCAACAGGGAAATCGCTTCCAGCAGATTGGTTTTGCCAGCGCCATTGTCACCGGAAAACACCACCGCGCCCGGCTCAAGCTCGACCGACAGCGCCGCATAGTTGCGGAAATTGGTAAGTGTAAGCTTACTTATATTGGTTTGTGCCGGCAACCGCTACTGCTCTACACCCGCATCGGCATCAGCACATAAAGCGCGGTTTCATCGGCCATGTCGTGGATCAGCGTTGGCGAACCGGCGTCGGCCAACATGAACCGGGCCTCTGAACCGGTCAATTGTGCGGCAACGTCGAGCAGGTACTTGGCGTTGAAGCCGATCTCGATCGGATCGGCTGAATAGTCGGCGGCCAACTCCTCGGTGGCGCTGCCCGAATCCGGATTGTTGACCGCAAGCGTCACCTGGCCCTCACTGATCGAAAGCTTCACCGCGCGCCCGCGTTCGGAGGAGATGGTCGAGACGCGGTCGACGGCGGCCGCGAAGCTCTGGCGGTCGATGATCAGCTTCTTGTCGTTGCCGGTGGGAATGACCCGCTGATAATCGGGGAAGGTGCCGTCGATCAGCTTGGAAGTCAGGATGACGCTGCCGATGGTGAAGCGGATCTTGGTGTCCGACAACTCGGTGGTGACCGCCACGTCGGGATCATCGACCAGCTTCTGCAATTCGCTGACCGTCTTGCGCGGTATGATGATGCCCGGCATGCCTTCGGAACCCGCCGGCGCGTCGATCTCGGCGCGCGCCAGGCGATGGCCGTCGGTCGCCACCGAGCGCAGCTTCAGCTTGCCGCCGACCTCATGTGTGTGAAGATAGATGCCGTTGAGATAATAGCGCGTCTCCTCGGTGGAGATGGCGAACTGGGTCTTCTCGATCAGCCCCTTGAGCGCGACCGAGTCGAGCCGGAAGATATGCGAGAAGGATCCGGCCGAAAGCTCGGGGAAGTCCGATTGCGGCAGGCATTGCAGTCGGAAGCTCGAGCGGCCGGAGGTCACCGTCATGGCGTTGCCGTCCTCGTCCGTCTTCAGCATCACCTCGGCACCGTCGGAAAGCTTGCGCACGATGTCGTAGAGCAGATGCGCCGGAACCGTTGTCGCGCCACCCCGCTCGACCTTGGCCGGCGTCGCTTCCGTCACCTCCAGGTCGAGGTCGGTGGCCTTCATTTCCAGGCTGGCGCCTTCGGCGCTGAGCAGCACGTTGGACAGGATCGGTATGGTGTTGCGCCGTTCGACCACGCGGTGGACGTGGTTGAGCGACTTCAGGAGATTTGACCGTTCCAGGATAACACGCATGACGAACCAGGCTCGCTTGAATGAATGAGCGGGTCTCCGGCTGGCGGCGTCCCGCGAAAGGTCTGAACAGGCTTCAGAATCTGCGTAAACTGACAGGAAAAAACCAGCAAACGCAAGCCCGCGCGACCGGTTCGGGCCGGCTACGCGGGCTTTCTGGGGATAAAGGCGGCGAAGCACGCCGCCAGGCGTTTTCGAACGGCTCAGGCCTGGTCGTTGATCAACCGTCTCAACAGTTCCAGTTCCTGCGCCAGCGTGTTGTCGCCGCCGGAAAGATCCTCGATCTTGCGCACTGCGTGCAGCACTGTTGTGTGGTCGCGGCCGCCGAAGCGCCGCCCGATCTCGGGCAGCGAGCGCGGCGTCATCACCTTGGACAGATACATGGCGACCTGCCTCGGCTTTACGATGGTGCGCGTGCGCCTGTTGGACAGCAACTCGGTCTTCGACACATTGTAGTGCCGCGCGACGATGCGCTGAATATCCTCGATACGGACCCGCTTTGGCTCGCCGGTGCGGTAGATATGGCCGAGGATCTCGTCGATGCGATCGATGGTGATCTGCGGCTCGAACGACTGGCGGAACAGGAGTTGATTGAAGGCGCCTTCCAGTTCGCGGCCGCTGCCGGTCACCGTGCGGGCGACGTGATTGAGGATCTCGTCGGAGATGTCGAGGGAAGCGTCGTCGTGCCTGGCGGTGGCGAGGCGCAGCTTGAGCATGCCCAGTCGCATGGCGAAATCGGGGGCCGACATTTCGAGCGCGACGCCGCCATTGAGGCGCGAGCGGACCCGCGGTTCGAGGGATTCCAGTTCCGACGGGGGCCGGTCGGCGGCGACGACGACCTGCTTGGCGCTGTCGAGCAGCATGTTGATCAGATGGCAGAATTCGTGCTGGATCGACTTGCCCTGCAGGAATTGCATGTCGTCGATGATGAGCAGGTCGATATCGCGAAGCTGTTCCTTGAGCGTCAAGGCATTGTTGTCGCGGATCGCGGTGGCGAAGCGCCACATGAAATATTCCGCCGTCAGGTAGACGACGCGCGATTTCGGGTTCTGCTTCAGCGATTCCGCGGCGATAGCCTGCAACAAATGGGTCTTGCCGAGGCCGACCGTCGCATGAAGGAAGAGCGGGTTGAAGCGCACCGCGCTCGACTGCGATTCCGCCACGGCCTTGGCCGCGGCGAAGGCCACCCGGTTCGACGGCCCTTCGATGAAAGAGGCGAACGTGTAACGCGGATCGAGCGGCGATCCTAGCACATTGTGGCGGAACTCGCTCTCGGCCGGCATGCCCGGGCGCGGCGCCGGAGCCCGCTCCAGCCTGCCGGGGCTTACGGTGCCGGCGGCCAGCGCCGTCTGCGTTTGTCGCGTCATCTTGCGCGCCGGCGCCAATTCCGGTTCGGCATGGCTGCGCCCCTGGCGGGTGGCTGTGCGCACGATGATCTCGATCTTGAGGATCTCGGGATCCTCGTGCTTCCAAAGCTCGCAGATAAGGTCGAGATAATGGCCGTTGATCCACGAGCGCAGGAAGGCAGTGGGCACCGAAATGCGAACGATGCCCTTTGAAGCCTCCGCGACCTTCATGCGCCCGAACCAGCTCGAATAGACTTCGGTTCCCAACCGCGCCTTCAACTGGGCCTTGACCCGGTCGAACTTCTGTTCCGCGTCGCTGGAAGCCGCCATCTCATCAGCTCCGATCAGATTTCCTGAAAATGGGATGTCATTGGTAAGCTCCCTTTCGACGCCGCTCTGCATGATCGAGTTCCTTGTCTCTGTACCTGTTTTTCCGCCGGGGATGCGCCTCCTGCATCCGTGTTCCAGCGACTGCGCTTTGCTACGACGCCCGCTGCCGCCGCCGGCAGATGAACGTCGCCCATTGTGTCCAGGGACCCGGTGCCGGCCCATGGAAGCCAGTCCGTGTTGGGTATGTCAGGGCAATGCAACACCGTCCGGCGAAAATCGCCGGCGCTGTCGACCTGCCATGTATAGTTACGCCAGTCCCCTACCGTATCGAAAAAGAGCAAACCAAACCTGTCCGCGGACTTGATCCGCGCCACAAACCCCGCCAATTTAAGCTGGCCCATTCAGGCTGGGTCAGGGCCACCCGGCCCATCCCTTTCGATGGACCGACATTACCGAAATCGCTGTGGATAGGGCAAGGCCACGTCTAACGGATTTTTAAGGAATCTGGTTAGGTCCGGCGCGCCGAAGCGCCATGCGGCAGCACTATAGTTTGACAAAGCCATTGTGATTCAAACCCTTTTCCGGCGAATATGAAAAAGCCGGGCTGGCGCGAAATTTTGTGAAATAAATCGCTTGACAGCCAGTTGTTCTCCTGGCGCTTCGCCGCGCTGTGGACAACGTGTGGATGACTATCTGTAACTAGCTGGGAAATATTGATTATTTCTGCGGAGGGAGAATTTTTTAGCCGACACTTTTCAAGTATCTGGACCATCAGCCGGCACGCATATGCCGGCAAAGCATTTCGGACCGCAAACTCCGCTTTCGACGCCGTTTCCGAGTATTCTTTTTAAGTGCTTGCCGGCAAACGAAAAAACCCGGCACTATCGGCCGGGTTCCCAGAAGATCAGTCCGGAAAGGGACGTCAGGCCGACAGCACCTTGAGGCGCTGGGCCAGCCGTGAAACCTTGCGGGCCGCGGTGTTCTTGTGGATCACGCCCTTTGTCGCGGCACGCATCAATTCCGGCTCGGCGGCCTTGAACGCCGCCTGCGCGGCGGCCTTGTCGCCGGAGGCGAGCGCCTCCTCGACCTGGCGCACATAAGTGCGGACGCGCGAGCGGCGGTTTTTGTTGATCGCCGCGCGGCGGACGATCTTGCGCGTTGCCTTTTTGGCCGAGGATGTATTGGCCATGATGCCTCTCTTCTGATCTGGTCGGCGCATGCGGCATGCCGCAGGGCACAAAAAACAAACGGGCAGCCACAGGGCCGCCTCGGTTGGTGCGGCTTATAGTTCAGCTTTCCCGGCGCGTCAACGCTGGCTGGCGTTCTTTTTGGCTGTCGTCGCGCCGGAGCATTTTTTCAGCCACGCCGAAGCACTTGGCCCCCGGAGGTGCGCTGTCAGCGATTGGTGAAATTCGGCTTGCGCTTCTCGGCGAAGGCCGCCATGCCTTCCTTCTGGTCGTCGAGCGCAAACAGCGAATGGAACAGGCGACGTTCGAACCGCAGCCCCTCGGCGAGCGTCGTTTCATAGGCTCGGTTGACGGCTTCCTTTGCCATCATCACCGACGGCAGCGAAAAATCGGCGATCTTGGCCGCCGCCTTGACGGCCTCCTCGACAAGCTCGCCGGCAGGCACGACGCGCGAGACCAGGCCGGAACGCTCGGCCTCCGCGGCATCCATCATCCGCCCGGTCAGGCACATGTCCATCGCCTTCGACTTGCCGACGAACCGGGTCAGGCGTTGTGAGCCGCCCATGCCGGGAATGACGCCGAGCGTGATTTCGGGCTGGCCGAATTTTGCCGTGTCGGCGGCGATGATGAAGTCGCACATCATCGCCAGTTCGCAGCCGCCGCCCAGCGCATAGCCGGCCACCGCCGCGATGATCGGCTTGCGCGCCCGGGTCAACTCTTCCCAGCCGACGAAAAAGTCCTTGATGTAGGCATCGACGTAGGAAATCGACTGCATTTCCTTGATATCGGCGCCTGCGGCGAAGGCCTTCTCGGAACCAGTGACGACCATCGCGCCGATGCCGTCATCTGCCCCGAACACGTTTACCGCGGCCACCAATTCCGCCATGACCTGGGAATTCAGCGCATTGAGCGCCTTCGGCCGGTTCAAGGTGATCAGCCCGACCTTGCCCCTGGTTTCAACGACGATCGTTTCATAGGCCATGGCTTCGGCTCCTCTTCCAGGCAATTGAAGATCGATCTAGCTCACCGCTGACAGGTCCGGCAATAGAAGGTCGAGCGGCCGCTCTGCGTGATGCGCTCGATATGGCCGCCGCAGCCAGGCTTGGAGCAGGGTTCGCCCTCCCGGTCATACACCGCGAAGGAGTGCTGGAAATAGCCCAGCGAACCGTCGGTCTGCATGTAGTCGCGCAGCGACGATCCGCCGGCCGCAATGGCATCTGCGATGACCGAGCGGACCGCCACGGCAAGCCCCCGGCTTTGCTCACCCGCTTTCTTGCCGGCTTTGGCTATCGTGCCCGCCTCGCGCAGCGGCGACAGCCCGGCGCGCCATAGCGCCTCCGAGACATAGATGTTGCCGAGCCCGGCTATCAGTCTCTGGTCGAGAAGAGCGGCCTTCAGCGGCGATTTCCGGCCCTTCAGCAGCGAGGCCAGCAGCACTCCATCAAGCGCATTGCCGGTGGGTTCGACGCCGAGCCCCGCCAGCATCGGATGGGTATCCGGCGGCCCTTCGCAAAACAGCATGAAGCCGAAGCGGCGCGGATCGTTGAAAACCACGCGCGAGCGGGTGCCGTCCCGAGAGGCGACGTCGAAGATGACATGGTCGTGCGTCGAACTCTTCGACCGCTCGTGATGGAACACGCCGGGCATTTCGGCAGCGTCGGCCGTCTCGATGCGAAACGAGCCCGACATGCCGAGATGGCAGATCAGGGCGGGACCGCCTTCGAGATCCATCGTCAGATATTTGGCTCGGCGTCCGAGCGCCGTGATCGTCTTGCCGGTCAGCCGCTCGGCGAATTTTTCGGGGAATGGAAAACGCAGGTCCGGCCGGCGTGCCTCGGCGCGGATGATGCGGGCACCCTCCAGAACCGGCTCCAGCCCGCGCCGGACCGTCTCGACCTCGGGCAATTCAGGCATGGCCGCCTATATCCGGGTAAAAGGAAGTGCCGTAGCGGCCGTGCGCCAACCCGAGATGTTCGGCCACGGTTTCACCAATGTCGCAGAATGTCGTTCTCAGCCCGATGTCGCCGCCCGTCAGACCCGGTCCGATGCCGATCACCGGAATCCGTTCGCGTGTGTGGTCGGTGCCGCGCCAGGTCGGGTCGTTGCCGTGGTCGGCCGTCAGGATCAGCAGATCGCCCTGTCGCAATCTCGCGAATGCTTCCAACAGTCGCCGGTCGAAGGCCTCGAGCGCGGCGGCATAACCTGCAACATCGCGGCGATGCCCGAACTCGGTGTCGAAATCGACGAAATTGGCGAAGACGAGATCGCCGTCGCGGGCCGCATCCATTGCATCAAGCGCCTGGTCGAACATGGCCATGTTGCCCGCGGCCTTGCGAACTTCCGAAATCCCCCGATGGGCAAAGATGTCGCCGATCTTGCCGACGGCGATGACGCGGCTGCCACGCGCCGTCAGCCGGTCGAGCAATGTCGGCTCGGGTGGCGGCACGGCGTAGTCGTGTCGGTTGTAGGTCCGCTCGAAAGTGGCTGCCGTCTCGCCGACGAACGGTCGGGCGATCACCCTTCCGATCCTCAACGGATCAACCAGGCGACGCACCACCTTGCAGAATTCGTAGAGCCGCTCCAGGCCGAAATGGACCTCGTGCGCGGCGACTTGCAGGACTGAGTCCACGGAGGTGTAGCAGATTGGCTTGCCCGTGCGGACGTGCTCCTCACCGAACCGTTCGATGATCTCGGTGCCAGGCGCGTGGCAGTTGCCGAGAATGCCCGGCACCTTGCCTTCGCGGATGATGGCCTCGGTCAGTTCGGAGGGAAAGGCCGGGACCGTGTCGGGAAAGTAGCCCCAGTCGAAACGTACCGGCAGGCCGGCTATCTCCCAATGGCCGGATGGCGTGTCCTTGCCGCTCGAAACCTCCTGGGCGGCACCGTGGAAGGCATTGGCGACGAGATCCGTCCCGAAAGCGGCAAAGCCCAGCCCCGTCGCGGTCTCGGCAGCCTTGCCAAGTCCGAGCGACGCCATGTTGGGAACAAACAACGGCCCCTGGCGAAGTCCTTCGCGATCGGCGCGGCCTTCCGCACAGGCCTCGGTGATATGGGCGAAGGTGTTGGCACCGGCATCTCCGTAGCGTTCGGCGTCGGCGGCGCCGCCTATGCCGAAGGAATCCAGGACGAAGAGGAAAGCACGCGCCATGAGGTCATTGTTGCCGGTTTGAGCACCCAGACATAGGGTTCCACGGCGGCATTGGCAATTCGGAAACCAAACGGCAACCGCTCGGCGCGATAGTCCGGAACCAATTCATTGACGGATCGCAGGACCGGGTCTCCCATGAAAGCTGCCCTGAAGACATGCGCCGCTCTCATGATCGCGCAAGGCGCGGTCTGGTCCGGCTCGGCGCACGCCGACTGGCGTGACGATATCGGCACGTTTCGCATCGGCATCGTCGCCGAACCCGGCGCCGCCAACACCGTTCCAGGCCTGGCGCGGTTGACCGAGGCCTTTACCAACGCGCTGGGCATGAAGGTGGAGTTCGTCGTTGCCCGTGACTATGCCGCGCTGATCGATGCGCAGGCCAATGCTCGCATCGAATATGCCGTCTACTCGGCGACCGCCTATGCAACGGCGTCAAGACGCTGCGAGTGCGTCGAACCGCTTGTGGCACCGGTCGATTCCGATGGCGCGGTCGGCATCCGCGCCGTGCTGCTGACGAAGGATGGCAAGGTGCCCAGCCTGGCCGCGATGGAAACCCACCGGATCGCCATGCCGCCGGCGGACAGCATTGGTTCTCTTTTGCCATTGGCCGGACTGGCTGCCGAGCACGTCAAGATCGCAGAGGACGCATCGTTTCTGGTTCACGCCGGTTCCGCCTCGGCCGCGGAAGGAATGCTGGTCGATGGCCAGGCCGATGCCTTGTTCGGCTGGGCGACGGCGGCGGCCGACGGCGAGCCAAGACTATCGGGCACGCAGGCAAGGCTCGAAGCCGCCGGGCTTTCGGCGACCGCCCTTCAAGTCGCATGGACGTCGGGCTTGCTGAGATACGGTCCCCATGCGGTGCGCAGCGATCTCGACCCGGAAGCCAAGCGCCGGTTGGCAGTTTTCCTGACCAATCTCAAATCGACGACGCCCGACATCTACGACCTGCTGGAATCGAGGCATTCCGGCGGTTTCGCCACCGTGGTTCCCAAGGATTACGAGATGGCGCACGCCATCGTGCGTCTGGTGTCGGACGGTGGCGTGCGGCGATAGGGTCGTCAGCAGTCGCCGCAAGGGATCGTCAGGCTTCTGCGCGGACGCAGATAATAGGTCTCGCCCATCGATATGTTGTTGAAGACCGTCGTCAATCCGGCCGTCTGTGAGCTGTCTGCGGACCAGGTGATGATCGGTTTGTAACCAAGTTTGCTTTCGACACGAATGAGAAAGGTGCCTGCGACCCTGAGCGTTGCCGGAACCGTAGTGGTTGCGGGCAGGGCGGTGCCGATACTGTAAGCGCCATTGACCACCTTGCGCGACCACACCACGTTCACCCTGGGCGGCGTGTCGGTTGTGACCTGTATTGCCGTGATGGTGATATCCGGCTTCGAGCGATTGTACGGCTGCAAGGTGGAGGTGCCGATCTTCATGATGGCATCCAGATCCGCCTTGACGATGGTCGGCTGCTGCGTGACCAGATCCGCGACCATGCTGCCGATGCGGCTGACCTTCTTGCTGGTCTCGATGGCCTGAGAGGCCTCCATTGTGATGAAATACATGATCAGCAGGATGGGGACGATCAGGGCGAACTCGACCGCCGCGATGCCGCGGCGATCGCGTATGAAACCGACCCACTTCCCCCAGCGTCCTGCAATTCCTGGATGTGCCCCCGCACGCATCATGCCCGTCCCTTTTTCTTGGCTTTGCTTTCGCCGCGAACTCAGTTGTCGAATGGCTCGTTCTGCCAGGTCACCGATGCAAAATGCAGTGTCTTGTTACCGCCCATCGACTGAGCCAGAAGATCGGTCATGACGGGCCATTTGTAGAAGACCCGCAGCATGTTCTTCGATTCTGCCAGGCCCGGCGTGGTCGCGAAGGGCTGCGAGTTGGCGCCTTGCATCAAAATGATGTTGCCGTTGTCGATCTTGAAGCTAGCCGTGGCCGCGTCGGCGAAAGTCGGATATTCGCGAAGGTCTACGTCCAACTGTTTGGCGCAATCCTGCGAGACGATGATCTCCAGTTTGTCGCAGATCATGGTCTTCAACTTGTCCCCGGCGACGTCGGCCGGCCTCAACTGCCCGGTGCGCAATTTGCGCGCGATATCGTCGGTGATGTTGGCCATAACTTCCTGGCCGGCAAATGAGATGCAGCTTTCCAGGATGGCGAAGACAAGAACCGCGAACGGCAATGCGAGAAGCGCGAATTCCAGCGCCGTACTGCCGCGGCGGTCGCCGGCGAAGCGTTCGAAAAACGGTGCCCGTCTTGCCTTGCGGTCGCTTGTCGAGACGAATTCGATGCTCATGCTCTGATCCTGCCCATCCCCAGACGGTCTCGGCAGGTGTATTAGTGCAAACCAATTGAAGTCCGGTTTGGATGATCGTTAAAGTCGCCGCGGGCGTCTTAACCACCCGCTAACCTGACCGCGTGCCTACCGGCTGACGCTCATCTCGGCTTCCGAGGATTTTTCGGCTTCGCTCTTGTAGGAGCTTTCGCAATAGGGCGTGCAGGACATGGTCTGAACTTCAGCGCGCCGGTAGATGCGCACCGACGAGGCCGCCTGCCGCACGACGGTGATCTGTTCATCGATGATCGGGCTGCCATCCTGGTCGAGGACGACGAGGTTGGTGACGCCGAAGCCCTTGCCAGTCAGCACGATCGTCGAGGCGTCCTGCACGGACGCGTCGGCGATTGCCGGGTTGCCGACCACGATCGTGTCGGCGGGGCGCGACAGTTTGACGATCTTGGCCTGGTTCATGGTGACCTCGATGCCGGTGTCGGCCCTGGCGGGCATGACAAAGCTCACGGCGGCAAGAAGCACGGCAATCAGGATCGACGATTTCGGCTCGGCCATTGACGCGCTCCAGGCGGGCGGACTGTTCAACGGAACATGAACGAGATTGGTGAACCAACGGTTAAGCAGGCCCGGGCGCCATATGCCGCGATCGTCATACGCGCCGCGGAGCTGTTTCTTTTGCGGCTGCTTGCCTAGGAATTGCGCCTCGGCCGGCGCTTAGCCCATAGTTAACCACGCAATATGTTCCAACCGGGAAAGGAATCGGTAAGGCTGTTTATTAAGTCGATCGAAAGAGCTTCTCCCTAGATTGGCAGCATCCGATCAACCATCACAGAAGTTGACGGAAGTGCTGTAACACGTGGAGTAGGAGCTCTCGAATGTCTAATCTCATTGCACGTTTCGTAAAGGACGAATCCGGCGCGACCGCTATCGAATATGGTCTGATCGCCGCCCTCATCGCGCTCGCCATCATCGTCGGCGCCGGCGCGCTTGGCAACGCCATCAACGCCAAGTTCGAAGCTATCGGAACGTCCCTGAACAACGTCCCGACGCCCTGAACGACGTCAAGTATATTGAGCGCTCGGATTGCGTTCTGGATAAGGGCCGCCACCTGGCGGCCCTTGTTCTATTCAATGTCTTTTTGCTCTGGGCCTCATCAATCGTTAATCGAACATGCTTAGATTGAGTGCGGCTTAATCCGATAATAGGCATAGCGCCGATGCTTGAAGCCCTGATCTTCGTCGTCTTCCCGTTCTGCATGCTGTTCGCCGCGATCTCCGACATGCTGTCGATGACGATCGCCAATCGCGTGCCGGTGCTGCTCGTCGTCGTCTTCGCGCTGGTTGCGCCGCTGACCGGCATGGGATGGGCGGCCTATGGCTGGCATTTCGCCGCCGGCGCGCTGGTTCTTGCCGCAACGTTCGGCCTCTTTGCAATGGGCGGCATGGGCGGCGGTGATGCCAAGCTGCTGGCCGCGACCGCCGTGTGGATGGGACTCAACATCCAGCTCGTCGAGTATCTCGTGGTCTCGACCTTCATAGGCGGCTTGCTGACGCTTGCCATTCTCGTCTACCGGAAGTCGCCGCTTGCGGTTTTTACCGGCCGCAATCCGTTCCTGCGTCACTTCGCGGACGAGACGACCGGGGTTCCCTACGGCATCGCGCTCGGTTTGGGCGGATTGCTGACCTACCCGGATTCGCCCCTGATGGTATGGGCGCTGGCCAGGCTGGCGGCCTGACCTTACCGATCATTCCTTGGCTGTGTTGCGGCTGGCTCCGCGGAGCGGGGCTGGCTGTTTGTCCGTGGCTGCGCAATACAGCTAATTTATGTAAACCTTAAATTAATCACGATCGTAAGCATTACATTAACCTTGTTTTGACGATTGCCGCTGCAAAGTCCGGCCTGGCTAGGTGGTTTGCCAAGGCGAGGGTTCGGACAGATGCCAGCATCCCGATTGATTATTCTGAGCGTGGCAGTCGCCGCGGCGGGTGGTGCTGGCTATGTCGCGAAGAACATGGTCGCCGCGCCGCCACCGCAGATCGTCGAGTCCGGTCCAGCGGCTCCCGCCGTGGCATTGCAGGACGTGCTTGTCCTGTCGGGCGATGTCACCATGGGCAGCCCGCTCGAGAACAACATTGCCTGGCAATCCTGGCCGGCTGACGGCATCAACGCCAATTTCATCACCAAGGCCACTGCTCCCGATGCCCTGGAGAAACTGAAGGCGTCCATAGCCCGTGTGCCAATGTACGCGGGCGAGCCGGTGCGGCGTTCCAAGCTGATCGGCGAGGGGCAAAGCTTCATGTCGTCGATCCTGCCTTCCGGCATGCGGGCGGTCGCCACGACGATATCGGCCGACACCTCTGCCGGCGGCTTCATCCTTCCGAATGATTTCGTCGACGTCATCATGACCCGCCGGGCCGATGCCAACAGCGGCGGCTCCGGCTTCAACACCGAAACCATCCTCAAGAACATCCGCGTCCTGGCGATCGACCAGACCATCCAGGAGGACGAGGAAGGCAAGAAGACCAGGGTGGGCCAGACCGCCACGCTGGAACTGACGCCCAAGCAGGCGGAGATCATCACCGTCGCCCAGCAGATGGCGGATCGCCTGACGCTCGCGCTGCGCGCGATCACGGACACCCAGGAAAAGAATTTGGATGAGGCCGACTATCTCGTTTCCGGCAATGGCCGCAAGGGATCGGTCAGGCTGATCAAGTCGGGCGAAGTTTCCGAAGTGGGGGCAAGGAAATGAGGCTAAGCGGTAAACTGCCGGCGATCATGGCAGCGGCTTTTGGCCTGCTGCTCGTGGGGACAAACGTGCAGAGCGTTGTCGAGGCCAAGAGTGCCCAGGTTTCGGCTTCGGCGGCCACCCAGCGCGTCAAGCTCGGCCTCAACAAGTCGGTGGTCATCGACCTGCCGAGTGATGCCTACGACATTCTTGTCGCCAATCCGACCGTCGCCGATGCGGTGACCCGCACCGCGAGGCGCATCTACCTGTTCGGCAAGGCGGTTGGCGAGACCAACATCTTTGTGTTCGGGCCGAATGGCGAACAGATCGTCAGCCTCGATCTGGCCGTCGAACGCGACGTCGCAGGCCTGGAGGATTATATCAAGCGCTTCATCCCGACATCGTCCATCAAGGTCGAACTGCTGAACGACAACGTCGTCCTGACGGGAACCGTCGACACGCCGCTGGACGCCAAACGCGCCGTCGACCTGGCGACGATCTTCGTCTCGGGCGGTGAAGCGACGACGGGACAATATTCGCAGACCGCGGCCGGCGGCTCGGCCCAGAGTGGTGTCGACATCAACAATCCGGACCAGGAACGCCGCGTCTCGAAAATCGTCAATCTTTTGCAGATCATCGGCGACGACCAGGTCACGCTCAAGGTGACGGTCGCCGAAGTCAGCCGCTCCGTGATGAAGCAGCTTGGCGTCAACATGGTGGGCAGCGGCGGTAGCAACGGCATCAGCTATGACGCGATGAGCACCCCGGCATACGGGCTTGGGAAACCGCTGTCGCAATTCTCGGGAGCTTCGATCGGCACCTCGGCGCTTCAGGCGTATCTAAACGCAATGGAGCAAGGTGGCGTCATGAAGACGCTGGCGGAGCCGACCCTCACCGCCGTGTCGGGTGAGAAGGCAACATTCAGGGTCGGTGGCGAGTTCAATCTCATCACCAGCCGAACGAACAATGTTTCAGACGAGAACAAGACAGGGCAGGTCACATACACCAACGACAAACTCGAATACGGCATCGGCCTGGAGTTTCAGCCGGTTGTGCTGTCGGCCGGTCGGATCAGCCTCAAGGTCCGGACGTCCGTGTCGGAGCCTACTGCCGAAGGCGCCACCACGCTGGAAGCTGCAGGCAGGTTGCCCGGAACCACGCTGTTGTCCATCCGCAAGAGACTTGCCGACACGACCGTCGAATTGCCGTCAGGTGGTTCGATGATGATCGCCGGCCTCGTCCGCGATGACGTCAGGCAGGCTGTCGCCGGCCTGCCCGGGCTGACAAAGATCCCGGTGCTCGGCACACTGTTCCGAAGCAGAGACTTCGTGCGCAACGAGACCGAACTGGTGATCATCATCACGCCCTATCTGGTGAAACCGGTGGCACGAAACGACCTCGCCAAACCTGACGACAATTTCAACGCCGCCAGCGATGGCGCCGGTATGTTCCTGGGCCGAGTCAATCGTGTCTACGGCACAATGCAGACGGACAAGCCCAGCGGCCGTTATCACGGCGTCGTCGGCTTCATCTACAAGTGAACGGGGAAGCGGACATGTCTCAGTCAGCATTGCAGGCAAGGACCATCGCCATGACCACGCGCTCCGGCCGTTCGCGAATTCTCCGGCGCGCCATTCCTGCCCTGGCGGTGGCGATGGCGGCATTGCTGGCCGGCTGCGCCCAGCGCGACAGTGTCACCGTCGGCGCCATTCCAGACGACTACCGCACCAACCATCCGATCGTGATCGCCGAGAAGAACCAAAAGATAGATCTACCTGTCGGTGCAGGTGACCGCGGCATGACCGGCTCGCAGCGCGATACGCTCCTGGGTTTCCTCGACGGCTATGACAAGAGTGCTGCCCCGACGCTGACGATCCAGGTTCCGAGCGGCTCGGCCAACGAGGTCGCCGCCGCCGCAGCAGCGCGCGATTTCGCCCGGCTCGCGATTGCCGCGGGCGTCAAGCGCAACCGGATCGTGGTCGTCTCCTATCAGGCTGCCTCGAGTGAGACATCCGCCCCGATCCGGGTCGCCTATATCGCCGTGAAGGCCCAGACCGACAAATGCGGACGATGGCCAGATGACCTGCTGGAGACGTCTGAGAACAAACACTATGCCGATTTCGGCTGCTCCTATCAAAACAATCTCGCCGCCCAGATGGCCAATCCGGCCGACCTGATCGGGCCGCGCAAGCAGACCACCATCGACGCGGAAAATCGTGGCGCGGTGATCGATGTCTACCGCAGCAGGGGTATTTCGGACGAGTTCCTCGGCAATTCTGAAGTGACGTACTGAGCCGCGCCCTAAGGAAAAGAGAAGTCACGGAAAGATGACCATGAGCAACCTTGCCTATGACGCCCCCATGGACGGCGGTGAGACCTCGCCGCAGGACATCGCCGCGATGCAGGCGCTGCGGCCGGTTCCCCGCATCTCGATCCAGGCATTCTGCGAGACCGAGGGTGTCGCCAATCCAGTCGAGCGCGCCGGCGAGGACCGCCGCATGACCAAGGCCCATCTCAAGGTCCATATGGGCGGCGTCCCCACGGCCATCGAATTCTACCAGTCGGCGCCGACGCCGAACCTGATCCTGCTGGAGTCGCGCAGCGAACCCAAACAGCTGCTGGAACAGCTCGCGCAGCTCTCGGAATATTGCGACCCGTCTTCCAAAGTGGTGGTAATCGGCCACTACAACGATGTCGGCCTCTATCGCGAGCTCATCCGCTCCGGCATTTCCGAATATGTCATCGCGCCGGTGTCGATGGCCGACATCGTCAGCGTCATATCGTCGATCTTTGTCGATCCGGAAGCCGAGCCGCTCGGCCGCTCGATCGCCTTCGTCGGCGCCAAGGGTGGCGTCGGCTCTTCCACCATCGCCCATAACGTGGCTTGGGCGATGTCCTCCCTGTTCAAATCCGAGGTGGTCGTCGCAGACCTCGACCTCGCTTTCGGCACGGCCAACATCAATTTCGACCAGGATCCCGCGCAAGGCATCGCCGAAGCGGTGTTTTCGCCCGAGCGCATCGATGAAGTCTATCTCGACCGGCTGCTGACCCAGTGCGCCGAACACCTTTCGCTGCTCGCCGCGCCCTCGACGCTCGAACGCGTCTATGATTTCGATCCCGACGCCTTTACGCAGCTTGTCGACACCGCGCAGCGCACCGTGCCGCTCCTGGTGCTCGACGTTCCCCATGTCTGGACGGGTTGGACCAAGAACACCCTGATCAAGGCCGATGAAATCGTCATCACAGCGACGCCGGAACTGGCCAATTTGCGCAATACCAAGAATTTGGTCGACATGCTCAAACGGCTTCGTCCCAACGACTCGCCGCCCAAACTCATCATCAATCAGGCCGGCGTGCCCAAACGTCCGGAGATTTCCCCGTCCGATTTCGCCGAGCCGCTCGGCCTGGCCGCGATGGCGATCATCGGCTTTGACCCGCTGCTGTTCGGCAATGCCGCCAACAACGGACGTATGCTTGGTGAAATGGACGCCAAGAACCCGGTTGTCGCCACGATCAACGAAATTGCCCATGTGCTGACCGGTCGCAGCGAAATCCGGGTGAAGAAAAAAGCGGGTCTCGGAAATCTGCTCGGCAAGCTTTCGCGCAACAAGAAATGATGCTTCTTCAGTGGAATTGGTAGTCGATCATGTTTGGTAAGAGAGGCAGCGACGACGGCAACCGGTTCAAGCCGGAATTCCGCCAGCCGGCACCGGCGCCGACCGCGCCAGCCGTCGCGGATTCGGCCGATACGGCGGTTCTTGCGAGGCCGGCGGCCGCACCTGCGTCGAGCGCTCCTGTTGCACCGCCGGCCCGCCGCGCGGTCGAGGCGCCGCCGATAGCTCCGGAGCCGAAGCGGGCGGCGCGCGAAAAGAGCGAAACCTATTACGACACCAAGAGCCAGGTCTTCGCCGCCCTGATCGACACGATCGACCTGTCGCAACTCGCCAAGCTCGATCCCGAAAGCGCGCGCGAGGAAATCCGCGACATCGTCAACGACATCATCGCGATCAAGAATTTCGCGATGTCGATCGCCGAACAGGAAGAACTGCTCGAGGATATCTGCAACGACGTGCTTGGCTATGGGCCGCTCGAGCCATTGCTCGCCCGCGACGACATCGCCGACATCATGGTCAACGGCTCCAAGAACGTCTACATCGAAGTCAACGGCAAGGTCGAACAGACCGGCATTCGTTTTCGTGACAACCAGCAGCTTCTCAACATCTGCCAGCGCATCGTCAGCCAGGTCGGCCGCCGCGTCGATGAATCCAGCCCGATCTGCGATGCGCGTCTTCCCGACGGCTCCCGCGTCAACGTCATCGCGCCGCCGCTCGCCATCGACGGCACCGCGCTCACCATCCGCAAATTCAAGAAGGACAAGCTGACGCTCGATCAGCTGGTGAAGTTCGGCGCCATCTCGCCGCAAGGAGCCGAGGTTCTCAAGATCATCGGCCGTGTTCGCTGCAACATCGTCATCTCCGGCGGCACCGGCTCGGGCAAGACGACGCTCCTCAACTGCCTGACCAACTACATCGATCGCGAGGAACGCGTCATCACCTGCGAGGACTCGGCCGAACTGCAACTACAGCAGCCGCATGTTGTCCGTCTGGAAACCCGCCCGCCCAACCTCGAAGGGGAAGGCGAGGTGACGATGCGGGATCTGGTCAAGAACTGCCTGCGCATGCGGCCCGAGCGCATCATCGTCGGCGAAGTGCGCGGACCCGAAGTGTTCGACCTTCTGCAGGCGATGAACACCGGCCATGACGGCTCGATGGGAACGATCCACTCGAACAGCCCGCGCGAATGCCTGAATCGTATCGAATCCATGATCGCAATGGGCGGTTTTTCGCTGCCGCAGAAGACCGTGCGCGAAATCGTCGTCGGCTCCATCGACGTGATTATCCAGGCGGCACGCCTGCGCGACGGATCGCGCCGCATCACTCACATCACCGAGGTGATCGGAATGGAAGGCGACGTCATCATCACGCAGGACATCGTCCTCTACAACATCAAGGGCGAGGACGCGAATGGGCGGCTGCTGGGAGAGCATGTATCGACCGGCATCGGTCGCCCGCATTTCTGGGACCGCGCCCGTTACTATGGCGAGGAGCAGCGCCTCGCAATAGCGCTTGAGGCGATGGAGAAACGCGCTGACTGACGCTGCTGCAGGCGTAAGGGTTCTGGTCGATGTTTGGAATTGACGGCACCGTATTGGCGTTTGTCGTGCTCGCCGGCTTCAGCGCCGGCGCGGTCGCCTATGCATTCCTGTTCACCCGGATCAGCAACGAAAAGCAGGCCGGCAAGCGGCTGGAAACGATCAAGACCGCGGAGACGGATCGCTCCGTCGTCAAGGCTTCGCGCGATCGCGTGGCGGAGGCGGCCAAAAGACGCAAGTCGGTCCAGGATTCCTTGAAGGAACTCGACGAGAAGCAGAAATCCAAGGACAGCGCGGTCAAGAAACCGCCGCTGAAAGCCCAACTGCGCCAAGCCGGCCTGAAGGTTTCCATCGAACGCTTCTACATCTATTCCGCCATTTGCGGCCTAGCCCTGACGATCATCGCCTTTGTGGTGGGGGCGCCGCTTTTTGTTTTGCCTGGCGTGCTGCTGGCCGGTGCGCTCGGCCTGCCGCGCTGGTTCGTCTCATTTCGCCGCGCGCGGCGGGTCAAGGCATTCCTCAACGAATTTCCCAACGCGCTCGACATCATCGTGCGCGCGGTCAAATCCGGCCTGCCGCTGAACGATGCGGTGCGCCTGATCGCCAATGAATCCCCCGAGCCCGTCAAGGCCGAGTTTCGCCGCATCGTCGATTCGCAGCAGATGGGCCTGTCGATCCCGGATGCCACCTTGCGTATGCCCGAGACCATGCCATGCACCGAGGCGAGCTTTTTCGGCATCGTCATTCAGATCCAGTCGCAGGCCGGCGGCAATCTCTCCGAGGCGCTGGGCAATCTTTCGCGCGTGCTTCGCGACCGCAAGAAGATGAAGGCCAAGGTCCAGGCGCTGTCGATGGAAGCCAAGGCGTCCGCCGCCATCATCGGCGCGCTGCCTTTCATCGTCGCGTTTCTCGTCTATCTCTCCAGCCCCAACTACCTGATGCCGCTGTTCACCACGAGCATCGGTAACCTGATCCTGGGGGTTTCGGCCGTCTGGATGTCGATCGGCATCTTCGTGATGCGCAAGATGATGAACTTCGAAGTCTAGGGCCGCGGCATGACCGAACAAGTCGTCAAATCACTGACGGATCCCGGCCTCCTGATCGCGCTGCTGGTCGGCATTGCCGTGTTCGCGACGGTCTTCACCTTGCTGCCGGCATTTGGCGGAAACCAGCTCAAGGCGCGCATGAAGTCGGTCGCGCTGGAACGCGACGAATTGCGCGCCAAGCAGCGCGCGCGGCTTGCAAGCGAGGCGGATCGCCGCCGCAAGGGCCTGCGCGAAGAACAGTCGATCGGCATGCGCAACATCGTCGACAGGCTCGACCTGCGGCGCGCCCTCGCCGACGAGGGTACCTTGCAGAAGCTCAAGGTTGCCGGCTTTCGTGGGCAGAACCCGCTGACGCGGTTCCTCTTCTTCCGCCTCGTGCTTCCGTTTGTCGGCTTCGCACTGGGCGTTATCTACATATTCGTGCTCGGAGGACTGCCGCAGCAGCCACTGTTCATCCGGCTGTTCGTCTGCGTCCTCGTTGCCTATGGCGGCTTCTACGCACCGGTCGTCTATGTCAACAACCGCGCCACCAAGCGCAAGCAATCGATCCAGATGGCATGGCCGGACGCGCTTGACCTGATGCTGATCTGCGTCGAGTCTGGCATGTCGGTGGAAGCGGCGTTGCGCAAGGTCGCCGACGAGATCGGCGCCCAATCGGTGGCCCTTGCGGAAGAATTCATCCTGACGAACGCCGAGCTCTCTTATCTGCAGGAGCGCAAGCAGGCCTATGAGAATCTCGCCAGCCGCACCGGCCTGGAATCCGTCAAGTCGGTATCGCAGGCACTCGTCCAGGCCGAGCGTTACGGCACGCCTGTGGCGCATGCGTTGCGCGTGCTCGCGGGTGAAAGCCGGGACCAACGCATGAACGCTGCCGAGAAGAAGGCCGCCGCCTTGCCGCCCAAGCTCACCGTGCCGATGATCCTGTTTTTCCTGCCGGTGCTTTTCGCCATCATCCTCGGCCCTGCCGGCATCCAGGTCAGCCAGCGCGGCATCTTCGGCCAGGCGCACGAAACCAGCAGCCAGTAGGTGAATCTGACCGATCCAAAGAAAAACCGCGCGGCTGACGCAGCGCGGTTCTCTTATGCAGGGTTCGGTGGCCGCGTGCCGCTCAGTTGGTTGCGGCTTTCGCCTTGTCCTGGTCCTTGAGCTGGCTCCAGGCATTTTGCTGAGCCAGCATCTGCCTGAGATAAGCGACATTGGCCTGCGCCTGTTCGGGTGACAGCTCCTGCGAGGCGATCTTCTCGGCTTCGTCGAAGCGGCCCTGCAGGCCGACGACCAGCGCCAGGTTCTGGCGCACGCGGCTGTCGGCATTCGGCTGCTGTGCGGCCGAGCGCATATAGGTTTCGGCGGTGCGCAGGTCGCCTCCCAGCACATAGGACATGCCAAGGTTGGAAAGCACCGAAGGTTCGTTCGGCTTGAGCTCCAGCGCCTTGCGGTAGAGCTGGCGCGCGTCGTCCTTCTGGCCGAGTTGGTCGAGAATGGCCGCTTCCGCCGACACCAGCCTCCAGTCGGGATATTCCGGCGTCTGCGCCCGGCGCACGGCATCAAGCGCCGCCTCGAACTGGCCGTTGGCGGCCAGCGCCTTGCCGTAGGCGGCAAGCACGTCGCGATCCTTGGGATAGGCGATCGCCAGCTTGCGCATCACGGCAAGCGACTGGTCGGCATCGCCATCCATCTGCAGCGCCGCGGCGAAGTTGGTCGCTATCCGCTTATCGTTGGGATTCCTGGAATAGGACTGGCCAAGCGCTGCCGTCGCATTGTGCAATTCTCCCGCCGACATCGTCTCCAGCGGCTTGCCGCTGGTGCGTCCGATCGAGCCTGTGCTGATCTTGTCGGTTCCGCAGCCGGCAACGCCTGCGGCGAGGGCGAGCATGAAGGCCGTGGTGATGAGCCGCTTTCCGCTGGCGTTCATCGTGCGGTTCGTCGACATCGGCACCCTGGGCCTCCATTCGTGCGCGTGGCCATTGCGTGACCATCTTCCCTCTCGAAGAAATATTCTGTTAACCCTAACGGACAGTTAAGAAGCGCCGAATCGACGGACGTCGGCAGGAGAACATCGAATGTCAGTGGAACTGGTCGAGAACAAGCTGAACAACCCGCTTCCTGTCCATCTAGTGGCTAAGGACGGTCTGGAGACGGCCGGTCTGACGTCATCAGCCGTGGCGTGGGCCAGGGCCAACGGCTTCTCCGGCGAAGCGGGCAGGACGCTCATCGTGCCTGCGGAAAACGGCGCGCTCGGCGGTGCCTTGTTCGGCATTGGCGACGGCGAGGGCGCGCTGGCCGTCGGCGCGCTGGCGAAAAGCCTGGCGGAGGGCGACTGGCATTTCACCTCCGCGCCGGCCGAGCCGGAGCTGGCGGCGATCGCGCTGGCCCTCGGCGGCTATGTCTTTACCCGCTATGGCAAGAAACCGGGCAAGGCGCTGCGCTTCGAATTGCCGGCCGGCGTAGAGGCAAAATGCGTTCGCCGCATCGTCGAAGGCGTCTTCCTGACGCGCGATCTTGTCAACACGCCGACCAGCGACATGGGGCCGGACGAGCTGGAGAAGGCGGTTCGAGCCCTGGCCGAAATTCACAAGGCCGAGGTGTCGGTCATCAAGGGCGACGATCTCATCAAGCAGAATTTCCCGATGATCCATGCCGTCGGCCGGGCTTCGTCCAGCGCACCGCGTCTTATCGGCATGGGCTGGGGGCCAAGGAGCGCGCCGAAAGTGACGTTGGTCGGCAAGGGCGTCTGTTTCGACACTGGCGGCCTCGATATCAAGCCGTCGTCCGGCATGCTGTTGATGAAGAAGGACATGGGGGGCGCCGCCAATGTGCTGGGTCTGGCCTCGATGATCATGGCCTCCGGATTGAACGTGCGGCTGCGCGTGCTGATCCCGGCCGTCGAGAATTCGATCGCCGGCAACGCCTTCAGGCCTGGCGACGTGTTGGCGAGCCGCAAGGGCATGTCAGTCGAGATTGGCAACACCGATGCCGAGGGAAGACTGGTTCTGGGTGATGCGCTGGCGCTGGCCGACGAGGAGGAGCCGCAATTGCTTGTCGACATGGCGACGCTCACCGGGGCTGCTCGTGTCGCGCTAGGTCCGGACCTGCCGCCCTTCTACACCGGCGACGAGGCACTAGCCTCGGAACTGACGACAGCCTCGCTGGCGGTCGAGGATCCGCTGTGGCGCATGCCGCTGTGGCGGCCCTATGATGCGAAGCTATCGTCGAAGATCGCCGACATCAACAATGTCACCACGGATGGGTTCGCCGGTTCCATCACCGCGGCGCTGTTTCTCAAGCGCTTTGTCGAGAAGACGCCAAGCTGGGCGCATTTCGACATATTCGCCTGGAACCCCGCCGATCGTCCGCACGGACCTGCCGGCGGCGAGGCGCAAGGCATCCGGGCACTGGAGCGCGTCATCTCGAAGCGTTTTGGCTGAGGTGGCGGCGACTTTCAGGGCCGGCAGGTTGCCGAAACTGAAACGGAACCGAAACAATTTGCCGTCATTCTCGTGCGATGTCGATTTCGATGCGCCCGAGCCAGGCCTTGCGATTGTGGCAGCAAGTGATGCTGTCGCAGGTGCGCGACGACGCGCCCGACCTCACCATGCGCCAGACGGCTATCCTGTTCACCATCTATCTCGATCCGCCGCCGCACACGGTGCGCGGGCTGGCGGCCCGTCTCAACGTCACCAAACCGGTCATCACCCGCGCGTTGGATACAATGGGTGCGCTCAAACTGGTGTCGCGTCATCGCGACGAGCTCGACAAGCGCAACGTGCTGATCAAGCGCACGGTCGAAGGCGCCCTCTTTGTCGAGCGCTTCGGCGATGGTATCATCGCCAAGGCACAAGAGCTGACCATCTGACGACCAGCCGCTTCAATGGATAAACTGATTTGACCGCCAGGGATGCCCGCCTCCACGCCTTTCGGCCCGATCTTGCCGATGCGAGATTGAAAGGAGAGGTCGCTGCCGACCGCTTTGTCGCCGGCCGGCCGGCGCGGATTTCGATCCCGGTTGCCGATATCCGCAAGGCTCCGCGTCCAGACGCTGGTGTCAACACGCAAGCCCTGTTCGGCGATGACGTGCTCGTTTTCGAGGACAGAGAGGGCTGGGCCTGGATCCAGGCCGAACGGGACGGTTATGTCGGCTATGTCGCCGACGCCATGTTGGGCGGGCGGGATCATGCGCTCACCCATATCGTCTCCGTGCCCCGAACTTTCCTCTATCCCGGCCCGGATCTGCGCCTTCCGATCGCGGGACAGCTGTCGATGGGGTCCACCGTCACGGTGACCGGGTCCGCCGAAACGCGCGGCACCCACTATGCCGTCCTGCCCTCCGGTGAGGCAATCATAGCGGGTCACCTGCGGCCGCTCAGTAATGTGGCCGCCGACTATGTTTCGGTGGCCGAGATGTTTCTCGGCACGCCCTATCTCTGGGGTGGTGTCTCCGGCTTCGGCATCGATTGCTCCGGCCTCGTGCAACTGGCGATGCGCATGGCCGGCGCCGATGTCCTGCGCGATTCCGACATGCAGGCGCAGAGCATCGGCGAGCCGCTGGATCCAGGCCCCGATTATTCCGGCCTGCGCCGCGGCGATCTCGTTTTCTGGAAAGGCCATGTCGCCATCATGACCGATGCCGAGACCATGATCCACGCCAACGGCCACACCATGTTGGTGTCGCGCGAAGGCCTGAAGGAAGCCGTCGCCCGCATCGGCTATCTCTACGGCGGGCCGACGGGGTTCCGGCGGCCCTAGCGCCAATCCTCCCTTCTCCCAGGGAGAGAAAAACTGCTCGATCACCTTTTGTTCCGATTGTTCTTGGAGTTAGCGCGCCGTCGCGCTAACTCTGACGCGTGACAGAGAAGCCGCGCCTTGCCGACCAGAATGCCGCCGTCATTCTGCCCGACCCATTCCTCAGATGGTTTGGCGAGAAGGGCTGGGCGCCGCGCGCGCACCAGATCGAATTGCTGGCGAGGGCTCAGGCAGGGCAGTCGGTACTGCTGATCGCACCGACCGGCGCCGGCAAGACGCTGGCCGGGTTCCTGCCTTCGCTGACCGAACTGGCCGTCAGGGCCAGGCGAAAACCGGGTCAGGCCCATCGCGGCATCCACACACTCTACATCTCGCCGCTGAAGGCGCTGGCTGTCGACATCGAGCGCAACCTTGGCAAGCCGGTGGAGGAGATCGGGCTCTCCCTCACCATCGAGACCCGCACCGGCGACACGCCGGCGCACAAACGCCAGCGGCAGAAGCTGGTGCCGCCCGACATCCTGCTCACCACGCCCGAGCAGCTTGCGCTGCTGATCGCGGCTCCCGATGCAAGGCGTTTCTTCGAAGACCTGCGCTATGTCGTGCTCGACGAGTTGCATTCGCTGGTGATTTCGAAGCGCGGTCATCTCCTAGCGCTTGGCCTGGCGCGGCTGCGCCAGTTCGTGCCCGAGGTTCAGACCATCGGACTTTCCGCCACGGTGGCCGAACCGGACGAATTGCGCCGCTGGCTGGTCGGCCAGAATCCACCCGGCGATATGGCCGAACTGATCGTCGTTACCGGCGGCGCAAAGCCCGAAATATCCATCCTTGACTCGGAAGAGCGCGTACCGTGGGCGGGGCATTCGGCGCGCTACGCGACGCCGGAGATCTACCGCGAGATCAAGCGCCACAAGACTACCCTGCTGTTCGTCAATACGCGCAGCCAGGCGGAGTTGCTGTTCCAGGAACTGTGGCGCGTCAACGAAGATACCTTGCCGATCGCGCTGCATCACGGATCGCTCGATGTCGCGCAGCGGCGGCGGGTCGAGAAGGCGATGGGCGACAATGCGCTGCGCGCCATCGTCGCCACCTCTACGCTCGACCTCGGCATCGACTGGGGCGACGTCGACCTTGTCGTGCATGTCGGCGCACCGAAAGGAGCGAGCCGGCTGGCACAGCGCATCGGCCGCGCCAACCACCGCATGGACGAACCGTCCAAAGCCATCCTCATCCCGGCCAACCGCTTCGAGGTGCTCGAATGCCGGGCAGCGCTGGACGCCAACTATCTCGGCGCGCAGGATACGCCTCCACTGGTCGATGGCGGGCTCGACGTGCTGGCGCAACATGTCCTTGGCTGTGCTTGCGGCGCACCGTTCCGCGCGGACGATCTTTACGAGGAGGTGCGGTCGGCGGCCCCCTATGCCGGGCTGGGTCGGCCGACATTCGACCGCGTCGTCGATTTCGTCGCCACGGGTGGCTACGCCTTGAAGAGCTATGAGCGATACGCCCGCATCCGCCTCAACAAGGAGGGATTGTGGCGGGTATCCAATCCGCGCGTGGCCCAGCAATACAGGCTGAACGTCGGCACTATCATCGAGGTGCCGGCGCTCAACGTGCGTTATGTCCAGGCCGGCAGCAAGGGTTCCGTGTCGCGCGGCGGCAGGGTTTTAGGCAAGATCGAGGAGGCTTTCCTCGAGACGCTGACGCATGGCGACACCTTCATGTTCGCCGGCAAAGTTCTTCGCTTCGAAGGCATTCGCGAGAATGAGTGCTTCGTCTCGAACGCGCCCGGCAGCGATGCGAAGGTGCCTTACTATGGCGGCGGCAAGTTCCCGCTTTCGACCTATCTCGCCGAACAGGTCCGCGCCATGCTGGACGATCCGCAGCGGTGGAAGAAACTGCCCGAGCAGGTGGCCGACTGGCTGCGCTTCCAGGCCGACAAATCGGTGCTGCCCAAACGCGATGACCTGCTGATCGAGACCTTTCCGCGCGGCAACCGCCACTATCTGGTCGCCTACCCCTTCGAGGGCAGGCTGGCCCACCAGACGCTCGGCATGCTGCTTACCCGCCGTCTGGACAGGACGGGCGCCAGGCCGCTTGGCTTCGTCGCCACCGACTATGCCTTGGCCATTTGGTCGCTGGGCGACATGGGGGCGATGTTCAAAGCCGGAAAACCCTCGCTCGGCGCGCTTTTCGATGAGGACATGCTTGGCGACGATCTTGAGGCCTGGCTGGCAGACAGCTGGCTTCTCAAGCGCACTTTTCGCAATTGCGCGCTGATTTCAGGGCTGATCGAAAAGCGTCATCCCGGCAAGGAGAAGAGTGGCCGTCAGGTGACTGTCTCGACAGACCTTATTTATGACGTCCTGCGCAGCCATGAGCCGGATCACATATTGCTCCAGGCGACGCGCGCGGACGCGGCGGCGGGCCTGCTCGATGTCAGCAGACTTGCGGACATGCTCTCGCGCATTCAAGGTCGAATCATGCATAAGAACCTCGAACAGATATCGCCGCTCGCCGTGCCGATCATGCTCGAGATCGGCAAGATGCCGGTGCACGGCGAAGCCGATGAAACGCTGCTGATGGATGCGGCCACGCTGGTTGAGGAAGCCATGGGGCCGGAGATGGCTGAGGAATGAATTTTTCGCTGGCGCGCGCATCGTTGATCGCCGACGCCGATCTGGTCGGCATCGCCGGCGAACGTGCGGTCTGCGATCCGCGCGGCGTGCTCTACTTTCCCGAGCTCAAGCTTCTGGCCGTTTCCGATCTGCATCTGGAAAAAGGCTCATCGCTGGCAAGGCGCGGCATGCTGCTCCCGCCCTATGACACCGGCGCGACCTTGCTGCGATTGCAGGCCGTCATCTCGGACTACCAGCCGGCAATCGTGATCAGCCTGGGCGATTCCTTCCACGATGGCGGCGGCGCCGAGCGCATGCATCGAAGTTTCCGCGAACGGCTGGAGGCGCTGATGGCGGGCCGCGACTGGTTCTGGGTGGCCGGCAACCATGACCCGGAGGCGCCGGCCGACCTGCCGGGCGATACGGTGCGCGAACTCGCCATCGGCTCGTTGCTGTTCCGGCACGAGCCGTCGAAGCTGCGCGTCGAGGGCGAGATATCGGGCCATCTCCATCCCTGCGCCCGCATCGTCCAGCAGGGCCGTTCAGTGCGGCGGCGCTGCTTCGCCGGCGATGGCGGCCGCATGATCATGCCCGCCTTCGGCGCCTATACCGGCTCACTCAACGTGCTCGACCGCGCCTATGCCGGCCTGTTCCGCCTGGAATCGCTGATGGCCTATATGCTCGGCACGGACCGCATCTTTGCGATTTCAGGCTCGATGCTGCGACCCGGCTGAAGCCGCTATTTCCCGTAGTAGAGAGTGACCGTGTGCTTCGCTTCGGCGAAGAACAGCCAACGTTCGACCAGCATGCCGACAAAGTGTGCGACCGCGGCGAACACCGATGCGAGCGCCGCGAAAGGTGACGGCAAGGCGAAGGCCGTAATCAGCAGCAAGGCGGGCAGCGCGAAACCCAGGAGCTGGGTGATCCGCCGCAGCTTTGCGCTGTGCTTGCGCGCGATGCGAAAACCCATTTCCTTGAGCAAATAATTTTCCTCGGTATGCGGCCATTCCAGCGATCTAACCGTCCCCCCGGCAAGCCCGGTTGCGGTGTTGGCGTTGGTGGGGATTTCCAATTGGTCGTTGTACCGCCAGGTCGCAAGCTTCCAGGCCCAACCGAGCAGGGTCAGCAGTACGCAGGCTGCCAGAAGCATTTTGGAACCGACGGCAAAGCCTTGGCATAGCGCGGCCAGAAGCACACTGCCGCTCATAGCCGAGAAAATGAGATAGCCGGGCAAGGTGCAAGGGCTGTGCCACTGAGCGATGGGTTTCAGCGAGGCATAGATCATGCCGGTCATGCAGACGGTGATGACGGCGCCAATCGTTGCCAGAAGTCCGGCGGCGGCGACCCAGCCATCGGTGCGGCCAAGAATGACCCAGCCAATGCCGAACAGTCCAGCCGGGACGAAGGTGGCGACCGAGGCGACGCCTTCGCGCGACAGCCAGGAACTGCGCCATTGCGAGAACGCACCCCAAGCGCGTTCGGGGCGGCCGAGATGTCCGGTCGAGGACAACAGGCCGGCGGTGATCAGCCCGAGCGCCAGTCCCATGCCGATGAAGCCCAGCCAGAAATCGGGTGCGATGACGCCAAGTGGCGCCAGCACGCCGAGCAGCGCCAGCAGGCCGTAGCCGGCGCCGGTGGCGGTGGTGAAGAAGACGACCGAGAAGGCTGGATGCATAGGATTTAGTTCGAGAGCATGCGGTCGACCCAGCCGAGGAACCCACCCTCGGCCCTCACCGGCTCCAGGGTTGGCGCAGAAATCTTTGCGGCGCGTTCGGTATGCGCGCGCGGCGGCAGGTATTTGTTGGTCGGGCGGTAGCCGAGTTCCGGCATCAGGTCGACGCCGCCACGCTCCTCAACCAGTTGCGACACCGCCGAGGCGGGGTCGCCGAGATCGCCGAAATGCCGTGCGCTGGTCGGACAGGCCGCGACGCAGGCCGGCACGCGGTCCTCCTCGGCGAGATTGTCATTGTAGATGCGGTCGACGCAGAGCGTGCATTTCTTCATCACGCCGACATCGGTGTCGAATTCGCGCGCGCCATAGGGGCAGGCCCAGCTGCATAGCTTGCAGCCGATGCACTTGTCCTCATCGACCAGCACGATGCCGTCCGAGGCTCGTTTGTAGGAGGCGCCGGTCGGACACACAGTGACGCAGGCCGGCGTCTCGCAATGCAGGCACGAGCGCGGGAAGTTCACCGTGCGGCCGCCCATCGCGGTGGTGTGCTCGTAGCTGTGCACGCGATTGAACCAGACGCCGTCGACATGGCCGCCATAGGGGTCGATGTCGGTCAGCGGCGCCATGTGGCCGCCGGTGTTCCATTCCTTGCAGGCGGTGACGCAGGCCTGACAACCGACGCAGGTGTCGAGGTCTATGACCAGGCCTAGTTTTTTGCCCGTGTGGGCGGGGACGCAGGTCATTTGGCGGCTTCCCTGTTCATGCGGAATTCGGCGCCAAAGCGAAGTGTGTCCGGCGATGGCTGGAATTGCGGCGGCTGGTGGAAACGCTCGAATTGCGGCTCGGTGAAACCGGCTTCCTCCGCCACGCATTTGACGATGCGCACCTTGAGATCGAACCATGCCGCCTGGCCGGTCACCGGATCGGAATTCGAATACCGCCTGCCGTTGGTGTCTGCCGTGGTCTGGTCGCCGATGATGTGATTGAGCAGGAAGCCGCGATTGCTTTCGGCGGCATCGTCCTTCAGCCCCCAGCTGCCACGCCTTTTGCCGATGGCGTTCCAGGTCCAGACCGTGCTTTCGTTCACGCCCTCGACCAGCTTGATCTGTCCCTTGACCTTGCCATTGATGCTTTCGATCCAGACCCAGTCGTCGTCGGCAAGGCCGAGACCTGCGGCGGTCCTCTCATGCACGAACAGCCGGTTTTGGCTGGTAATCTGCCTCAGCCACGCATTCTGCGAACCCCAGGAATGGTACATGTGCATCGGCCGCTGCGTCAGCGCATGCAACGGATATTTCTGCTGGTCGACGGCCGCTTCCTCGAACGGTACGTACCAGAAGGGTAGCGGGTCCATGTAGGTCTCGATACGCTGGCGTTCGCTCTCGGGCGGCACGGCCCGACCATGACCGCGCGCGGCAAGACGAAAGCGCTGCAAGGGTTCGGAATAGAGCTGGAAGACGACTGGTTCGGCCTTCGGGATGAAGCCCATCTGCACCGCGAAATCGAGATAGGACCGGTTGGCCATCTTGTAGTAACGCTGGTCCTCAGCGAAATCGTGGTGCCAGAAGCCGCCATTGTCGATGTAGCGCTGCAACTGGTCCGGGTTTGGCTCGCCCTTGCCGGTCGAATTGCCGTCCTTGCCGCGCCAGCCGGCGAGCGGGCCGATACCGGGCGTGCGCTCGTGATTGACGATGTAGTCGGCATAGTCGGCATATTTGGCCGCCCCGTCTTCTCTGACGAAACCCGGCAGGCCGAGGCGCGCGCCGAGCTCGATCAGCACCGATTGGAACGGGCGCACGTCCCGGTCCGGCTCGACCACGGGATGGCGTATAGCATCGCCCGGTCCGTCGGCATGGCTGATCGGCCGGTCGAGCAGGCTGATGCAGTCGTGCCGTTCGAGATAGGTTGTGTCGGGCAGCACGAGGTCAGCGAACGGCACGGTCTCGGAATAATAGGCGTCGGAATAGATGATGAAAGGGATCTTGTAATTGCCCGCCTCGTCGCGGTCGGTCAGCATACGAATCGTCTCGACGGTGTTCATCGAGGAATTCCAGGCCATGTTCGACATGTACATCATCAGCGTGTCGATCTTGTATGGATCGCCGGCCCAGGCGTTACGGATGACGGTGTGCATCAAGCCGTGCGCAGCGAGCGGCGCCTCCCAGGAATAGGCCTTGTCTATGCGGATCGGCACCCCTGCCTCATCGACCAGAAGGTCGTCAGGCCCGCAGACGAAGCCGAGCGGAATGCCGTCCAGTGGCGTCATCGGCCGGACGTTCTTGCCGGCAGGCTTCGGTCCTGGCGGCGCGCAACGCGGATAAGGCGGTTTGAAGCGGAAGCCGCCCGGGACGTCCACCGTTCCGAGCAGCACCTGCAGCAGATGAATGGCTCGGCAAGAATGAAAACCGTTGGAATGGGCTGAGATGCCGCGCATCGCGTGCATCGACACGGGCCGTCCCCTAATCGTCTCGTGGCGGCGGCCGGCCCAGTCGGTCCACGCCACCGGCAGTTCGATCGTCTGCTCAAAGGCGACATGTGCGAGCTCGGCGGCGATCCTGCGGATCGTGCCGGCGGCAATGCCGCAGCGCTCCGCGACCGCATCGGGCGAATAGCTCTCATCGAGGTATCGATCGGCGATCAGCTGGAACGCCGGAACGCAGCGACGGCCGTCGATGGTGAAGCTGCCGGTCAGTGCCGGTTTGGCGCTGGCGTCGGTGGCGCGGACAGGCACCTTCGCCACCCTGTCCCAGGCGAGCAGGTTGCCGGCGCCATCGCGGACAAACAGCCCGTCATCGGCCGCACCCGGATCCTGGATGACGAGCACATGGGCGTTGGTGTAGCGCAGGAGATAGTCGAGATCCACGCGGCCTGCCTTCAAGAGCTGGTGGATGAGGGCAAACACGAATAGGCCGTCGGTGCCCGGCCGGATGCCGATCCAGTCGTCGGCGATGGCGTTGTAGCCAGTGCGGCATGGATTGATCGACACCACCTTGGCGCCGCGCGCCTTCAGCTTGCCGAGGCCGATCTTGATCGGGTTGGAATCATGGTCCTCGGCGACGCCGAAAAGCATGAAATACCGGGTATTGTCCCAGTCGGGTTCGCCGAACTCCCAGAACGAGCCGCCGATCGTATAAAGCCCGCCTGCGGCCATGTTCACCGAACAGAAACCGCCATGCGCGGCGAAGTTCGGCGTGCCGAACTGGCTTGCCCACCAGCCGGTCAGGGATTGCGATTGGTCGCGGCCGGTAAAGAAGGCGAGTTTCTTCGGGTCGCTGCGGCGGATGGACGAAAGCCGCTCCGCGGCGATCGTCAGCGCTTCTTCCCACTCGATCTCGCGGAATTCTCCCGAGCCGCGCGAGCCGGTGCGCAGCAGCGGCTTTTTCAGCCGGGCAGGGCTGTAATGCTGCATGATGCCGGAGCTGCCCTTACCGCAGATCACGCCGCGATTGACCGGATGATCCTTGTTGCCGTTGATGTAGCGGACCTTGCCGTCCTTGATGTGCACGTCGATGCCGCAGCGGCAGGCGCACATATAGCATGTGGTCTTGGCGATGCGGTCGGAGACGGCGGGCGAGGTGTCGACGCCATCGTTCTCGTCGGGTGCGTTCGTGTCGGCGAGCGGGCGTTGGGACGGGGCGGAATTCGCGCCGCGCAGAGATCCTTGGGTCATGATCCCCGAGCGCTTCTGCGGTTGGCGGCTTTGGCCCTGGTTTTCGGCCCGGGACCGCGCATGTAATGCTCTTCCGGATGATAGCGATCGCCGGCCAGCCGCCGCCGCAGGCCGCGGGTCCAGTGCGCGAACAGGGACTTGAACCGCCCGATCATTTCATTCTCTGTCAATCGGTAGCGAATTTTTTCTAACTTCGATTGAAAACTTAGAATAAAGCTATCAACCCGTCTAATCAGTTGTTCTTGTAAATTCGATCGATATTGGTTCTTAATGCCTTATGACACTTGACCAGTTGCGGATATTTGTCGCCGTCGCCGAGCGCGGCCACATGACCAAGGCGGCGGAGCTGCTGGGCATCTCCCAATCGGCCGCGTCGGCCGCCATCCGCGCGCTTGAGGAGCAGCATGGCGTCCATCTGTTCAACCGCGTCGGCCGCAACATCGAGCTTGCCCAGACCGGTCACCGGTTCCTGCCAGAAGCCAAGGCCGTACTGGAACGAGCCGCCGCCGCACGCAATGTGCTGGAACATGTCTCGCAGACGGTTGCCGGCAGCCTCTCCATCGCCGCCAGCCTGACGATCGCCAGCTATTGGCTGCCGCGCCGGCTGGCGTCCTTCCACGAAGCCTATCCTGCGGTCAGGCTGAGCGTCAGCATAGGCAACACCAGGCAGGTCGAAGCCAGCGTGCTGGATGGAACCGCCGATCTCGGCCTGGTCGAGGGGCGCACCGAGTCCGACATATTGCGCCGCGCCAAGGTCGATATCGACCGGTTGATGCTGGTGGTTGCCGGTTCTCATCCCGAGATCGCCGAAATCGCGCCGGGCCGCCCCGACATAAAAGGGCTGCGCTGGATCATCCGCGAGGGCGGTTCCGGCACGCGGGAGGTGCTGGAGGATCTGGCGCGCCGCGAAGGGATTTCGCTTGACGACCTGCAGATATTTCTGGTGCTGCCGAGCAACGAGGCGGTTCGCCAGGCGGTCGAGGCCGGTGCCGGCGCCACCATCATTTCGGAGCTCGTCGTCGGACGCGCCGTCGCCGAAGGCAGCCTGCGGTCCGTGCCGCTCGAACTGCCGAAACGCGACTTCGCCATGATTACACATCGCGACCGCCAGGCAAGCTTGGCCCAGATGGCGCTCAAGGCGCATTTGGGGGCCGACGAGAAGGCGTCCGCGCGTTCGTGAACTGTCCGGATATCAGCCGAACTTGCGCTGCGCGTCCAGCGAAAGGCCAAGTCCGACCGAGCCGAACATATCGCCCTCGATGACCGAAGCCTGAGGCATCAGCGACAGGATTTTTTGTCTCGCCAGCGGGATCGCGGTGGATCCTCCGGTCAGGAACACGGCGGTGAGGTCGGACGACTTGACCCCGGCGTCGCCGATGGTCTGGCCGACCGTGGCGGCAACGCGCTCGATGTCCCTGGCGATCGTGGCGTCCAGCGCCTTTCGGGTGATCTCGGCGGCGAACTGGACTTCCGGCAGCCTCACCTCGACATCGGCCGAGACCTTGTCGGTCAGCTCGATCTTGGCCCTTTCGACAAGAGCGGCCAGCGCGTGCCCGTACCGGTGCTCGACGATATGGATGAAGCGGTCGACGAGATCGGCGCGCTCGGCCTCGTAGCGGATCTGGCGCAGATGCGTCATCGCCTTGGCCGTGTAGACCAGGTTGATGCGTTGCCATGTGGCAAGATCGATGAAGTAGCTGGCCGGCAGGTTGCGCTTGCCGTCCTTGGTCGGGCTGAGGTAGCCGAGTTCCGGCATCACATGCGCGATGCTGAGCAATCGGTCGAAGTCGGTGCCGCCGATATGGATGCCGCGGCTGGCCAGGATATCGTCCTTGCGGTCAAGCGAGCGGGCACGCTGCGGCGAGACCCTTACGATCGAGAAGTCCGACGTGCCGCCACCCATGTCGATGATCAGCGCCAGTTCCTCGCGCGTCACCTTCTGCTCGTAGTCGAGGGCCGCCGCGATCGGTTCGAACTGGAAGGCGATATGCTTGAAGCCCTGGGCGCGGGCGGCTCCTTCGAGCTCGCTTTGTGCCCTGGCATCGGCCTCGGCGTCGTCGTCGACGAACTGCACCGGCCGGCCGAGTACCACGCTCTCGACGGCGCCGCCGGCATCGTCCTCCAGTCTTTTTCGCAGATGGCCGAGGAACAGGCCGACGATCTCCATGAAGCCGATCGATCGCGCCTTGATGCGCGTCTTTTCCTGCGCGAGCGCGCTGCCGAGCACGCTCTTCAGCGAGCGCATCAGCCGACCTTCGACGCTGTCGGTGTAATTGGCGATTGCGTGGCGGCCGAAACAGGTACGGTTGTCCTCGAAGTTGAAGAACACGGCGCTTGGCAGCGTGACCTCGCCGCCTTCCAGCGCGACGAGGTGCGGCTGGCCGCTCCTGACCACGCCCACGGTGGAGTTGGAAGTGCCAAAATCGATGCCGGCGAATGCTGGTCGCATCGCAGCCTCCTGTCATCTCTGCTAAAGCAGCGGTTCGGCGCCGTCTGTGAAGCGTGCGCTCTCTGTCGTCCGGGGTGATCGGACCGCTCTGCCGAATTGAATTGTGCGTGTTGCCCGGTAGACCGGGAGGTGGCGGTCTATAGCATGATCCGGGAAAGGAAAACCCCTTTGTAGCCGCTTTAGTCCTTGCGGAAGATCAACCTTCCGAGCCAGCCCGTCACCATGGCCAGCGATATGGCGAAGACGCCGTAGAGGAAGGAATAGTCGTGGGCGACACGGAAGATCGACTGTTCGAAACCGGATTTGCGGATCTCGAGCTGGGCCGAGCTCTCCTTGATGAACAGGCCGCTCTTGAACAGGAACGCGCGCGCCTTGTGGGTGCCGACCGGAACGTTCGGCGCCAGCCGCACCGTGGCGCGGAACAGGTTCTGTGACAGGAACTGCACGCCGCCGACATTCTCGCTGTAGAGACCGGTCGCGGCCTTGCGTTCGCGCAACGCCGCGGTGAATTCCTCGATCGTGGCCGGGCTGTCGCCGGCATCGGCCGGCTGCATGTAGAGATTGGAGGCGCCGAGCGACAATTGCCTGTAGCTGTTCGGCTCGGTGATGTCCTGCAACGGCCGCGTCGTCGCCACCGAATAGGACACCGGCACGTTTTCGAAGGTCTCGGATTCCAGGTTGACCCAGACGCCGAGCACCCGGTCCTTGCGGCGCACCACCACCGGCTTGGGTGGACCTTCGAGCACGACGATGATGTCGTAGCGGCCTTGGCGCGCCACCAGCGGATCAGGATTTTCCAGCGAGCCGAAAATGGTCAGGTCGGCCCCGGAAAAGCCGGCGGTGATCGAGACTTTGTCGGTGGAAAGGCCGATCTGGATGCTTTCGGTCGGCGGCGTCTGCGCCTTCGCGGGTGCGGCGGCGATCAATGACAGAAGAGCGGCGGTTGCGAGCGCTTTCAGGCCATTCATCAGTTGAAGCCCGCGCCGGACAGCGAATAAAGATTGGGCGGCGTGACGAAGAGGTCGATGGCAAGCCTTATCGCCACCGCCAGCACCAGCATCGCCAGCAGCGCTCTCAACTGCTCGCCGCGCAGCCGCTGGCCGGCCTTGGCGCCATATTGCGCGCCGGCGACACCACCGGCCATCAAAAGAAAGGCCAGCATCACGTCGACCGTCTGATTGGTGGTGGCGTGGACCAGAGTGGTGTAGGCCGAGGTAAAGATGATCTGGAACAGCGAGGTGCCGATGACGACGTTGGTCGGCACTTTCAGGAGATAGATCAGAGCCGGCACCATGATGAAGCCGCCGCCGACACCCATGATAGACGACAGGAAGCCGATGGCCGCGCCCAGCCCAAGCACTGGGATGACGCTGACAAACAGCTTCGAGGCCCTGAATCGCATCTTCAGCGGCAGGCGGTGGATCCAGTTGTGCTGGCCGGATTTCTTCAGCACCGGTGCCGCGCCGCTGCGCGTGGCGCGCAGCGCATTGATGCTTTCGACCAGCATCAGCCCGCCGACGGTGCCCAGAAGCACGACATAGAGCAGCGAGATGAACAGGTCGAGCTGTCCCAGCCTGCGCAGGAAAGCGAAGACATAGATGCCGCCGGTGGAGCCGACGATGCCGCCGGCAAGCAGCACCCCGCCGAGCTTGAAGTCGAGCGTGCCGCGCTTCATATGCGACAGCGCGCCGGAGAAGGATGAGGCGATGACCTGGTTGGCGCCGGTCGCCACCGCGATTGCCGGTGGGATGTTGTAGAAGATCAGGAGCGGCGTGATGAGAAAACCGCCGCCGACGCCGAACATGCCCGACAGAAAGCCCACCGCAGCGCCCATGGCCAGCAGCACGAAGACGTTGACGGAAATTTCCGCAATCGGGAGATAGATGCCCACCCGTCGGTCTCGATCAGTTTGCCAGTCGGCGAATACCGCCGTTGCGGATAGTATCGCACCGAAAAGCCAATTTTTCCTTGCGCCGAAGCGGCGGCCGGGTCAAACCCCGCCGCCGCGCCGAAACAAAAAACATCTCAAGCAGTTAACAGGCAAATGTGTGGCAGGGGCGTCGCGGATACGACGCTCCTGCCGCTATTTGCGCGCCAGCAACGCCTTGACCAGCTTTTCGTCGACCGCACCGGTCGCAGGCAGCTTGTTGTCGGTCTGGAACGCGACGATCGCGTTCTTGGTCTTCGCGCCCATCACGCCGTCGGCGCCGCCGGCGTCGTAGCCGTTCTTGTTGAGGATGAGCTGGATGTTCTTGACCGCCTTCTTCATATCGATGCTGGCCGTGGTCTGCGGTGTGCCATCTTGCCAGGATTCGGGAATGTCGGCCGAATTGGCGGCCTGATCGAGCGGCTTGGCCTTCCACAGTTCGGTGGCGGCGCGGGCGCGCTCGAGTTGCTCGGGACGCAGCGCGTTGGCGATCTCGTCGCGCTTGGCGGCAGCGTCCTTGTCGCCGGTCTTGGCGACGAGCGCGAACCATTTGTAGGACTCCTCCAGGTTCTGCTTCATGCCGACGCCCTTGGCGGCGAGGATGCCGAGATTGAACTGGCTGTCCTTCACGCCGAGATCGGCGGCCTCCTGGAACCAGTGCGCGGCCGATTCATTGTCGGTCACGCCGTCCGCGGCCATGGCGAACAGCACTGCCAGATTGTGCATTGCGCTGGCGTTGCCCTGCTCGGCGGCGAGCTGGTACCAGGTCTTCGACTTCTTGATGTCGCGCGGGACGCCGATGCCCTTCTCGTAGAAATTGCCGATGCGATACTCGGCCGGAGCGAAGCCGAGTTCCGCGGACTTTTCATACCATTTGGCCGCGGCCGCCATGTCTTCCTTGACGCCGCGCGCCTCGGAATAGCGCGAGCCGATCTCGAACAGCGCCTTGGCGTCGCCGGTGGCTGCGGCGTCGCGCAGGGCGACCGGGCCTGCATCGGCGGGAATGTCGAATTTGGCCGGGGCCGCGGGAGCGCCGGCGGGCACGACGGCGCCGGTGCTGTCATTGGCCATGGCCGGTGCAGCCACTGTCGGTTGGATACCGCTGTCCGCATCCGTCGTTTGCGTTCCGCCGGCAGCAGCGGAAGGGGCCGGAGAAGAAGGAGCCGCTGGACCGGCGGAAATGGGTTCTGCCGAAGCCATCGCGTCGGAGCCTGCCGCACCCGCGCCGGCAGGCATGACGGGAGCCATCGCCGTCGGAGCCCGCTCCGCCGTCGGGCCAGCGTTCGTCGGCCCATCGCCGTCCGACGGCATGGCGAGCGCGGTCTGCGCCACCATGTCGTCCTTGACCGCCGGAGCGGAGGGCTCGGCCTGCCTGACCTCACGGGCCGGTTCGCTGTTCGCTGCCGCCAACTGGGTTTTCGGCTTGGGCGGGCTCGCGGCGTCGACGAATGCGGTTTCCAGCGGTTGCGAGGCAACGGCCGGCGCATCATTGCTTGCCACCTGGGCGGGATCGGCGAGGAACGCCTTGCCAAGCTGCAGGCCGGCAAGCGCCAGCATGATCGCAGCGGCCGCCATCAGAATCGGCTTGCGCCGCGCCTTGAGCAGGTCGCCGATCCTGAGCGCCTTCACCGGTCCCTTCATCGTCGACTGGCGCTTCAAGGCGTCGGCCTCGGCGGCGGCGGCCTGCGCCGCGCGGCGAGCCGCCGCGATGAAGTCCGATTTTGCGGCATCGCTGTCGCTGAGCTTCGCCGGTTGCCCGCGCTCGTCGCGCACGCGCTTCATGATGGCGTTGAGGTCGGGCGCGCCGGAGCCGGGCTCCAGTGGCCGATTGGCCATTTTCGGGTCGAGCGGCTCGTCGAGATCGACGCTCGGGATTTCCGGACCCGGCATCGAGCCCGCCAGCGGCGGAACGTCTGCTTCCTTCTTGCCCTTGAACGCGCGCGCCAAGCCGCCCAGCATCGATTTGCGGCGGCCGGTCGGCTCGCCCTTCCCGGCGATCGGATCGGAACCAAGCGCGGCCATGGCGGCGGCGGCCGCCGCCTCCGCGGGCGAGCGCGCACCCGGCCCGCGTGGCGAAGCGGGCTGGCTGCGCATGATCGCGGCGGCGCGGCCGTCGAGATCGGCCATGTTCCCTGTCAGCGGCATGGGCTCGTCGATATCCATCGACGGAGCGTCCACGGCCATCTTGTCGGCTCGCGCACGGCGCTTGCCGATCGCTTCGTCCGGGCGTGCATCCAGGAGCTCGCTCATCGCCTCGGACGGTTCGCCTGGCTCCAGCGAACCCAGCCTGTCGACGATCTTGAGCAGCGTGTCGTGGATGGCCTCGAACGTTCTCGAGTTACGCTCGTCGGAACGGCGTGTCAGCGTCTCGAGCGTCTTCAGGTCCTGGGCAAGGCCGGAAACCGCCGACGTGTCGGCGCCCGAGCCGGCCAGCGAGCGCACCGCGTTCTCGGCCGCCTCGCGCGCCGCGCCAAGGATGGAGTCGCGCGTTCCCGCCAGCGCCTTCTCGATTTCATTGAGGCGTGGGCTGATGTCCTCGAACTCCGGCAGCGGTGCGCTGGGCCTGGACAGGTGGGCGGACAGGCTGGCGACTTGCGCCTCCAGGCTGCGGATCAGCGCCGGATCGATGCCGGCCACTTGCGCGGCGGACGAGTCCAGGCGGCTCGAAATGTCTTCGAGCCGGCTTTCCAGGCCACGGATCGCGGCTTCGCCGGCGGGGTCGGGAATGCGTGTTTCCATGCGCTTGGCGAGGGCCGTGAAGCGGGCATCGATGGCTTCCATGATGCCGGCGCCGTCGACTTGCGGCATGCGCTGGTCGAGCCGGTCGGCGACCTCGTCCAGTCGGCGCTCAAGGTCGCGGAACAGCATGTTGCCCTGTTCGATGGCGTCGCCCTGGCGCCGTTCCATCATCGACGACAGCACGTCGAAGCGTTGCTCAAGCCCGTGGAAGATATAGTCGGCGTCGGGCATGGCCGGCGCCCGGTCGATCTTGTCGGCGATGAGCGCGATCTGCTTGGCCAGCCGTTCCATCGCCTGCTCGGGCAGGGCGGCGCGGCCGGCGAGTTCGTCGACCCGGCTCGACAGCGTGTTCAGCCGGTCGACGACGGCGTTGCCGGGGTGGTCCTGCGCCACTTCCTCGATCTGCCGGGCGAGCGAATCGATCCGTTTCTCGATGCGCTCGAAGGCTTCATGGTCGAGCGTATTGGCCTGTGCCGCGACGGTCGAGGCGACGATGGCGCGGGAGATCTCGTCCAGCCGCTCGTCGATCATGGCCAGCGTGCTGCCGCCGCGATTGTCCTGCTGGCTGGCGAAATGATCCACGGCGCTGGCCAGCGTGCGGACCTTTTCCTCCAGCGAGCGCAGGGATAGCGATTCCGGCAGGTTGTTGACGGCGTTGCTGATCTGCTCCAGCCGATCGGTCAGGCCCGAAATGGCGGGGTCCGGTGAGCGGTTGCGCTGGTCGGCGTCGACGCGGTCCTCGAAGGCTGTCCAGCGACGATCGAAATCGTCCCAGCGGCGGTCGACCTTCTGCACGCTCTCCTCGCGCGCCAGCGTGTCGAGCGCGGCTTTGACCTGTTCGAGTTCGAGCCGCAGCATGTTGACGCTTCTGTCGTCGCTTTTTTCCGACAGCGTCTTGATGGCGCCGGAAAGCCGCTCGAATTCGAGGCCAAGTTCGGCGCTGCCCTTGCCCGAAGCGCCTGACTTGGCGTTTGCCAGCAGGGCGCGGTCGATGTCCTTGCGCAGCGCCTCGAATTCGCTCTGCAGCCCGGCAGTCATCTGGTGGCGCAATTCCTCGCGCATGCCGCGCAGCTCGCCGGCTATCTTGCCGACCATGGCAACGCTGTCTTCCTGACCGCGGATGCGGTCGATATCGCGGGCAAGGTTCTGGTAGTTCTGGCCGACGGCCGGCGCCGGCATCGGCGCCTGCGGATGCGGCGCGGGCTGCGGATCCTGGTACCAGCGCGGCTGAGCCGAAGGCTGTGCTGCGGGATAGCGCGGTTCGGCGCCATATTGGCGGGGATCGGGACGTGCCATCGTATCCTCGCGCGTCCTCTCTAGCCGCTGTTCCAGCGTCTCCAGCGAGCGGTTCAACTGCTCGAGCGTGGTCTGAGGCCTGCGCTGCCTGCCGGCGTTGAGTGTATCGAGGTAGGACCGCTTGCTGTTCATCGGTGCGTCCGTCTTTCAGATTGGCCGGTTTGCGACCAGCTCCCCAAATCCTCGCCGGAACGAAGGCGGCCGCACCACGGTGGAAGACAAGCTTCCCGGGGTTCACCCGCGCTCCGAAAAACCGTGAAAAATTCGATACAGGATAAACACGGGTAGCCGACATGCGCACAATTCGCCCAACGTGGTAAACAACGCGTTAACCAAGCTTAAGAAGTTGCGACGAAGTTCGCGGTGAACCGGCCGCTGCGGCATAAAGCGCCGCCCGCACAACGCCCTTGCGTCATGAGAGGGCTATCGGTATAGAATTGACGTAAACGTAAAAGGCGCATCAAGCGTGCTGTTTGCGATTTGTTTGTCGAAACCACGGCTGGAAGCACGCCCCCGCTTTCAGTCAGGCATCGCTTGGTCCAGGACCGCGACGCCACAGACGGGGAAAGCCAGTGACCATGAAGCTTATCTCGGCCGGCGAGACCGCGGCCAATACCAACACTATATCCGTCGACTCGGGCGAGGACCTCGTCCGCATCGGCGAAATGGCCAAGAAATATGGCGTGACGCTGCGCACGCTGCGTTTCTACGAAGACAAGGGCCTGCTCAACCCGCAGCGCGACGGTTCAACCCGCCTCTACACGCGCCGCGACAGGGTTCGGCTGAAACTGATCCTGCTCGGCCGCAAGGTCGGGTTCTCGTTGCGCGACGTCAAGCAGATGATGGATCTCTATGATCCCACCGGCTCCAACACCAAGCAGTTGCGGCTGGCATTGGACAAGTCGGAGAAGCAGCTTGCCCGCCTCCAGAAGCAGCGCACGCTCATCGATGACGCCATCAGCGAGTTGAGCACCTCCATGGCTGCCGTCCGGCAGATGCTGGTCGAGCGCTCGGCGCCGCAGGCGAGCGTCGCCGGCTGATTTGGGCCGCCGCCTTGCGGCGCAACATCCATGATCGAAAAAAGCCGTGTGGCGAGCGCCACGCGGCTTTTGTCATTGAGGGTTCCAACACATGTACTGCATCGCGTGCGGTTTGCTGCGGTGCAGGAGAAATTTTGTCGCATCGGCTGAATTGACGTTTACGCAAACGTCAATTTTTGTTATCTCCCGCTGAACACGGGTCCGCATGCCGCCTGACATGAATTCGGGGGTTTCGGATCAGGTCCGCAGGGTGGAGAAGAGCATGCCGATCTACAGGGCGCCGGTGCAGGATACGCTGTTCGTGCTCAACGAGGTGCTGGGCTACCAGCGCCATTCCAATCTCCCCGGCTTTTCTGATGCAACGCCCGACGTGCTGGAGGCGATCCTCGCCGAGGGCGCCAAGCTCGCGGAAAACGTCATGCATCCGCTCAACCGTGTCGGCGACATGGAAGGCTGTGTGCGCCATGACGATGGCTCGGTGACGACGCCGAAGGGCTTCAAGGAAGCCTTCGATCAGTATCGCGAGGGCGGCTGGATGGGGCTGGCGGCGCCCGTCGAGTTCGGCGGCCAAGGCCTGCCCTATGCCGTGCATACCGCCGTGGCCGAGTATATGGTGTCGGCCAATATGTCGCTGATGATGTATCCGGGCCTGACGCAGGGCGCGATCGCGGCGATCATCACCCATGGCACCGACGAGCAGAAAGCCAAATGGCTGCCGAAGATGGTCGAGGGCGCCTGGACCGGCACCATGAACCTGACCGAGCCGCATTGCGGTACCGATCTGGGCCTGCTGCGCACCAAGGCCGTGCCGAATGGCGACGGCACTTACAAGATCTCGGGCCAGAAGATATTCATCTCGGCCGGCGAGCACGACATGGCGGACAACATCGTCCACCTGGTGCTGGCCCGCATCGAGGGGGCGCCCGAAGGGGTGAAGGGCATCTCGCTGTTCATCGTGCCGAAGCTCAAGCTCGATGCTTCTGGCAATCCCGATGAGAGGAACACCGTCTCCTGCGGTTCGATCGAGGAAAAGATGGGCATCCACGGCAATTCGACCTGCGTCATGAATTATGACGAGGCGCAAGGCACGCTGCTGGGCGAGGCCAATGGCGGTCTCAAGGCGATGTTCACGATGATGAACGAGGCGCGGCTCGGCGTCGGCCTGCAGGGGCTTTCGCTGTCCGAGATTGCCTACCAGAACGCCGTCGCCTACGCCAAGGACCGCTTGCAGGGCCGCTCGCTGTCGGGGCCGAAGGCGCCGGACAAGAAGGCCGATCCTATCATCGTCCATCCCGACATCCGCCGCAGCCTGATGACCATGAGAGCCTTCAACGAGGCCGGCCGCGCGCTGGCGCTGTGGACGGCGATCAAGTCGGACATCGCCCATCGCTCCGCCGACGACAAGGACCGCCAGGCGGCCGACGACTACACAGGGCTGATGACGCCGGTGGTGAAGGGCGTGCTCACCGACAAGGGCTTCGATCACGCCGTGATGGCGCAGCAGGTGTTCGGCGGCCATGGCTACATCGAAGAGCACGGCATGAGCCAGTTCGTGCGCGATGCCCGCATCGCCATGATCTATGAAGGCGCCAACGGCATCCAGGCGCTCGACCTCGTCGGCCGCAAGCTGGGTCTGAACGGCGGCCGCGCGGTGCAGTTGTTCTTCAAGGAAGTCGGCGAATTCTGCGAAGAGAACCGCGCCGACGAGAAGATGGCCCCCTTCACCAAGGCATTGAAGAAGAGCCTCAACGATCTTCAGACGGCGACCATGTGGCTGCTGCAGAACGGCATGGCCAAGCCCGACAATGCCGGCGCCGCCTCGACCGACTACATGCATCTCTTCGGCCTCGTGGCGCTCGGCTATATGTGGGCGCAGATGGCCAGGGCCGCCCAAGGCAAGCCGGGCGCCAACGGCGCGTCGTCCTTCTACGACAACAAGCTGGTGACGGCGCGCTTCTTCATGGAGCGGATCATGCCGGAAACCGCGACGCGTCTCGCCCGCATCTCCAGTGGCGCCGATACGTTGATGGCACTGCCGGCGGAAGCGTTCTAGAAATGGTCCCTCTCCCTTTGAGGGGAGGGCGGTCCAGAGGGGCCGGGAGGGGGCGCCGCGACAGTGCGCGGATCTCAATTTCGATGGCAGACCTTGGGAGGAAGATCATCGCATGACCAACCCAGCCGAAATCCTTGGCCTGCCGAAGCCCGCCTGGGCGGCGGACGAGGTCGGCATGCTCTACGACATGGCGCACCGCTTCATGTCCGAAGAGATCGCGCCGCGTTACGACGAGTTCGAGAAGAACGAAATGGTCGACCGCGAGAGCTGGCTGAAGGCCGGTGCCGCCGGCCTGCTCTGCGCCTCAATGCCGGAGGAATATGGCGGATCGGGCGGCACCTTCGCCCATGAGAGCGCCATCATCGAGGCCATCGGCCATGTCGGCGTCGACGGCTTCGGCATCGGTCTGCACAATTCGATCGTCGCCCCCTACATCCTCCACTACGGCTCGGAGGAGCAAAAGAAGAAATGGCTGCCGAAGCTCGCCACCGGCGAACTGATCGGCGCCATCGCCATGACGGAGCCCGGCGCCGGCTCCGACCTGCAAGGCGTCAAGACGCGGGCCGAGAGGGACGGCAACCAATACAAGATCAATGGCTCCAAGACTTTCATCACCAATGGCCAGCTCGCCAATTTCATCATCGTCGTCACCAAGACCGATCCGGACAAGGGCGCCAAGGGGACTTCGCTGATCGTCGTCGAGACCGACGAGGTCGACGGCTTCGAGCGCGGCCGCAACCTCGACAAGATCGGCTTGAAGGCCAATGACACATCGGAGCTGTTCTTCAACGATGCGCGTGTGCCGACCTCCAACCTGCTCGGCCACGAGGAGGGACAAGGCTTCATCCAGCTCATGCAGCAATTGCCGCAGGAGCGTTTGCAGATCGGCACAGGCGCGATTGCCATGGTCGAGCGCGCGCTGGCGCTGACCATCGAATACGTCAAGGAGCGCAAGGCGTTCGGCAAGGCGGTCATCGATTTCCAGAACACCCAGTTCAAGCTGGCCGAACTGAAGACCGAGGCCACGATCGGCCGCGTCTTCTACAATGATTGCGTGGCGCGCCACATCGATGGCGGTCTCGATCCGGTGACGGCGTCGATGGCCAAGTACTGGCTTTCCGACCTGCAGGGCAAAGTCGTCGACGAATGCCTTCAATTGCATGGCGGCTATGGCTACATGAATGAATATCCGATCGCCCGCATGTTCCGCGACGCCCGCGTCCAGCGCATCTATGGCGGCACCAACGAGATCATGAAATTGCTGATCGGCCGCTCGCTCTGAGCATCGGTCGGCAAACCCAAGGAGCAGGAAAATGGCCGAAGCTTACGTCTATGACGCCGTTCGCACGCCGCGCGGCAGGGGCAAGAAGGATGGCTCGCTGCACGAAGTGCCGGCAGTGCGGCTCGCCGCCAGGACGCTGGAGGCGCTGCGCGACCGCAACGGGCTCGACACTGCAACTGTCGACGACATCATCTTCGGTTGTGTCGACCCGGTCGGCGAGGCGGGGTCGGTCATTCCGCGCGCCGCGGCCTTCGAGGCCGGCTACGCGACCTCGGCGCCCGGCATGCAGATCTCGCGCTTCTGCGCCTCCGGCCTCGACGCCATCAATTTCGGCGCCGCCAAGATAGCCCAGGGCGCCGATGAGATCGTCATTGCCGGCGGTGTCGAATCGATGTCGCGCGTCGGCATGGGCGCCTCGGGTGGCGCCTGGTTCATGGACCCTTCGGTCGGCCTGCCCGGCTGGTTCGTGCCGCAAGGTATTTCGGCCGACCTGATCGCCACAAAATACGGCTTCAGCCGGGACGATGTCGACGCCTACGCCGTCGAGAGCCAGAAGCGCGCGGCAAAATCCTGGGCCGATGGCCGCTTCAAGAATTCGGTGATTCCGATCAAGGATCAGAATGGCCTCACCATCCTCGACCATGACGAGCATATGCGCCCATCGACCGACATGCAGTCGCTGGCCTCGCTCAATCCCTCCTTCGTCACGCCCGGCGAAATGGGCGGCTTCGACGCCGTCGCGGTGCAGAAGCATCCGGAAGTGGAGGAGGTCAATCACGTCCACCATGCCGGCAATTCGTCGGGCATCGTCGATGGCGCGGCGGCCGTGCTGCTCGGTTCGAAGAGGGCCGGCAAGGCCATGGGCCTGAAACCGCGCGCGCGCATCCGCGCCTTCGCCAACATCGGCTCCGAGCCGGTGCTGATGTTGACCGGCCCCGTTGACGTCACCGAGAAGCTGTTGAAGCGCGCCAAGATGAAGCTGTCGGACATCGATCTGTTCGAGCTCAACGAGGCCTTCGCCTCCGTGGTGCTGCGCTACATGCAGGCCTTCGATATCGAGCACGACAGGATCAACGTCAATGGCGGCGCCATCGCCATGGGCCATCCGCTGGGCGCCACCGGCGCGATGATCTTCGGCACCGTGCTGGACGAGCTCGAGCGCCGCGATCTCAACACCGCGCTGGTGACGCTGTGCATCGGCGCCGGCATGGGCACCGCAACCATCATCGAACGCGTCTGACGGGGAGAGAAACGATGAGCTACACCAATTTCACCCTCGACATCGACGCCGACGGCATTGCGCTGGTCACCTGGAACATGCGGGACCGCTCGATGAACGTCTTCACCGAGGAGGTGATGCGCGAGCTGAACGCCATCGTCGATAAGGTGGCGGGCGACGCCGCCATCACGGGCGCGGTCATCACCTCCGGCAAGGATACGTTCTCAGGCGGCGCCGACATCACCATGCTCCAGAAGATGCTGACGACCTTCGCGGTTGAAAAGGGCAAGGATCTCGAAAAGGCCACCAGGGCGCTGTTCGAAAACGCCGGCACCATGACCGGCCTGTTCCGGAAGCTGGAGACGTCGGGCAAGCCGTGGGTTTCGGCAATCAACGGCACCTGCATGGGCGGTGCATTCGAAATGTCGCTGGCCTGCCATGGCCGCGTCGCCGCCGATTCCGACAAGGTGAAGATGGCGCTCCCCGAGGTGAAGATCGGTATTTTCCCGGGCGCCGGCGGCACCCAGCGGGTGCCGCGTCTCACCGACCAGCAGCAGGCGCTGCAAATGCTGACCTCCGGCCAGAACCTGTCGCCGCAGAAGGCGAAGTCGATGGGCCTGATCCACGAGATCGCCGAGCCGGCCAAGCTGGTCGAGACTGCGAAGGCCATGATCAGGAACGGCCTCAAGCCGGTAGCGCCGTGGGATGAGAAGGGATTCAAGTTGCCCGGCGGTCCGGTCTATTCGGCGGCGGGCGCCAATCTGTGGCCGCCGGCCATCGCCATCCTGCGCCGCGAGACCTATGGCAATTATCCGGCCGCCGCGGCGATCCTGAAATGCGTCTATGAGGGCCTGTTGGTGCCGTTCGACACCGCGCTCAGGATCGAACAGCGCTATTTCACGGAGATCATGCAGACCAAGGAAGCGGCGGCGATGATCCGCTCGCTGTTCGTGTCGTTGCAAGAACTCAACAAGGGCGCGCGCCGCCCGGCCGGCGTGCCGGAAACCAGGTTCAAGAAGATCGGTATTCTCGGCGCCGGCTTCATGGGCGCCGGTATCGCCTATGTCACGGCCAAAGCCGGCATTCCGGTGGTGCTGCTCGACCGCGACATGGAGTCCGCCGAGAAGGGCAAGGCCCATTCGGATGGCCTGATCTCGGATCAGGTGAAGAAGGGCCGTGCCAAGCCTGAGGACAAGGACAGGCTCCTGTCGCTGATCACGCCGACATCGGACTATGCCGACCTTGCCGGCTGCGATCTCGTGGTCGAGGCGGTGTTCGAGGATTCCGCGGTGAAGAAAAGCGCCACCGAACAGGCGGAAGCGGTGCTGAAGTCGTCGGCGGTCTTGGCGTCGAACACCTCGACCATTCCGATCACCGCCCTGGCCAAGAATTCGGCGCGGCCGAAGAATTTCATCGGCATCCATTTCTTCTCGCCCGTCGACAGGATGATGCTGGTCGAAATCATCCTTGGCAAGAAGACCGGTGACAAGGCGCTGGCCACCGCGATCGACTTCGTGCGCGCCATCAAGAAAACGCCGATCGTCGTCAACGATACGCGCGGTTTCTACGTCAACCGCTGCGTCCTGCGCTATATGTCGGAAGCCTACAAGATGTTGATCGAGGGCGTTCCGGCGCCGATGATCGAGAACGCCGCCAAGGCCGCCGGCATGCCGGTCGGCCCGCTGGCGCTGACCGACGAGACGGCCATCGACCTCGCCCAGAAGATCATGAAGCAGACCATCAGGGATCTCGGCGACAAGGCGGTCGACCCGAAGCAGATGGCGCTGATCAACACCATGGTCGACGACCACGGCCGCTTCGGCCGCAAGAACGGCAAGGGCTTCTATGACTATCCGGCCAAGCCGGCCAAGAAGAAGCTGTGGCCGGGCCTTAGGGAGTTCTATCCGCAGCTCAAGCCGGAGAAGGTCGACTATGCGGAATTGCAGCAGCGCCTGCTGGTCACCATCGCGTTGGAAGCGGCTCGGGTGATGGAGGAGGGCATCGTCACCGATCCGCGCGAGGCCGATGTCGGCTCGATCCTGGCCTTCGGCTTCGCGCCCTATACGGGCGGCGCGCTGTCCTACATCGACGGCATCGGCGCCGGGCAGTTCGTCAAGATCGCAAAGGGCTTGCAGAAGAAATACGGCGCCGAGTTCAAGGTGCCCAGGCTGCTGCTCGACATGGCCGAAAAGGGCGAGACTTTCTACCAGCGCTTCGACCCCTACGCGAAGGGCGACGTGAAGCAGGCGGCCTGAGCGTGGTCGGAATCAAAGGTGCCGCGGCGTCCCTTGCGCGTCCGAAAAGACGCGCCGCGCCGTAATGTATGTCTGGGGGCGCCTTGCGCGTATGATGGCCACGGCGGGCAGCCGTGGCTCCTACCAGATGGGTGATGAAAGCCGGTTGGCCTTTCGCTGCCTGCCGACGGACATCGATTTCAACCGCCATCTCAACAATGCCCGCTATATGATGCTGGCGGACCTTGGCCGCATCGATATCTTCATCCGCGCCGGCCTCATCACTCTGGCGAGAACGAATGGCTGGGCGCCGATGATCGGCGGGCTGCAATCGGCCTATGTGCGTGAGATCAAACTGTGGCGGCGTTTCGAAGTGGTGTCTTCGATCGAGACCTGGGAAGGCAGCCAGGTCATCGGCAAGCACCGTTTCGTCCTCGACAATGGCGAGACCGCCGCATTGATCATGACGACAGCCGGCGTCTACGACCGCGCCGCCCGGCGCTTTCTCGATATTGACGAGGTCGTCGCCGCGCTTGGCCGCTCCGCCCAGCCGCGTCCGCCCAGCGAAGCCGAGCGGGCGTTCATGGCCTCGCACCGGAACCTCCGCGAGCAGGCCAAGCGGATCGGTGACCCGGGAACCGGAATTGGCGCGGCCAGCAGGAAGATGTGATGCGATGCCACAGCCGGTGGACAAACCTTCATTCGAAGACTAGAAAGGAAAGGCATTTTTTCCTTTTTGCAAGGAGAGCGGAATTGCTCTCGCATGACCGTGTTTGGGCCGCCATCGACGCTCTGGCCGAGCGGTATTCGCTCTCGGCTTCCGGCTTGGCGAAGCGGGCCGGCCTTGATTCGACTGCCTTCAACAAGTCGAAGCGACTGTCGTCGGACGGCAGGCCACGCTGGCCCTCGACCGAATCGCTGGCCAAGATCATCGAGGCGACGGGCGCTTCGCTCGACGAATTCACCGGGCTGATAGAAGGTCGGGCCGGCCACGGCGCGATGCCCGCCCGCGGGCGTGCCGTTCCGCTGCTCGGCTTTGCCCAGGCCGGCGCCGGCGGGTTTTTCGACGATGCCGGCTTCCCGGCCGGTCAAGGCTGGGATCTGGTGGAACTGCCGGCGCAATCGACCGAGAGTTCCTATGCGCTTCAGGTGCAAGGCGATTCAATGCTGCCGCTCTACCGCAATGGCGACGTGCTCATCGTCGAGCCGGCAGCCCTCATCCGCAAGGGCGATCGCGTCGTCGTCAAGACGACGGGCGGCGAGGTGATGGCCAAGGTGCTCGATCGCCAGACCGCCAGGTCGATCGCACTGGTTTCGCTCAATCCCGATCATCCGGACCGCGACATTCCCATGCGCGAGGTTGAATGGGTGGCGCGGATCGTCTGGGCAAGCCAATAGGGTGCGGGCTGGTGCGGCTTCCTCATCTTGTCCTTGCGGTTCTGATGGTCCCTGGAATGGCCGCGCTGGTAGTCGCCGGCGGCCGCGCGCTGAAGAGCGGCGAAGCTGCCGTCGCGGTGGAACAGATCGATCCGAGCGCCGATACGGTCTCTCAGCCAGGCACCGACGGCGTGCCGGAGGAGCCGGCCACATCGGCCATTGCCGCTCCGCCGCCCCCCGCCGCTAGCCCGCACTCGCGTGCGATCGATCCCCAAGTCGTGGCGCCGCCGGAGCTTCCCAGCAAGGAGCTGGAGCGGGTGGAGCCGCGCGCGCCGTTGAGCAAGCTGGCGCTGGCCATGCCGCCCAAGCCGAAAATGCCGGACGACTGGAAAGGGACGAAGCTGTTCCAGCCGGTCGCGCCCGCCGCCGGACTGATCGAGGCGAAGGGCTATTCTGTCGCGGTTTCCGGCGTCGACATTGTCGGGCAGGACGAGACCTGCACCTCGGACGGTAAATCCTGGCCCTGCGGCGTCCGCGCGCGCACGGCGTTCCGCGCCTTCCTGCGCGGCCGGGCGGTGGTCTGCGCCGTGCCGCCGGAAGGCGGCCGCGACCTGATCGCCGCCGACTGCCGGATCGGCAAGCAGGATGTCGGCCGATGGCTGGTCGAGAACGGCTGGGCGCGCGCCGCCAAAGGCGGCCCTTACGTCGAAGTCGGGGAAAAAGCGCGCAGCGAAAGGAAAGGCATTTTCGGATCGGCGCCAAGCCTTTCAGGCGTGCCTTCGATGCCGGCCGCGCGCGCCCCGGCGCCGCAAGCGCCGGGCTCGATCTTGGAAGAGGTCGGCGGCATTCTCAAGCCAGCTGACCAGCCAACGCCTTCTGAATGAGCCCGCGCGTCTCGGCGATGCCGTAGAGTGCCGCGAACGAGCCGAAGCGCGGTCCGCGCTCCTGCCCGATCAGCACCTGGTACATCATCTGGAAGAAGGCGCCCGAAACGCCCGGACCACCTTCGGGGCTCTTCTTGGAATGATCCTGATAGCGTTCCACCTTGCGGGCGACGTTGAGCGCGGCGTTCTGGATCGCCTCGCCGTCCGAGCCCGCCGGCAGGGCGCCAAGCGCCTGATCCAACGCTTCCAGCGCCTCCCGCTCGACGTCGTCGGGCGCGCGGAAGGTCTTCGTCGGCTTCACGAAATCGTCGAAATAGCGGATCGCATAACCCGTCAGCCTGTCGAGCTCAGGGTGGGTCGCCGGCGTCACGCCCCGGACATGGCGCGAGATGAAGCCCCACAGCACGTCCTTATTCTGCGCATTGGAGGCGCTGACCAGGTTGAGCAGCAGCGAGAACGGCACGGGCATGTCGATGGCGGGCGGATTGCCGTCGTGCATGTGCCAGACCGGGTTGCCCAGCCGTTCCTTCCAGTCCTGCCTCCGATAGGCTGCAAGGAAGGTGTAATATTCGTCCACGGCCCGCGGGATGACGTCGAAATAGAGCTTCTTGGCCTGTCGCGGCCGCTGGTACATATAGAGTCCCAGGCTCTCCGTCGGCGCGTAAGTCAGCCATTCGTCGATGGTCAGCCCATTGCCCTTGGATTTGGAGATCTTCTGGCCGTTCTCGTCCAGGAACAGCTCGTAGACGAAATGTTCCGGCGCGTGCCCGCCGAGGATGTTGCAGATGCGGTCATAGACCACCGCATTGGTCTGATGGTCCTTGCCGAACATCTCGAAATCGACGCCAAGGGCCGCCCAGCGCATGCCGAAATCGGGCTTCCACTGCAGCTTCACCTTGCCGCCGGTAACCGGAAGCGTGGTCTCGGTACCGTCATCGTCGAAGGTGATGGTGCCCGCCCTGGCATCGACATGCTTCATGGGAACGTAGAGCACGCGGCCGCTCTTCGGCGAGATCGGCAGGAACGGACTGTAGGTCGCCTGCCGCTCCTCGCCAAGCGTCGGCAGCATCACCGCCATGATCTGGTCGTAGCGTTCGGCCGCGCGCAACAGCATCGCGTCGAAGCGGCCGGTCTTGTAGTACTGCGTCGCGCTGGCGAACTCGTAGTCGAAGCCGAACGTGTCGAGGAAGCGGCAGAGCATCGCGTTGTTGTGGTCGGCGAAACTCGCATAATCGCCGCCGAAAGGGTTGGGCACCGAAGACAGCGGCTTGTGCAGGTGCGGCTCCAGCGCCGCGCGATCCGGCACGCTGTCGGGTATCTTGCGCATGCCGTCCATGTCGTCGGAAAAGCACAGCAGCTTGGTGGCGACCTTGTCCTGCGTGATGACGCGGAAGGCATGCCGCACCATCGACGTGCGCGCCACCTCGCCGAACGTGCCGATATGCGGCAGGCCGGACGGGCCATATCCGGTTTCGAACAGCACCGTTTGCGGGAGTTCGCGGCCCTTGTAGCGCTCAATGATCTTGCGAGCTTCCTCGAACGGCCACGCCTTGCTTTCGGCCGCCGCCGTCAGCACTTCGGGATTGAGATCGATGATGTTTGATCCCGCCATGTCACTGTTTTCCAAATTAGACGCCGGCAAAGCCGCAAGTGAGGATTTTCAACCGGTCTCTATGCGCGCCTGACCGGAGCGTCAACGAGCGCGGCGCTTTTTCCTTGCAGCGCAGGGAACGCGTTCCTACCTTCGCAGCCCGTATCGAGGAGTTGTTGAATGCCGACCCCGCATGAAGCGCTGATCTACCTGATGGTCATCACCTCCGCCTCCGACCGCGACATGACGGATGTCGAGCTGGCGCGGATCGGCGAGGTCGTCCGCTCATGGCCGGTATTCGAGGATTTCGACCACGACCGCCTGGTTGGCGTCGCCCAAGCCTGCCAGAAGAAGCTGCATGAAAAGGGCGGGCTGGAGGGTGTCCTGGCAAGCGTGGCCGAGGCCCTGCCGGAGCGCCTGCGCGACACCGCCTATGCGGCCGCTTTCGAGGTCGCGGCCGTCGATCTCGAAATGCGGATGGAGGAGGTGCGGGTGCTCCAACTCATTCGCCTCAAGCTCGATCTCGACACGCTGACCGTCGCGGCGATCGCCCGTGCGGCCAAGGCGCGCCTGCGCACGCTGACCTGAGCGGCGACACTCAACCGACCGGAAGAAACTGATCGGGACCGGATCAGAAAAAGCTGACCGGGACCGGATCAGAAGAAACTGACCGGGAAATAGCGCAGGTAGAACTCGGCGAACGTGCCTTTCAGCGAAATCTCCTGCAGCGCGTAGTCGAGAGCGGCGGCCAGCGCCGGGTCATCGGATCGGGCGGCGACGGCCATGCCCGAACCCAGATATTCCGGCGCCAGATAAGGTCCGCCGGCAAAGCGGCAGCAGCCGGCCGCATCCGAACCGCCCAGCCAGAAGGCGAAACGCATGCCGTCGCCGAAGGCGGCATCGATCTTGCCGGCCTTGAGGTTGGCGTAGAGGTCTTCCGGCCTGTCGAAGGTGACGACCTGAACGGTGTTGAAATAATCGCGCAGCATGCGCTCATGCGCCGAGCCTGATATCACGCCGACACGCTTGCCGCGCAGCTTGGCGAACAGCGGCTCGGTCAGCGCCTCGCCCTTCGGCATGATGAAGCGCGCCGGAAATTGCAGGTAGGACCGCGAGAAGGCGTATGTCTGGCGTGACTGCGGCGTCGCGGCGATGCCGGCGATGATCGCTTCGCCTTCGCCTTTCTCAAGCGCTCCTTCGAGCTCGGCCCAGGGCAATGCCTGGATCTGACATTTGTCGACGATGCCGAGCTCGGCGCAGATGGCGCGCGCCAGGTCGATGTGGAAACCGGACAGCTTTCCCGCGGCGTCCAGGAAGTTGAAGGGCGGGAAATCGGTGGTGGTCAGGAACCGCAGCCGCGGCAGTGCGGAGAGATCCGGTTTCGGTAGCCGCTCCTTGGCATCCCACAGCACCGGCACCTGCGGCTCGGCCGCGCGCGCGCGCTCACCCAACGCCAGCGACGCGATCAGCATCGACGCAAGGACGAGAGACCTCCGCTGGAACGCCATGATAAACTTCCACCGCACCTGTGTTCGCATCGGTTCTGGTACGAAAATAGTACAGGCACAATGCTTTTTGATTTCAACGCGTCGATTTCAGGATATGCTTTAGCAGGTTTGCAAACAGCGGTGGCTGCCCGGGTGGGGACCAGGGTCGAGAACCACAACCACAAGGCAACGCTTTGCAATCCCTGGTCGGTGGCGAAGTGCCAACAAGGCACGGATCATCGATTTCAACGAGGCAACATGGGGTTTGATGTTGCGATGGGTCAGTTCGATCGCACGCTGGAATACATAGATCACCTGCAGCAAGCCGGAACGGCGGCTGCGGTTTGCGAGAGGCTGTTGGGCATAACGTCGGATTTTGGCCTGACCGCTCTGATGGCGGGCACCGTACCGCAACCGGGCACGCCGACCGGCCAGCAAAAGCAGCATGTGCTGCTTTGCGACTGGCCTGTCGAATGGTTGGAGCGCTACGTGGCGCGCAACTATGTCGATCACGACCCGATCGTCAGCCACATGAAACAGTTGCAGGCACCGTTCCAGTGGCGGGAAGCGGCCCAGGGCGTTAGCATCGACAGAAGCAGCGGCGAAGTGATGGGCGACGCCGTCGTGTTCAAGCTGCGCGACGGGCTGGCCTTCCCGCTGATCACGCTCGACGGCCAGATCGTCATGGTGTCACTGGGTGGCGAGGCCGTGGAACTGTCCGCCGCCGAGTTCGGCCTGGTGTCGCTGGTGTCGACCTATGCGGTGGGCCGGGCCATGCAGCTTCACACGAAGGCCAGCAAGACCATCGATAATGTCGAGCTGACGCCGCGCGAACGCGAATGCCTGCAATGGGCCGCCGTCGGCAAGTCCGAATGGGAGATTTCGCAAATCCTCGGCATCTCCGAACACACGTCGGAGAAACACCTCCTTAACGCCAAAAGCAAACTCGGCGCCGTCAACCGCGTACAGGCAGTCGCTGAAGCGTTAAGGCGCGGCTATATTAGTTAGGTCGGCCGGGTCGGCCTAGAAATTCCTGCCTACGTGATCGCGTAATTTTCTTGCGAGGGCACGGCCGTATCTTCCTCTTGAACAGGAGACGGCAAAATGATTTTTTCCCTTACAACAAAAGAACTGATGGAACATCCCGATCTGTGGGAGGCCGTGCATCGGCTGCGCTACAGGATTTTTGTCGAGGAAATGGGGTGGGAGGACCTGCGGCGCCCCGATGGATTCGAGATCGACCAGTTCGATCATGACGAAGCGGTGCATCAGATCGTCATCAGAGGCAACGAGGTCGCGGGCTATCAGAGGATGTTGCCGACCACGCGGCCGCATCTGCTAACGGAGGTGCTGGCCGATCTTTCCGTGGGAACGCCGCCGTCGGGTCCGAACATCTGGGAACTGACCCGCTATGCGGTCGCTCCCGGCTTTCGCGACGGCCGCCGAGGCGTTTCGACCGTCGGTACCGAGCTCATTGCCGGCTTCGTCGAGTGGGGGCTGAAGCGCGGCGTCGACAAGGTGATCATCGAGTTCGAGCCGATGTGGGTGCTGCGCGCGCTGCAGCTGCATTTCCTGGCCACGCCGCTGGGCTATCAGCGCACCTATGGCAACCAGCAGGTCGTCGCGACGCTGCTCACCTTCAATGAGCACACGCTGGATGTGGTGCGTTCGCGCCGCAATCACCACGCTCCCGTTCTGGCCAGGGGATATCCCGATATGTTCGGGCAAAGGCGGGCGTCATGAGATCGGAAACGGCCATGAACGCGCACCCGCAACCCGAACTGCGCAACCACACGCTGATCGTCACGGTCTCGTCGACCGACGGCCGGCCGGTGCTCGACAGAAGGGCCTATGAAAGCCTGGCCAGGACATTTCACGAAGCCGCCGACAATGACGATGTGCGTGTCGTCGTGCTGCGCGGTCTGGCGGGCTGCTTCTGCCTCGGCGGCGATTTTTCCGAATTTCTCGACGCTACCAAGCACCAGAAGCTGATCGCCGCCGTCACCGACATGTTCCGCACGCTGGCGACGTTCCCCAAACCCATACTGGCCTGTGTCGACGGCGATGCGGTCGGCGTTGGCTGCACCATCCTGTTCCATTGCGACATGGTGATCGCGTCCGCCGAAAGCACGTTCCGGGTGCCGTTCGTCGATTTCGGCCTAGTGCCGGATGCCGCGACCAGCATCCTGGCGCCGCAGAAGCTCGGCTACGCCGGCGCCTTCCGCTTTTTCTGCCTCGGCGACACGCTGCGCGCCGACGACGCCAGGGCGCTCGGGCTGGTCGCCGAGATTGTCTCCGAAGGCAGCGTCGAGGAGGCAACCCTCGGCCGGGCAAGGCAGCTCGCCAGGAAGCCGGTCGCCGCGCTGCTGCAGACGCGGGGCCTGCTCAAGGGGAACCCCGCGGAACTTTGCGAACGCATCGATCAGGAGATCTCGCTGTTCCAGCAGGCGCTGCAGGACGACACCACGCTGCGGCGGCTGCAGCGGATTGCCCGGTTGGCGGCCTGAGCGTCGCGCCGAAGGCGTTGCGCCACGCGGTCCAGTGCCGCGTGGCGCAGGCACCGTCAGTCCTGTTTTGCCAGGAATGACGGCCCTTCGCCGATGATTTTCTTGTCTTCCTTGCCTATGATGTCGAGGTCGCGGCCGTCATAAGGCAGCGACAGGAGGATGCGCCGCATCACCGCCAGCCGCGCGCGGCGCTTGTCGTTGGCACGCACGATGATCCACGGAGCGAATTCCTTGTGGGTGCGCTCGAACATGGTATCGCGCGCCCTGGTGTAATCGTCCCACTTGGTAATGCCGGCAATGTCGATCGGCGAAAACTTCCAGCTCTTCAGCGGACTGTGGCGGCGATCGTGAAATCGCTCGAGCTGCGTTTCCCGGCCGATGTTCAGCCAGAATTTGAAGAAGTGGATGCCGTCATTGACGATCATCCTTTCGAAGTGCGGTGTCTCGTCGAGAAACTTCTCGTGCTGTTCTGGCGTGCAGAAGCCCATCACCGGTTCGACGCCGGCGCGGTTGTACCAGGAACGGTCGAACGTGACGAATTCGCCCGCGGTCGGGAAGTGGTCCGCATAACGCTGGTAGTACCATTGCCCCAGCTCGGTCGGCGTCGGCTTGGTCAGCGCCACGTTGCGTGCCGTGCGCGGATTGAGGTACTGGCGCAGGACGAAAATCGTGCCGCCCTTGCCGGCCGCGTCGCGGCCCTCGAACAGCGCCATCATCCGCCTGCCTGTCGACTGCAGCCACGCCTGCGCCTTGACCAGCTCGATCTGCAATGCCTCGAGCGTCTCGTCATATTCGTCGCTTTTCATCTTCTTGTCGTAGGGATAGCCGCCCGCGGTCAGCTTGCGCTCCTCGATCCAGTCCGGCAGTGCTGGATTCTCGATGTCGAACTCCCGCTCCTTGCCGTTGATCCTGAGCTTCAGCGGCCCCGGGGTCGGCGCGGCGGTGTTTTCCTTGGCTTTTTTCATCGAGACGAACCTTTCCAGCTTACGGACTCGTGCTATTGAGCCATTGCAGTGCCGCGCGCCGCTTCAGACGCAAAGGGCGCTGCACTTTTGGATTTTGCGCATGATCCTTTCCGAAAATCGATTCTGATTTTTCGGCGTCATGCGCCAGGCCGGTCCAGCGAAATTGCCGGACCGGGAGCGGGGCGCAGGCGCGAATGGCGGACCAGGGCGCAGATGAGAAGGGCGTGACGCAGGCGCTTGCCGCGCGGCTGTGGAACAGCCGATGGTTGCTGGTCGCCGGTCTTGTCGCGGTCATGGCGGTTTATGCCTTTGCGGGCATTTCCGCCTATGTGCTGCTGCCGGCGCTGGCTTTGCTGCTGGTGGCGGCGATGATACCGGCTGGAGCCACGCGCCAGCCCGGCGAAAGCGGCGCGGCGATCGAGGCCATCGGCCTGCAACGCCTGTCCGGCGAATATCTGGCGGCGGCCGTCGCCGACCCCTTGATCATCTTCGACCATGCCGCGGCCATCGTTCATGCCAACGCCGCCGCCTTCGCCGCCTTCGGCGGCATCGCGCCTGGCGTATCGTTGTCGCTGAAATTCCGGGCGCCGGAAATGCAGGCTTTTCTGGACGGCGTGCTGTCGGGCGAGGTCGCGTCGGATGTCATCGATTACACCGAGAGGCTGCCGGTCGAGCGGACTTACCGGGTCAGTGCCTCCTCCGTCGGTCACGGCACTGATCTCTACGTGATGGTGTTCAAGGACCAGAGCGAAGCGCGCCGCATCGACCGCATGCGCGCAGATTTCATCGCCAATGCCAGCCACGAATTGCGCACGCCGCTCGCCTCGATATCGGGTTTCATCGAAACGCTGCGCGGACCGGCCCGCAATGACCCGGCGGCGCGCGAGCAGTTCCTGCAGATCATGCAGAACCAGACCGGCCGCATGGCACGCCTGATCGATGACCTTTTGTCGCTGTCGCGGCTGGAGATGAAGCCCTATCTGCGGCCGGGGACCGAGGTCGACCTGCGCCAGACCGTCGACAGCGTCATCGATTCGCTGGCCCCGCTGGCGCGGGAAAACGGCGTCGTCATCGAGCGGGATTTCGCCGACGGCCCTCTCGACGTGCCGGGCGACCGCGACGAACTGTTCCAGGTCTTCGAGAACCTTCTGGAAAACGCCTGCAAATATGGGCAGTCGGGCGGCCGCGTGGTGGTGTCGATCGAGCGCGGCGACGCCGAGGGCGAAGCGGGCATCGACGTGACGATCAGGGATTTTGGCCCCGGCATTCCCGAGGAGCACATTCCGCGCATCACGGAGCGCTTCTATCGCGTCGACGTCGAGAGCAGTCGAACCCAGAAGGGCACAGGCCTTGGCCTGTCGATCGTCAAGCATATCCTGACGCGCCACAACGCCAGGCTCTCGATCAAGTCCGAAGTCGGCAAGGGCGCCGCCTTCTCGGTTCATTTGCCGGCGGCCTGAGCCGCCCTAGTTTCCAAGGTGCCATTTCTTTTTTCTGTCATCCGGTTAGCGTATCAGCGGGGATTCGAGGAAACGACTCAAAATCAGATCATCCGTGGGAAGGCATCCGGTCATGCAGTCCGTGCACATAGTCAGCGCCTATGACGAGGAGCTGAAAGATCTGTCGAAGCGCATCGCCGCCATGGGCGGACATGCCGAACGCATGGTCGAACAGGCGATCTCCGCCTTGGTCAATGCCGATCCCGGCCTTGCCCAGAAGGTGATCCGCGACGACGCCGTCCTCGACGAAGGCCAGCGCGAAATCGACGACAGGGCAATCATCATCATCGCCCGGCGCCAGCCGATGGCGACGGACTTGCGCGAGATCGTCGGCGCGATCCGCATCTCGGCCGATCTCGAGCGGGTCGGCGATCTCGGCAAGAATGTCGCCAAGCGTGTGGTGGCGGTTGCCGACGGGCGCCAGCCGACCAGCCTGTTCCGCGGCCTCGAAGCCCTGGCCGACCTGGCGTTGACCCAACTCAAGGAAGTGCTCGACGTCTACGCCTCGCGCTCGGTCGAAAGGATCGGCTTCGTACGTGACCGCGACGACCAGATCGACGCCATGTACACGTCGCTGTTTCGCGAATTGCTGACCTACATGATGGAAGATCCGCGCAACATCACGCCCTGCACGCATCTGCTGTTCTGCGCCAAGAACATCGAACGCATCGGTGACCATGCCACCAACATTGCCGAGACGATCTACTATATCGTCACCGGCGACCAGATGCCTGCCGACCGGCCGAAGGGCGACAAGACGGACAAGATCGGCCTTTCCGCAACGCAGCCGATCAAGTGAACGCACTTTCTCTCGAACGCTTGGTCGTATTGCGCTAGACTATCCCTGAGGCAAGCCTGCTGGTTCCCCGCAAAGGCAGTGCTTCGGGAGGCTGCGATGGAATATGTCCGGGACTTCAAGCCCGCGCCGCCGACATCGGCCGTCATCGCCTCCAGCGTCTACACAGCCGGGCGCCGCATCGCCGACATCCCGATCGAGGAAGCCGGCACATGGGCCAGGAAAGCGGGACACGTCGTGTGGATCGGGCTGCTTGAACCCGACCGCGAGCTTCTGCTGCGCGTGCAGGCGCAATTTCATCTGCATGAGCTCGCAATCGAGGATGCCGAGCATCCGCACCAGCGGCCGAAGATCGAGCAATATGGTGATGCGCTGTTCATCGTCGCCCGCACCGCGCAGCTGATCGAGGGCCGCGTCACCTTCGGCGAGACGCATCTGTTCGTGGGCAGCGGCTACATCGTCAGCGTCAGGCACGGCCCTTCGACATCCTATGCTGTGGTGCGCCAGCACTGGGAAAGCTGCCCGCATTCACTGGCCAAGGGCGAGGATTTCGTCCTCTATGCCATTCTCGATTTCATCGTCGACAACTACATGCCGGTGCTCGAGCAGATCGAGGATGAGGTCGAGGCGATCGAGGACCGGGTCCTGCTGAAGCCGATGACCGGCCCCGATATCGAACGCCTTTATATGCTGCGTCGCGATCTGTTGCGGCTGCGCAATGCCGCACTGCCGCTGGTGGAGGTCTGCCGCCGGCTGACCAGCGCCGACCTGCCGCAGATCCATTCAGCCATGCACCCGCTGTTTCGCGACGTGACCGACCATATCCGCACCGTCCAGGAAAAGATCGACAGCTTGCGCGAAGTGCTGGCCTTTGCTTTCGAGGCGAGCCTGCTGGTGGGCCAGAGCCAGGAAACGGCGATCTCCAAAAAGCTCGCCTCATGGGCGGCAATCCTGGCCGTGCCGACAGCCTTCGCGGGCATATACGGCATGAATTTCAGCGACATGCCGGAACTGAAGATGGAATACGGCTACCCGATGGTGCTGCTGGCGATCGCGCTGATCTGCAGCTTCCTCTACTGGCGGTTTCGCAAGAATGGATGGCTGTGAGAGTAGGGCAGTAGGCAGTAGGCAGTAGGCAGTAGGCTAAACGCTCGGGAGCGCAAATTCAAAACATACTGCCCTACTGCCCTACTGCCTTAGTCCCTTATCTATTCCGCCGCCGCTCCGCTGCCGGCTGGAACGCCACGCGGGCATGGTATTTACAATAGGGTCCGGTTTCGGCGGCTTCGTTGCCGCAGAAATTGAAGTCCTCCGACAGCGGATCGCCGTTCGGCCATTTGCAGGTGCGCTCGGTGAGTTCGGTGAGCTGGAGATGCCGCGAGATCGGCACCACCACATTCTCGACCGGCCGGATATAGTGGCGGGCCACCGGCTCGGCATCGAACTGCGCTTGCAGCGCCGTTGCTCCGATCGATGTCGTGACGTGGCGGGTCGCACTCGCGGGGCGCGACACCGATTTCTGCGCGCCCGACCCTTGCGCCGTCTTCTTCTGGCGTGCCGGCGCTGCCGTGGCGCGCCCGCGGCCCGACAATTTCAGCCGGTGCACCTTGCCGATGACGGCATTGCGGCTGACCCCTCCAAGCTGGGCAGCAATCTGGCTTGCGCTCAGACCCTCCGACCACAGTTTTCTCAAGAGTTCGACCCGCTCGTCAGTCCAATTCATGACCGCGCTCCTGCTAAGCGTACGGCAATCGGAATCCATTCCCGGCCCAGCACCACTGCTGGGGCAGACACCACATATATCTGGTGATTAGGTCCGCCGCACGAAATCTAGTTATTTCCCGACTACAACTACCTTATGCGCTGACTCGGTGACAAGAGTCCGAAGTGCAACACGAATCGGTTTTTTCGGTTTTCCCCAACTTGCCAGCTCACTTATGAGCCGGCGTCCCGTCGGGAGGCTTGCCGCGCGCCACTACGCGACGTTTTCGTTGACTTCATGGCTGAAAAACCCGATAAGCCGCAAAGGCCGCCGCTTTGGCGGCTTTTTTGATTTTCCGGTTCCGGAGACGCATATAATGAGCGGTTCGGCGCTTTTCGAGACCTTTGCTCGCGCACCCCTGGCTTTCGACCATGGGGAAGGCACTTGGCTGGTTACCGACAAGGGCGAGCGATATCTCGACTTTGCCGGCGGCATAGCCGTCAATTCGCTGGGCCACGGCCATCCGCATCTGGTCGCGGCGCTCACTGAACAGGCTGCCAAGCTCTGGCACGTCTCCAATCTCTACGAGATCCCGGGGCAGAGCCGGCTCGGCGAGCGGCTGGCCGACGCCACCTTCGCCGACAAGGTGTTCTTCACCAATTCGGGCGCCGAGGCGCTGGAATGCGCGATCAAGACGGCGCGGCGCTACCATTTCGTCAAGGGCCATCCCGAGCGTTTCCGCGTCATCACTTTCGAGGGCGCCTTCCATGGCCGCACGCTGGCGACCATCGCGGCCGGCGGCCAGTACAAATATCTCGAAGGCTTCGGCCCCAAGGTCGAGGGTTTCGACCAGGTCGGCTTCGACGATATCGACGCCGCCGAAAAAGCGATCACGCCGGAGACCGCGGCGATCCTGATCGAACCGGTGCAGGGCGAGGGCGGTATCCGCCCGGTGCCGACACAATCGCTGAAGCGGCTGCGGCAGCTCTGCGACCAGCACGGCCTGCTGTTGATCTACGATGAGGTCCAGTGCGGCATCGGCCGCACCGGCAAGCTGTTCGCGCATGAATGGTCGGGGGTCGCTCCAGACATCATGGCCATCGCCAAAGGCATTGGCGGTGGCTTCCCGATGGGCGCCTGCCTTGCCACCGACGAGGCGGCTGTCGGCATGACCGCGGGCGTCCACGGCACTACGTTCGGCGGCAACCCGCTGGCCATGGCGGTCGGCAATGCCGTGCTCGACGTGGTGCTGGAGGAGGGCTTCCTGGCGGATGTGCAGCGCAAGGCGCTGTTGTTGAAGCAAGGGCTGGCAGGGGTGGCCGACGAATTCCCCGAGGTCATTGAGGATATCAGGGGCACGGGGCTGATGCTGGGCCTCAAATGCGCCATGCCCAACGGCAAGGTGAACATGGCGCTGCGCGACCAGCATCTGCTCGCGGTTCCGGCCGGCGACAACGTCATTCGCCTGCTGCCGCCGCTCACCGTCACGGACAGCGAGATCCATGAAGCGCTGGAGCGCATTCGCGCCGGCGCCAAGGCCCTGACCGAGGCAATCGCCGCTGAAGCCGCGAAGTAAATTCGAAAGCTCCTGATGTCACTTCGTCATTTCACCGACCTCTCCGCCGTTTCCGAAGGCGACCTGCGCTCCATGCTGACCGACGCAGTGGAGCGCAAGGCGCGCCTCAAGGCGGGCGAGCGCTCGAAACCGCTCGAAGGCAAGGTGCTGGCGATGATCTTCGACAAGCCGTCGACGCGCACGCGCGTCTCCTTCGATGTCGGCATGCGTCAGCTTGGCGGCGAGACCATCATGCTGACCGGCACCGAGATGCAGCTCGGCCGCTCCGAGACCATCGCCGACACCGCCAAGGTTCTGTCGCGCTATGTCGATGCCATCATGATCCGCACCACCTCGCATGAGCGGCTGCTGGAGCTGACCGAGAATGCGACCATCCCGGTGATCAACGGGCTCACCGACGATACCCATCCTTGCCAGCTGATGGCCGACATCATGACCTTCGAGGAGCATCGCGGTCCGGTCGCCGGCAAGACCATCGCCTGGACCGGCGACGGCAACAACGTGCTGCATTCGCTGCTGGAAGCCTCGGCGCGGTTCCGCTTCAACCTCAACGTCGCGGTGCCCGAAGGCAGCGAGCCGGCGCAGAAGCATGTCGACTGGTCAAAGGCGCATGGCGGCAAGCTCTCCTTTACCCGCTCGCCAGAGGAAGCCGTCGACCAGGCCGACTGCATCGTCACCGACTGCTGGGTGTCGATGGGCCAGGAGCACCGTGCCCGCGGCCACAATGTGTTTTCGCCCTACCAGGTCAACGCCAAGCTGATGGCCAAGGCAAAGCCCGACGCGCTGTTCATGCATTGTCTGCCGGCGCATCGCGGCGAGGAAGTGACCGACGAGGTCATCGACGGTCCACATTCGGTGGTGTTCGACGAGGCCGAGAACCGGCTCCACGCCCAAAAGGCCGTGCTTGCCTGGTGTCTTGGGGCCTGAAGTGGACTTGAAGTGTCTTGGCGCTTGACGTGCCGGGGAACTTGATCTCCGGAGGCGCGATGCCTATCTGCGCGGCATCACGCAAATCAAGCGCGTTTAGACGCATGCTCCCCAAAGGGCGGCATGGCCGCGCCCTGGAGCTTTGTCATGCTGGAAACCCATCAAGTGGCTGAACATCACCCCAAACTCGGCGAATTCGGTTACGCCGGCGATGATCACGTCGTGCCCTTCGAGGTCGGCCCGCTCGATGTGCGCGGCCGCACCGTTCAGCTCGGGCCGATGCTCGATGCGATCCTTGGCCGCCATGATTATCCCGAGCCGGTCGCCCGGTTGCTGGCGGAAGCCTGTGTGCTGACGGTGCTGCTCGGCACCTCGCTCAAGTTCGAGGGCAAGTTCATCCTGCAGACCCGCACCGACGGGCCTGTCGACATGCTGGTCGCGGATTTTTCCACCCCCTCGGCGCTGCGTGCCTATGCGCGCTTCGATGTCGACCGGCTGGAGGCGCTGATTGCGGCCGGCGAGACCTCGCAGCAGACGCTGCTCGGCAACGGTGTGCTGGCGCTGACCATCGACCAAGGTGCCCACACGCAACGCTACCAGGGCATCGTCCAGCTCGACGGCGAGACCCTGGAAGAGGCCGCGCGCACCTATTTCCGCCAGTCGGAGCAGATCCCGACCGATCTCCGGCTTTCGGTCGCCAAGCTTTTGACGCCCGGCCCCGGCGGCGCGCGCGAGCAGTGGCGGGCGGGCGGCATCCTGGCGCAGTTCCTGCCGCAGGCCTCCGAGCGCATGCGCGTTCCTGACCTGCCCGGCGGGGATGGCGATCCGCGCGAGGAGATCCACGATCCCACAGACAATTCCTGGCAGGAATTACTGGCGCTGCTCGGCACCATCGAGCCGACCGAACTGATCGATCCGACCATCGGCGCAGAGCGGCTGCTCTATCGTCTGTTCCACGAGCATGGCGTCCGCGTCTTCGGCGGCGTTCCCGTCGCCGATCAGTGCTCATGCTCCCGCGACAAGATCCGCGGCATCCTCGAGGGCTTCTCCGCGCAGGAGATCAAGGACAGCACCGAGGACGGCGGCATCCACGTCGCTTGCGAGTTCTGTTCGACGCAATATGACTTCGACCCGGCGGAATTTACGACGCAGTAGGGTTCTTGTTTCTCCCCGTTCTACGGGGAGAAGGGGCCCAAGAGCGGATGAGGGGCGGCGCTGCCCCTCATTCCTGCCGGACATTTCTCGCCGTATAGTGACGGGGAGAACGACGCTGTCGCCGATTTCGCCTCGTCTAATTCACCGTCCGCCTTGTCCCCGGCAGGTCGAGTGAGAAGGCGGGGATGGCGATGTCGAATGTCTCGCCCCGCTCGTTGCGCATGGTGTAGTGGCCGACCATGATCCCCGACGGGGTCGAGAGCGGACAGCCCGACGTGTATTGATAGCTGTCGCCGGGATTGAGTTCGGGCTGATCGCCGACCACGCCGGCACCTCGCACTTCCTCGACCCGGCCGGCGCCGTCGGTTATGTGCCAATAGCGCGACAACAGCTGCACGAATTCGTCGGACTGGTTGTCGATCGTTATCTGGTAGCCCCAGACATAGCGGTTTTCCGAAGGATCCGAGCGGTCCTCGAGATAGAACGGCCTGACCTGCACTTCGATGTTGCGCGTGACGGCGCGGTACATGAGCGGCTCCAAAACAAATCCGGTGTGGAACATTCGGCGCTCTTTGCGGTTCGATCAACCGTGCGCGTCCGAGTTGCTGTCCCTGAAGGGCAGGTGCCGACAAACAATGTCATTTGAGTGACACATGACAATGATGGTGTGCACCAGCAATGCCGGGCGACTCGGGCGCTCTGTCGAACTGTCGAAAACGGCCGCCAAGCGGGCCGGGTTTTCTGGAGTGACCGGATATCGATGGAACTCGCTCTCATAACCGGCTCGCTTTCGATCGCTCTTATCGCCTCAAATCTCGCCAGCATCCTGCTCGCCTGCTCGCGCCTGAAACGGCGCGCCGCCATCGCGCCGCCGGCCGGCAAGCCGCTGCCTGTCTCGATCGTCATCCCGGCGCGCGGCGTCGAGCCGTTTACCCATGAGACGCTTGAGCGCGCTTTCTCGCTCGACTGGCCGCGCTACGAACTGATCTTCTGTGTCGCCCATGCCGACGACCCCGCGGTCAAGCCGATCCGCGCCGCGATTGCCCGCTTTCCAGCCGTGCCGGCCCGCCTGCTCACCGGCGACGACCGCGTCAGCGCCAACCCGAAACTGAACAACTGCGTCAAGGGCTGGGAGGCAGCGCGCCACGACTGGGTCATTCTCGCCGATTCCAACGTGCTGATGCCGAAAGACTACGTCCAGCACCTGATGGCGGCATGGCGGCGGGACACCGGCCTGGTTTGCTCGACGCCGATCGGTTCGCGGCCCGACGGCTTCTGGGCAGAAGTCGAATGCGCTTTCCTCAACACGCTGCAGGCGCGCTGGCAATATGCCGGCGAGGCGCTTGGCCTCGGCTTTGCCCAGGGCAAGAGCATGTTGTGGAACAAGCAGATGCTCGACGCCAATGGCGGCATCCGTGTGCTCGCCGCCGAGATCGCGGAGGATGCCGCGTCGACCAAACTGGTCAACAGGCTCGGCCTGCGCGTCAATCTCGTCGCTTCGCCCTTCGAGCAGCCGCTCGGGCAGCGCATGCCGGGCGAGATCTGGTCGCGCCAGGCCCGCTGGGCGCGCCTGCGCCGCGTCACCTTTCCGCTCTTCTTCGCGCCCGAGATCCTGACCGGCGTGGCGGCTCCGCTCGTGCTGGCGCTGATCGCCGCCGCCAGCGCCGGCGTCAGCCTGCCCATGACAGCGCTTTGCGTGCTGGCGCTCGCCTACCTGCCGGAATGCATGCTCGCCTCGGCAAAGGGCTGGTATCTGTCGCCGCGCATCGTCACCGCGATGATCGCACGCGACCTGATGTTGCCGGCGATCTGGATGCGCGGTTGGCTGGGCGGGGCCGTCGACTGGCGCGGCAACGCCATGACCATCGGCACCAAGGCGGCCGAGCTCGAAGAGACGCCCTCCCGCGCTTGATGTCGGCGGTTCAGCTTGATGTCGAGGAAGGTTATCGTATATACAAAAATTGTTGAATAAGGCTCTATTTTTGTGTATACAATAACCTATGGAGCGCCCCGACGGCGATGCTGTTCGAGTGGGATGAAACAAGGCAAAAACAAACAGGGCCAAGCATGGCGTGGATTTCGCGATCGCTCCGTCCTTCGATTTCGCCAATGCCGTTATCCGGCTCGATGACAGCGAGGATTTTGGCGAGGATCGTCTTGTTGCCATCGGTCTGATCGAGGCTGGCGTTTATGTGATGGTCTATGTCGAGCGAAGCCATGCGATCCGGGTAATTTCGCTACGCAAGGCAACGAGACAGGAGATTACGGACTATGTCGAAAACCTCTAAGACGATCGTTCGCCGCGAGGCTACTCCCCCAAAGCAGTCGCGCGCTGATGCTTTGGGGCTCGCCAGAAAGGCGCTTGGCGCGAGGACCGACGAGGAAGATGCTGCGATCACTGCCGCCGCCGAGGCCGATCCGGATGCGCAGCCGACCGATGCCGCTTCGCGCCGCAAAGTTGGCCGACCGCCGCTTGCGCGACCCAAACGTGCGGTACAGTTGCGCCTCGACGCCGATGTTGTCGACCGTTTCAGGGCCGGTGGTGATGGCTGGCAGACGCGCATGAACGAAGCGTTGCGCAAAGCGGCAGGCCTGTAATCCTCGGTCTGCCACCAGTCCTCATCGGGCCTTCAACGCCTGCGCGATGTCGTCCAGCAAATCGTCGGTATCTTCCAACCCGACCGACAGCCTGAGCGTGCCGGGTCCGATGCCGAGCTCGGCGCGCGCTTCGTCGCTGAGGTTCTTGTGCGTCGTCGTCGCCGGATGGGTGATCAGGCTTTTGGCGTCACCGAGATTGTTCGAGATCAGGACGATGTCGAGCGCGTTCTGCAAGGCGAAGGCACCCTGCTTGCCGCCCTTGACGTCAAAGCAGATCAGGGTGGAGCCGCCCGACATCTGCTTCTTCACGATATCGGCCTGCGGATGGTCGGCGCGGCCGGGATAGATGACGCGGGCGATCTCCGGCTGCTCGGCCAGGAAATTGGCGACCTTGCCGGCGCTCTCCGTCTGCTGGCGCACGCGCAGCGGCAGCGTTTCCAGGCCCTTCAGCAGCGTCCAGGCATTGAACGGCGACAGGCTGGGGCCGGTATGGCGGAAATAATCGTGCAGGTTCTCGTCGATCCACTTCTTGTCCGACAGAATGACGCCGCCGAGACATCGGCCCTGGCCATCGATGTGCTTGGTCGCCGAATAGACCACGATATGCGCGCCGAGCTGCAACGGCTTCTGCTGCAGCGGCGTGGCGAAGACATTGTCCACAACCAGCCGCGCGCCGATCGAATTAGCAAGCGAAGCGACGGCGGCGATGTCCACCACCTCAAGCGTCGGGTTGGTCGGGCTTTCCAGGAAAAACAGCTTGGTGTTGGGCCGAACCGCCTTTTCCCAATTGGCGATGTCGGTGCCGTCGACCAGCGTCGCCTCGATGCCGTAACGCGGCGCCAGCGTCTCGACCACCCAGCGGCAGGAGCCGAACAGGGCGCGCGCCGCAACGATATGATCGCCGGCCTTGACGCTGCACAGGAGTGCTGCCGTCACCGCCGCCATGCCGGACGCGGTGGCGCGCGCGTCCTCGGCGCCTTCGAGCGCGCACATGCGCTTCTCGAACATGTCGACGGTCGGATTGGCGTAGCGCGAATAGATGAAGCCCGGTTCCTCGCCCTTGAAGCGGGCTTCGGCGGCTTGGGCCGTTTCATAGACATAGCCCTGGGTCAGGTACATCGCCTCGGAAGTTTCACCGAAGCCGGAACGCAGAGTCCCGCCATGCACGAGTGCGGTCTGAGGCTTCCAGTTGCGCGTCTTGCTCGTCATCGTCCTATCCAAACACAAAAAAACCGGCCGCGAAAAAGTCGCAACCGGTCCATGCGGCCTTGCGGCCCGACGGTCCTTTAGCGACTTGTTTAACGTGGCTGCAAGCCGACCGGCCAAATCACCACGGGATAACGACCCTTTAGACCCGCGCCACGCTTGCGTCAATTGCCGGCTTCATTAAGAGACTTGTACCAGCAGAGCGGAGCCAGACTTTGCGGCAGACAGGAATTCTTCCCGATCAGGACATTGCGGCGCTGTTCCAGTCCGGCGCGCTGAAGTCGTCGCGTGCGCTCGACGCCGACCAGATCCAGCCGGCCAGCCTCGATCTGAGGCTCGGCGACAAGGCGTGGCGGGTGCGCGCGTCCTTCCTGCCGGGTCCCAACCACAAGGTCAGTGAAAAACTCGACCGGCTGAAGCTGCACGAGATCAGCCTGGCCGACGGCGCCGTTCTGGAAACCGGCTGCGTCTACATCGTGCCCCTGCTCGAAAGCCTGGCGCTGCCGGCGGAAATTTCGGCGTCCGCCAATCCCAAGAGCTCGACCGGGCGGCTCGATATCTTCACCCGCGTGATGACCGATCGCGGCCACGAGTTCGACAAGATCGCCGCCGGCTATCATGGTCCGCTCTATCTCGAAGTCAGCCCACGCACCTTCCCGATCGTCGTGCGCGCCGGCTCGCGCCTTTCGCAGATACGCTTCCGCACCGGCAATGCGCTGCTCTCGGAAGCAGAGTTGCATCAATTGCACCGGGCCGAAATGCTGGTCGCCACCGAACCGCCGAACATCTCCGGCGGCGGCATCGCATTGTCGATCGATCTCAACGGCGACAGTGACGGGCTGGTCGGCTATCGCGGCAAACACCATACCGGCCTCGTCGATGTCGACAAACGCGCGGCGCAGGAGATCGTCGACTTCTGGGAGCCGATCCACAAGAGCGGCGCCGGCGAGCTGGTGCTCGATCCGGACGAGTTCTACATCCTCGTCAGCCAGGAAGCGGTGCATGTGCCGCCGCTCTACGCGGCCGAAATGACGCCCTTCGATCCGCTGGTGGGCGAGTTCCGTGTCCACTATGCCGGCTTCTTCGATCCGGGTTTCGGCCATTCGGCGGCCGGCGGCACCGGCAGCCGCGCCGTGCTCGAAGTGCGCAGCCATGAGGTGCCGTTCATCCTCGATCATGGCCAGATCGTCGGCCGGCTGGTCTACGAGCATATGCTGAAGCGGCCGCAGGCGCTTTACGGCACCGAGCTCGGCTCGAACTACCAGGCGCAGGGCCTGAAGCTGTCCAAGCACTTTCGCGCCGCGCCCTGAACGCTCATCACCGTCAGGCAAGATACTTGCCTGCGCCGGCTCGCCATGCTTGGCTGCCTCGCCGGCCGCCGACGTGGCGGCGCTCAAGGGGAATGAAAATGCAGATTTCGAAATGGATAATATCGGCGGCGGCCGCCGCCATGCTGACGCTTGGTGCCGGCGCCCTGTCGGCGCATGCGGCGGAGAAAATCAAGATCGGCACCGAGGGAGCCTATCCGCCGTTCAACACCATCACGCCCGACGGCAAGGTCGAGGGCTTCGACATCGACATCGCCAACGCCTTGTGCGCGCAGATGAAGGTCGAATGCGAGATCGTCACCCAGGACTGGGACGGCATTATCCCGGCGCTGCAGGCCAAGAAGTTCGACGCCATCATCGCTTCGATGAGCATCACCGAGGAGCGCAAGAAGCAGGTCGCGTTCACCCACAAATATTATACGACGCCGCTGTCGCTCGTCGCCCTGAAGGACAGCGACATCGCCTCGACCGAACCGGCGGCACTCACCGGCAAGACGGTCGGCGCCCAGGCGGCGACCACGCAGGCCAATTACGCCCAGGACGTCTATGGCAAGGCCGGCGCCGAAGCGAAGCTCTATCCGACCCAGGAAGAGGCAATCACCGATCTCCAGAACGGCCGCCTCGACGCCGTCCTTTCCGACAAGTTCGTGCTGATGGACTGGATGAAGAAGGCGAGCGACGGTTGCTGCAAGATGGTCGGTGACGTCAAGGGCACCGAGACCGAAGCCGGCATTGCCGTGCGTCTCGAGGATACGGCGCTGCGCGACAAGCTCAACGCAGCCATTGACGCCATCGTCGCCGACGGCACCTACAAGAAGATCCAGGACAAGTATTTCGACTTCGATATTTATTGAGATGGAAGCTGCCGATCTCCTCCCACCAGGGAGGAGATCACGCTCATCTCACAGCGCCTTCACCGCCACCTTCACCGGCTGTTCGATTTCGAGCGGATTGCGCAGCGGCAGGCCGAAATCGCCGGCCTCGATCTCGAACACGTCGCCGGCCTCGGTCTTGATGCCGTCGGCGAAGGACAGGGTCGCGGTGCCGAACATGTGCACATGCACGTCGCCCGGCTGGCGGAAAGCCGAATATTTGAAATGGTGGTGTTCGAGATTGGCGATGGTGTGCGACATGTTCGCTTCGCCCGACAGGAACGGCTTTTCCCACATCAACTTGCTGTCGCGCCAGATGCGTGAGGAGCCCCTGATGTCGGCGGGCAGGTCGCCGACCAGGATCTCCGGTCCGAAGGAAGCGTTGCGCAGCTTGGAATGGGCGAGAAAGAGGTAGTTCACGCGTTCGGTCACATGATCGGAAAATTCGTTGGACAGCGTGAAGCCGACCCGGAACGGCGCGCCGTCGTCGCCGATGACATAGATGCCGGCAACCTCGGGCTCCTCGCCGGCATCCTTGGCGAAGGCCGGCGACAGGAGCGCGGCACCCGGCGCCACGGCCATCGTGCCATTGCCCTTGTAGAACCATTCCGGCTGCACCCCGATCTGGCCTTTCGCGGGTTTGCCGCCTTCCAGCCCCATGCGGAACATCTTCATGGAATCGGTGAGCTGCTCCTCGCCGTCGGTGCTGAGCTTCTTGTGCATGGAATCGCGCGTCGCCGCCGAGCCGAGATGCGTTAGCCCCGTGCCGGTCAGATGCAGATGCGCCGGATCGGGATGATTGATCGGCGACAGCAGCCGCCCCTTCTTGTAGGCGGCGTCGAGATCGACGGTCTCGCCGAGCCCCTTGCGTTCGATCAACGCGGCAAGGCCGACGCCGGTACGAGCGGCTTCCATCGCCAGCGAATAGACGCTGCGTGCGCCGTTGATGATCCGGGTCTTGCCGCCTGTGCGGGCAACGACACGGATGGTCTCGGCGTCGTCGAGAATCTGCGAGATCAGCATGATCAGTCCTCTCTCATATGTCTTGGCATGGCTGCCTTCTGGCAAACCCTGACCTGCGCGGCTCGGACTGGCCGTGCCACGGGTTGAACTCTTCGTCCGGATTGCGCTCGCGAGCCCGGTCCCTGAAGGACTTCTTCAAGCCGGCGAATTGCCGGCAGCGCCGCGACCGTATGCCTCCTGCTTGCCTCGCCTGAAACCTGTTCAGGCCTTGTTCTTGTTGTAGACGTCGAAGATCACGGCGCCGAGCAGCACCAGGCCCTTGACCACTTGCTGCCAGTCGACATTGACGCCCATGATCGACATGCCGTTGTTCATCACGCCCATGATAAAGCCGCCGACCACCGCGCCGATGACCTGACCGACGCCGCCCATCGCCGAGGCGCCGCCGATGAACACCGCGGCGATGACGTCGAGCTCGCTGCCGAGGCCTGCCGCCGGCACGGCCTGGCCGAGACGCGCCGCGATGATCAGGCCGCCAAGCGCCGACAGCACGCCCATATTGACGAACACGTAAAGCGTCAGCCGCTCGGTCTTGATGCCCGACAGCTGCGCGGCCTTGGCATTGCCGCCCATCGCATAGATGCGGCGGCCGATCGTCATGCGCTTGGTGACGAAGACGAACAGTGAGATCAGCAAGCCCATGACGAGCAGCACCACCGGCAGGCCCCGATAGCTGGCGAACTGGTAGACCAGGAACAGCGCCAGCGCGCTGCCGACCAGCGTCTTGATGACGAACAGGGTAAACGGCTCGGCCTCATAGCCGTGGCGTTCGCGTTTGCGTCGCGTCCGCAGCCCGAAATAGGCATAGGCCAGCACGGCGATCAGGCCCAGCACGATCGTCGTCATGTGCAGCGTCAGGCCGCTGCCCATAATCGTCTTGCCGGCTGCATTCACCGTTGGCGGGATCAGCGTCAGCGGTCCGATGACATCTGGAATGAAGCCGGAGCTGAGTGCCTTGAACTCGGGCGGCAGCGGCCCGACCGAAGATCCGCCGCCGAGCAGCGCCTGGCAGATGCCGCGGAAGATCAGCATGCCGGCCAGCGTCACGATGAAGCTCGGTATTCGGTGATAGGCGATCCAGTAGCCTTGCGCCGCGCCGATGAGGCCGCCCACGATCAGGCAGACGATGGAGACCACCAGCGGGTTGCTGAATATGCCGAGAGGCCAGATCACCATCATCATCGCCGCCAGCGCGCCGATGAAGCCGGCCACGGACCCCACGCTGAGGTCGATATGACCCGATACGATGACCAGCAGCATGCCGAGCGCCATCACGATGATGAAGGAGTTCTGCTGCACCAGATTGCTCAGGTTCACCGGCTTGAACAGCGTTCCCGAGGTGGTGAACTGGAAGAACACCATGATGGCGATCAGCGCCAGGATCAGGCCGTATTCGCGCAGGTTCGTCGCCAGCGCCGATACGGCGATGCGTGGACGCTGCCCTACATCTTCGGCGACGTTGCTTTGCGGGGCGGGGGCGCTTTCCGTGCTCATGCTGCTTTTCCTTCTCCCCGAACGATGGCGCGCATTATTCTTTCTTGGCTTGCGTCCGCCGCGGGCATTTCGCCGACGATGCGGCCTTCGTTCATGACATAGATGCGGTCGGTGATGCCGAGCAGTTCTGGCATTTCCGACGAGATGACCACGATCGCCTTACCTTCGGCCGCAAGGCGCGCGATGATCGTATAGATTTCATATTTGGCGCCGACATCGATGCCGCGCGTCGGCTCGTCCAGGATCAGCACTTCCGGGTCGGCGAACAGCCATTTCGACAGCACCACCTTCTGCTGGTTACCGCCGGAAAGATTGCCGGTCATCTGATAGACGCTGGAGGCGCGGATGTTGGTCTGCTTGCGATAGTCGTTGGCGACGGCAAGCTCGCGCAAATCGTCGATCACGCTGTGGCGCGACACGCCGCCGAGATTGGCCAGCGTAATGTTGTGCTTGATATGGTCGATGAGATTGAGGCCGTAGGTCTTGCGATCCTCGGTCACATAGGCAATGCCGTGTTCGACCGCCCTGCTCACAGAGGAGACGTCGATCGGCTTGCCCTTGAGCAGCACCTCGCCGGTGATGCGGCGCCCATAGGAGCGGCCGAACAGGCTCATGGCGAATTCGGTTCGCCCGGCGCCCATCAGCCCGGCAATGCCGACCACCTCGCCCTTGCGCACATTGATGTCGATGCCCTTGATCACCTGCCGCTCGGCATGGAGCGGGTGATAGACCGACCAGTTCTTCACCTCGAACACGACCTCGCCGATATCGGGCTCGCGCGGCGGATAGCGGTCGTCGAGCGAACGGCCGACCATCGAGGTGATGATGCGGTCTTCCGAGATGTCCTTCCTGGACAGCGTCTCGATGGTTCGTCCGTCGCGGATGACGGTCACCTTGTCGGCGACCCGGTTCACCTCGTTGAGCTTGTGCGAGATCAGGATCGAGGTCATGCCTTGTCGCTTGAATTCGAGCAGAAGGTCGAGCAGCGCCTGGCTGTCCTTTTCGCTGAGCGACGCCGTCGGCTCGTCGAGGATCAGGAGCTTGACCTCCTTGCTCAGCGCCTTGGCGATTTCGACCAGCTGCTGCTTGCCGACACCGATATTGGTGATCAGCGTCTTGGGGTCCTCCTTGAGGCCCACCTTCTTCAGCAGGGCGCTGGTGCGCGCCTCGTTGGCATTCCAGTCGATGACGCCGTATCGGGCGTGTTCGTTGCCGAGGAAGATGTTTTCGGCGATCGACAGCATCGGCACCAGCGCAAGCTCCTGGTGGATGATGACGATGCCCTTGCGTTCGCTGTCATGAATGCCTTTGAACTGGCATTCCTGGCCCTGAAAGATGATCTGGCCGTCATAGGTGCCGGAGGGATAGACGCCCGACAGCACCTTCATGAGCGTCGATTTGCCGGCGCCGTTCTCGCCGACCACGGCGTGGATCTCGCCTTCCTCGACCCGAAGGTTGACGTTCGACAGCGCCTTGACGCCGGGAAACGTCTTGGTGATGTCCTGCATCTCCAAAATCGTCGAGGCCATGAGTAAAGTGCTCCTGCGAGACCCGCAACAATACCGGGGTCGCTGGTGAACGAAAAGGGGCCCTGCGTTGCGCAGGACCCCTGGCTATGCAACCGAATTTACTTCAGTTCGTCGGCCTTGATGTAGCCGGAGTCGACGACCAGGGCCTGGTAGTTCGACTTGTCGACCTCATGCGGCGTCAGCAGGATCGAGGGAACGACCTTGACGTCGTTGTTGTAGGTCTTGGTGTCGAGGCCTTCCGGCTTGCCGCCCGAGAGCACCTTGTCGACGAGCTCGACGGTGGCCTTGGCCAGTTCGCGGGTGTCCTTGAACACGGTCGAGTACTGCTCGCCCGAGATGATCAGCTTCACCGAGGCGGTCTCGGCGTCCTGGCCGGTCACGATCGGCCACGGCTGGGCCTCCGTGCCGTAACCGACAGCGCGCAGCGAGGCGGTGATGCCGCGCGACAGGCCATCATAGGGCGACAGAACGCCATCGACGCGGCTGCCGTCCGAATAGTTGGCCGACAGCAGATTGTCCATGCGCGCCTGGGCGGTGGCGGCGAGCCAGCGCAGCGTGCCGACCTTGTCCATGCCGGTCTGGCCGGACTTGATCTTGATCGAACCGTCGTCGATCAGCGGCTGCAGGACGGAAATCGCACCATTGTAGAAGAAGAAGGCGTTGTTGTCGTCGGGTGAGCCGCCGAACAATTCGACGTTCCACGGCTTGGTATTCGGGAAGCGCTCCTTGAGGCCTTTGACCAGCGAATTCGCCTGGATCACGCCGACGCCGAAATTGTCGAACGTGGTGTAGTAGTCGACATTGGGCGTCTTCTTGATCAGGCGGTCATAGGCGACGACGACGACGCCGGCATCAGCGGCCTTCTGCAGCGCATCCGACAGGGTGGTGCCGTCGATCGAGGCGATGATCAGCGCCTTCGGACCCTTGGTGATTTCGTTTTCCAGCTGGCTGAGCTGGTTGGGGATGTCGTCCTGCGCATATTGCAGGTCGACCGTATAGCCCAAAGCCTCGAGCTGGGACTTGACGGCATCGCCGTCGTTGATCCAGCGCTGCGAGGTCTTGGTGGGCATCAGCACGCCGACGAGACCCTTGTCGGCGGCGTGCGCCGAATAGGTCATGGCAGCGATGCCAAGGGCCGCGACGGCGGCCAGCGTCTTGATGATCTTCACAATTACTCTCCCTGGTTGATGGACGCGACACCTCGGGGCTTCGCGGGCCGCGCAGGCGAGCAGGAGCGCAAGCGCCGCTGTCGTCTATCGATCTCCGGTATCCTCCCAATCGGCCCTGGGACTGATTTCAATCGACACGATTTTCCTCGTCATCGACTGGCACGCCCCAGGACGCGCGAAGGGTGTGTCCCTTTGCCATAACTGTCAAATGCGATCTTTGATGATTGCTATACCGAAACTGGTATACGTTGACGCTAAACTCAAGGGCATTGGGAGCGAAGGGAAATCAATGGCAACGTTGCGCAATCCTGGCGGGATTTCAGAAGGTTACGAGGTGCTCCCCGGTGACGGCGAGACCCTGCTGCGCAGCGGCCTCAGCCTGCGCCATATGCGCATGATCGTTGCACTGGACGATCACGGCCGGGTCAGTTCCGCCGCCCAGGTCATGAATATCTCACAGCCGGCGGCCTCGCGCATGATCGCCGAGATGGAAGCCGTGCTGGACGTCACGCTCTGCGAAAGGCTGCCGCGCGGCGTCACCTTGACGCCCTATGGCAAGGCGCTCGCCAGGCGCGCGCGCTCCATCCTCTTGGAGATGCGCGAGGTCGATCGCGAGATCTCCGAACTCAAGGCGGGCAAGGGCGGCTCGGTGTTCCTTGGTGCGGTGACGGCGCCCGCGATCGAGCTCGCGGTGCCGGCGATCCGCGAAATCCGCCGCATCTACCCGCGCATCGAGATCACCATGCAGGTCGAGACCTCCAACGTGCTGGCGCGCGAGTTGATCGCGTCGCGCCATGACTTCATCATCGCGCGCATCCCCGACGATCTCAACCCGCGGCTGTTCGAGTCCCGTGTGATCGGCGTCGAGAAAGCCTGCCTGATCGTGCGCCGGGGCCATCCGCTGACCGAGGGCAAGGCGGTGCGGTTGGAGGAGACCGCGGCCTATGACTGGGTTTTCCAGTCCGGCGGCTCGCCGCTGCGCCAGGCCATGGAGAGCAATTTCCTGAACCGCAACATCGCGCTGCCGGACCGCATCCTCAACACCAGTTCGCTGCTCCTGACCCTGGTCATGGTCGCGCACTCCGACGCCATCGCGCCGGTCTCGATCCAGGTGGCGAAATTCATCCAGAATCCCGAAGGGCTGGCCGGCGCCATCGATGTCGTCCAGACCGAATTCGACATCGAGGTCCGGCCCTACAGCCTGATCACAGTGAAGAACCGCGCCCTGTCGCCGGCGGCAAAGATGCTGCATGACTTCATCCTGCGCGAAGTGGGATGACCGGAACAAAAACCAGGTAAGTGCGTTCAAAGGCCAATCGGCGTTCGCGCCGGAGCTCGTTTTGAGCCGGGGAACGATGCGCCGATGATAAACAACTCGGGAGATTTTGATGGAACGTCGGTTGTTTCTTACTGGAATGCTTGGCGTCGCGGGGGCCGTGGCTTTTGCAGGCCTGGCCAGGCCCGGCACAGCAGTTGCCGGGGTCCCGAACGGCAACGGAATCCTTGACGAGCTCGACAAGGACGACCTCGACAGGGCTGATGCGGCCGTCTTCGAAGGAGACGATCAAGCCGAGGTGGAGCAGATCTCGCATCGCCGGTGGCATCGCCGGCACCGTCGTCATGGGCGCCGCCGCGCCTGGCGCAGGGTCTGCCGCAGCTATTGGCGCCGCGGCCGCCGCCATGTCCGCTGCTGGCGCAGGCGCGTCTGGGTCAGTGTTTGGCTCTAAAACGATACCGGGAAAACGGCTGGAGCGGTTTTCCCGGAATTGCGCGAGAAACCGGTAGTTGGAGCGGCTTGGCAAGGGTGCAAGCCCCTTGCTGCGCAGACTGGAGCGGGTAGCGGGAATCGAACCCGCGCGTTCAGCTTGGGAAGCTGACAGGCTACCATTACATCATACCCGCGCAGCAGCCTCGTTACCATGAGGGCTGGCCATCGGGCAATCGCAAAGCGGCTCACTTTCCACACGGTACCGTCCCAGCGCCGGCGCGCCGCATGCCGGTCACGCCTGCTATTTCACTTTCGCGATCTCGGTGCCGGCTGCAAAGCTCGGCCAGTATCTCGAGATGGCGAGTGCTGCGCCCGCGGAAGAGAAGTGGCCGTAGTCGAAATAGAGAAATTGCTTGTTGCCGGCATCGGCATACGAGCAGCCTGCGGCGTCGCACAGATAGGTCAGCGGGTCTATGAAGTCAGCGCCTTTGACGAAGGGTAGAACCCGCTTGTTGATGTCCGGATCCATGGCCATCGGCCAGGACATGTTCGCGGTATCTCCTCGTCTTGCGAAGAAGGCGATTTTCTGGACGTCGGCGATGAATTCGGGAGACTGGCCGATGACGTAGACCTTGACGCCCATCTGGCGAAGCCGGTCGATCGTCTTCTGGAGACCGCCGAAGCCCCTGACCTCGTAGTCGGTCCATCGGCCACTCAGGATCACGGCCTGAATGTTGGCTTCGCGGATGATCGACATGGCCCGCTCGTTGAAGCTGGTACAGGCAGGTCGGGCATAGGAAAAATAGGTCAGGTCCGGGGGGCAGCCGGCATAGGTGTATTGGATGACGTTAGCCTGGATTTTCTGGGCGTTGGCTTCAAGTCCCGAGACATAGTGGGCGGCGAAGGAATCGCCCCACAACAGCACATTGGTGGCAAAGCCGCTCGTTCGGGTGCAGGCGGCAAGGTTCCAGTCCTCGATCCGGTTCGAGCCTTCGTTGAAGCAGATGCCGTTGCGCCAATCGCCAACCTGGATCCGTTCCGTTGAAAAGTCCGGGAAGCGTTGCGGAAAACCGTTGCCGAGCGCCCCGGCCACGCCGCCGACGCAGAGCAGGACGATTGCCGTCGCGGAAAAGGCGAAGATAGGCAGCGGTGCGGTGTAGGCCCGTTTCCGCCGAAACGGCTGCTCGACATATCTCCACGAGAACGCCGCCAGGGCGAAGCTTGCCACGGTCATGGCGATGATCGTCGGCACGCCGATGGCTTTCAGCGAAACGTAATGGACGAAGGAATTGATCGGCCAATGAACGAGGTAGAGCGAATAGGAAATGAGGCCGATCCAGACCAGCGGCGGAAACTGCAACACCCGCGTGGCGATGGTTGCCGGCCCCTGTTCGCCCGCCCTTTCGTGGCCGGCATAGATGAGCAGGGCGGTGCCGATGCAGGGGAACAAGGCATTGTAGCCCGGAAAGGGGTCGCTCTCTGAAATCGTGACGAAGCCGAAGGCGACCATGGCAAAGCCGGCGAGGCCGATCAGTTCCATTGCCGGCCGGCTGGCAAGTGCCGGCGGCTTTCTCAGCATCAGCATGGCCCCTAGGGCCAGTTCCCAGATGCGCGTCGGCAACAGGTAGAAACCCGCCGTGGGCGCCATCGAGGTCGCCATGACCGCCAGGGCGAAACTGCCGATCGCGATCGGCAGCAATATCGTCAGCCAGCGTTTCGAGGCATAGCGATAGATCAGGTACACCAGTATGGGCGCGAAGATGTAATATTGCTCTTCGACCGAGAGCGACCATGTGTGCAGCAGCGGCCGCAGCTCGGCGTCGATCGAGAAATAGTTCGTCGTCTTCCAGAAATAGATGTTCGACCAGAAGGTCGAGGCCGCGATGACGCTGAGGCTGAATTCGTGCAGGTCCGACGGCAAAAGGATGAACCAGGCGGCAATGCCTGCGAGCACGATGACGAAGGTCAGCGCCGGCAGGATGCGCCGCGCGCGGCGCCAATAGAAGCGGCCGATCGAGAACTGGCCTCGTTCGAGATCGTCGAGCAGGCTGCCGCTGATCAGATAGCCCGATATGACGAAGAAGATGTCGACGCCGGTGAAGCCGCCTGGGATGGCGGACAAGCCGAAATGAAAGAGGACGACAGGCAGCACCGCTATGGCCCGCAAGCCGTCGATGTCGCGTCTGTAGTTCATGCGACCGGTTCGCGCGCCGTGGCCGGGGGCAGTCGTGGCGCACCCGGTTTACCGGCCCATGCGGCGGCATTGCCGCGATGCGAGAAAGCCTTGATTCTCGGTCCCACTTCTTCGTCCTCTCCGGTGCAATTTGCTGCACCGCAACATCGGTGTCAAGGCGAATGCTGGAGGGCCGAAGCCGGTTTGGGCTGGCGCCGCGGATCAGGCGCCGGGCAGGTAGATCACGGCGTATTCGTCCGCGTAGGCCCGCTTCCAGCCCAATTCCTCGAAGAAGGGAATGCGGGTGTCGCCGGCCGCCAGCAGCGCCCAGCCTATGGCGTATTTCTTCAGCCGGGCCTCGAGCAGTGGTTTGCCGTCACTGTGTCCGGTCGCGTCGTCGGCTTTCGTGAACCCGTCCAGGAACAGCTGGTCCGTCCTGCCGTCGATGTAGGTCTTGATCCCGTGGAAGATCAGCGTGCCGCCGAAATTGTAGGAATTCAGCACGTTGCCGGACAGGTGCTGATCCCTTGCGAAGGCGAGTGCTCCGATGGCGGACGTCTTCGGGCTCGGCGCGATCTGTTGGACGCTGCCGAGGACCGAGACCGCGCCGATCAGCAGGACGGCCACCGCGCCTGAGATGGCGTAGTAATGCCTGGCGAAGAAATTTTCCAATCCGTCGCGCTTTTGCGCCAGCCAGGTCGCGGCTGAAAGTGCGGGATATTGCTGTGCGACCTCAGCCATGATCACCAGCGGAACCAGCAGGAAGAACAGATACATGAACCGCTGGTGACTGAGATAGGCATGCAGGGTGAAGAGGATGAACAGTGCCTTGGCCCAGCCGATCCGCAGCCGTGACACCAACAGCCCGAAAAGCGCCAGCAGCATCACGGCTTCCTTGACGAGCTCTTCCTGGGCGTTGAAGGGCCGCCACTCCAGGATAAGCGGCACCGCTTCATTGCCATAGGCGACGGTAAGCGTCGCCAGGATGGCCTTGACGCCATAGGGATGGACCAGGCTGACCACTGGGCAGAGCAGGCCGAACGCGACCCATTTCGCCAGGAGAACCGGTTTCGACAGGCCTATGCGCGACAGGAGATACAGACCGGCAAAGCCGGCGATGACGAAGCTCAAGGTGAATGTGGCATGCAGGTTCGCCCACAACACGACGAGCGCGAGCAGCCACGGGGATGGCGCTCTTTCCTCCTGCGCCGCGCGAAACAGCATTGCCGTCCAAATGACGATGATCGGCAAAGTGAAGACGTGGGGGCGCGCCGTATAGATCGGGGCGACAAGGAAAGCCGCGACGAAAGCCAGCACCACCGCTAACACCGGCTTCAGCCATGCGCTGAGGAACCATCCCATCAGGAAGACTGTCAGGCCGATCGTGGCGATGATCAGCGTGACGACGCCATTCCAGCCACCGGCGCCATAGGCGAGCGCCAGAAGCACCTGCCCCAGCCATTCCTTGGCGATCCAGGGCTGGCCGGCGAAGGTATAGGAATAGGGGTCGACGGTCGGAAATGTCCGGTTCGCCAGGAAATCCAGCCCGACCTTCACCTGCCACCAGCTGTCAGGATCCAGAAGGAGGGAGTTGGCATGCCTCATCAGCACGTAGGCAACGGTGCAGGCGCAGAAAAGACAGAACAACAGCCTGCTGCGCTGTGCATCCTCGAGCGACGGCGTAGCCATCGCGATTGCCGTGGCTTGGTTCATGTCGCGGCTCCCGGCCATTTCGCGTTCGTTCCGGTCGAGAGGTCCCGTTGCGGCCGGTCGATCGTCGCCTTAGCCACGCGCGGCTCTCTTCACCATTTCCTGGAGGCGGTGGACAGGCAGGTCCTGGTTTTCGACGGCCACATCGCTTCGCGAAACGATCTCGTTGACGAAATAGAGCGGCCGCCGCTTCGTCTCCATGTACATCCGGCCGAGATATTCGCCGAATATGCCGAGCACCAGAAGCTGAACACTGCCCAGGATCAGCATGATCGCGGCAAGGCTGGTCCAACCCGGCAGCACGTTTCCCAGCGACCACTCGAGCAGCGTATAGCCGAGCACGACCATCCCCAGCACGCCGGAAAGCATTCCCAGAAGCGAGGCAAACCGCAACGGCGCGATGGAAAAGCTGGTCATCGCATCGACAGCCAGGAGGACCATCTTCTTGAGCGGATAGTGGGTGGCGCCGGCGAAACGCCGTTGCCGCTCATAGGAGAAGGCGGCCTGTCTCAGCCCAATCCAGCTCACCATGCCGCGAATGAACCTGTAGCGCTCCGGCATGGCGTTCAGATGGTCGAGGGCGCGGCGGCTCATCAGCCTGAAATCACCGGTGTCCGGCGCGATCTCGACGTCGACCATCCGGCGCAGCAGCCGGTAGAATATCGACGCGGAAGCCAGCTTGAACCAGCCTTCGCCATCACGCTTGGCCCTTTGACCGTAAACGACGTCGAAGCCTTCATCCATCTTCGCCATCATCGCGCCGAGCAGTTCAGGCGGATCCTGGAGATCGGCATCGAGAATGAGGATGCGCTGGCCCCGGCAGAACTCCAGCCCCGCGCTCAGCGCGATCTGGTGGCCATAGTTGCGGGCAAGGTCGATGGCGACGACATGGTCGTCCTTTTGCGCCAGTTCGAAAACGGCCTCGCGGGTGCCGTCGGTCGCCCCGTCGATGACGAGCACGATCTCGTAGGAAGGGTTTTGCGCCAGGCAAGCGGCGGTGACGCGTCGGTGAAGCTCAGCCACGCCGTCCCGCTCGTTATAGCACGGCACGACAACCGAAAGCATGACCGCGCGGCGCGCGCCGATTTTTTCCGCTTCCATCAAAGCCTGGCTCCCGCTCCAGGAATGGCAATAGCGGCAATTGGTTAGAAAACAGATAAGCCGGCCGCGATCAGCCGCCGCCGGCTGCTCGCCTGCCATGCGCCTATGGTCGCCGGCTTGGTACCAGGGCACGATCCGCGTTAACGAGTTCCTTCGGAGCCTTCGACGGTGCGCTGTTGACGGAGCCTTGAACGGATAAACCCGCCTGTGCGGCGGGTCCCTGGCGCAACTCAGCACCATAGCCAAATATCTACCATAGTTGCCTTCACCCCGTCAAGGAAAAAATTCCTATCATGAAAAGCCGGCGGAACCGCCGGACCGGCCGTCATAGGCTTTGTCAGCCAGGTTCAGAGCCTTGGCCCGCCCGGCTTGAAGCGGGGCGGCCAAGTGCGTATTTCTGATCCTGTCGCCGAATCGGGCGATCAGAGCCGGAGACAGGTCTTGTCCGCATTGACGCGCTTTCTCGGCGACACCCCGCTCAGGGTACTCCTGAAGTTGCTGGTGGTGTCGTTCCTCGTCGGCCTCGTCATGACCGCCTTCGGCTGGTCGCCGATGGACGTGCTCTATGGCATCCGCAAATTCTTCCTGGATCTCTGGAATCTGGGCTTCCATGCCATCGACCGCTTCCTGGGTTATATTCTGCTGGGTGCGGCGATCGTGGTTCCGGCGTTCATCCTGCTCAGAATCGCCAACTACAGGAAATAGCGGTCAGGCGTAGTCCGCCGCCGCCTCGAACAGAATGGCGTGGCGCGCCGCGAGCGCGGCTACGTCGGTAGAATAGCCGCCGCCGATGACGCCGCATAGCGCGATGCCGCGCGAGCGGAAGTGACCGATGACCATGGCGTCGCGGGCACGAAGCCCGTCGTTTGAAAGCGCCAGCCTGCCGAGCCGGTCCTCGACATGGACGTCGACGCCGGCATTGTAGAAAACGATGTCCCAGCGCGCATGGGCGGACAGCTCCGGCAAGATGGCGATCAGCCTTTCGAGATAGGCGGCATCGCCCGTGCCGTCGGGCAGTGCGACATCGAGGTCGGAGGCGATCTTGCGCGCGGGATAGTTGTGCTCGCCATGCATGGAGAAGGTGAACACGCGCGGATCGCCGGCCAGGATATCCGCCGTGCCGTCGCCCTGATGCACATCCAGATCGACCACGAGTATGTTCCGCGCCGCGCCTTCGGCGAGCAGCACCAGCGAAGCGACGGCGACGTCGTTGAAGGTGCAGAAGCCCGCGCCTTGCGCGCGCCGCGCATGATGGCTGCCGCCGGCGGTGTTGCAGGCGATGCCGTGGCGCAAGGCCAGCCGGGCCGCCAGTACGGTGCCGCCGGTGGCGAGTTGGGCGCGCAGCGAGACGCGTGGGCCGACCGGAAAGCCGATCTCGCGTTCGATCTTGTCCGGCACCGAACAGCTGATGACCTGGTCGACATAGTCGGCCGCATGGGCAAGCTTCAGCCATGGCGCCGGCGCCGCTTCCGGCATGCTGAGCGCCCCCTGCATGGCCAGTCCGCGTGCGCGCAAGGCTTCCATCAGCAGCGGATATTTGCTCATCGGAAAGCGATGGTTGACGGCGAAGCCGGCGTCGTAGTCGGGGTGATGGACGATCTGGAGGGACATGGACCGGATCCGGCGGCTCGCGCCAGACCGGAATTTCGGTTGGCCGCCATGGCAAGGATGGATTGCGCGGTGGCCGGAAAATGGGGCACACCGGCTGTTCGATCAAGCCGCAATCAGCAAGGCAGCAATTCTTTGGAGAAGGGTGCAATCCCAGCCGACGCCGGATCCCCAATCGTTCCCGGATCCTTTGTCGTCACCAACCGCACGGTGCTCGTCATCGCCGTGCCGATGACGCTCGCCTACCTGACGACGCCGCTGCTCGGCATGGTCGATACGGCTGTTGTCGGACAGCTCGGCGACGCCGCCTTGCTTGGCGGCCTGGCGGCAGGCGCACTGGTCTTCGACGTCGTCTTCACCACCTTCAATTTCCTGCGCTCCGGCACCACCGGTCTGGTCGCCCAGGCTTTCGGGCGCAACGACGCGCTGGAGGAACAGGCGGTGTTCTGGCGCGCGGTGCTGATCGCTGTTGTCGCCGGCATCGTGCTGGCGGCGCTTTCGCCGCTGATCGCGGCCGGCGGGCGGTGGTTCATGGATGCCGGGCCGCGCGTCAGCGAGGCGATGGGCGTCTATATCGGCATCAGATTGCTCGCGGCACCTTTCTCGCTTATCAACTACGCCATTCTCGGCTATGTCCTCGGCCGAGGCGAGGGCGGGCTCGGGTTGGTGCTGCAGCTGGTGCTGAACGGCATCAACATCGCGCTCTGCATCCTGCTTGGCCTGGAGCTTGGCTGGGGCGTCGCCGGCGTCGCATGGGCAACCGTCACCGGCGAATTCCTGGCCATGTTGCTTGGCCTCGCCATCGTCATCAGGCGGTTCAGGGCAAGCCCGCCCGTGCCACGCCAACGCCTGCTCGACATGAGCGCGTTCCTGCGCATGCTGTCGCTCAACCGCGATATCATGATCCGCTCGTTCTCGCTGCTTGCCGCCTTTGCGCTGTTCACCCGCCAGGGTGCGCAATTCGGCACGGTTACGCTGGCCGCCAACGCCGTGCTGATGAATTTTTTCCTCGTCGCAGGCTATTTCCTCGACGGTTTCGCCACCGCCGCGGAACAGCTCGCCGGCCGCGCCGTCGGTGCGCGGGCTGAGCACCCGTTCCGGCGCGCGGTGCGGTTGACCCTGTTCTGGGGTTTCGGATTGGCGGGCGCCGCAACCCTGGTGCTTCTGCTGGCCGGTGCCAATCTGGTTGCCGTCGTCACCACGTCGCAGGAAGTCCGCTCGGTGGCCGACACCTACCTGCCCTGGGCGGCCTTCACCGCACTAAGCGGCGTGCTGGCTTTCCAGATGGACGGCGTCTTCATCGGCGCGACCTGGTCGCGCGACATGCGCAACATGATGCTTTTGTCTTTCCTGGCCTTCGCGGCCGCGCTGATTACGCTGGCGCCTGCTTTCGGCAATCATGGCCTGTGGGCGGCATTGCATGTCTTCCTGCTGGTGCGTGGCCTCAGCCTGTTGGCCATCCTGCGGCTGCGGCTGCGGACGGCGTTCAGTTGAGCGGCCTTGAAGCCCATTGGTCGAGATGGCGGTCGCGCAAGTCGCTGATGGAGTTGAGCCGTTCCGTCTCGGCGAAACGCGCCATGCCGGCGACGATGCGCCCCGGCAACGCCGGCCCGGCATAGATCATGCCGGTGTAAAGCTGGACGAGATCGGCGCCTGCGCGGATCTTCTCCAGCGCAGTCTCGGCGGAGTTGACCCCACCCACGCCGATGATGGCCATGTCCGGCCCCAGCAGCCTGCGCATACGGGCCAGCACGATGGTCGAGCGCTCGAATAGCGGCCGGCCGGAAAGCCCGCCGGTCTCGCTTGCCGCGCCGCTGGAGCGTAGCGCCGGGCGAGAAATGGTGGTGTTGGAGACGATGATGCCGTCTATGGCGTTGTGGGTGACCTCGGCGGCGATGTCTTCCAGCTCGGCTTCGACCAGGTCCGGCGCAATCTTGAGAAACACCGGCGGCTGCCTTGCCGCCGCCGCGCGCGCGGCCATGACGCGCGACAGGAGCTCGCCAAGCTGTTCGCGCGCCTGCATGGTGCGCAGGCCGGGCGTATTGGGCGAGGAAATATTGACGGTGAGATAGCTGGCGTAAGGCGCGAAGCGGATGACACCGCGCTCATAGTCGTTGACGCGGTCGGCGCTGTCCTTGTTGGCGCCGATGTTGACGCCGACGATGCCGGAGCGCTCCTCGCGGCCGACCAGGCGTTTCTCGGCGGCCGCATGGCCTTCATTGTTGAAGCCGAGCCGGTTGATCACCGCTTCATCCGCCGGCAACCGGAAGATGCGCGGCTTCGGATTGCCAGGCTGCGGCAGCGGCGTCACCGTGCCGACCTCGGCAAAGCCGAAGCCGAGGCCGAGAAGCGCATCGGGCACCTCGGCATTCTTGTCATAACCGGCAGCCATGCCGAGCGGATTGGGAAAATCGAGGCCGCAGAGGCTGACCTTCAGCCGTGCGTCGCGCGCCGTCCGTGCGCCGACCGGCAGGCCGCAGCGCAGCGCCGCGATCGACAGGCCATGCGCGGTTTCCGGGTCGAACGTGAAGAGCAGCTTCTGGCCAATCCGGTCGAGCACGCTCATTCGGCCTCCAGCGCCGGGAACTGGTGGGTGCCGTCGGCGCCGAGCGGCAGCGGCCGAACCCACAGCACGGCTTTCAGGTCGAGCACGCCGTAGAGGTGCGGAAACAGCGCGCCGCCGCGGGAGGCCTCGTATTTTAGCGCATCGCCCAGGCTGGTCCCGTCGATGGCGACCAGCAGAAGCCCCGCCTGGCCGGCAAAATGTTTCGCCGCCGTCTCTTTGACCTGTGCCGCCGTGGAGAAATGGATGAAGCCGTCGGCGACATCGATCGGCGCTCCGGTGAAGCGGCCGTTCGCTTCGGCCTCGCGCCAAGGCCCTTCCGGGGTTATCTTGTAGATAATCTGAGACATGGTTGCGCTATAGTCCGAACCAGCCGTGCGGGGAAGGCCGTGCCAAGGATCTTCCCCATTTCCGGCGCAAACATGCGATATCTCAGGCTTTGGCCATGGAGGACAACATGCGTCTGCAGCACATCTTGATCCCCGCCGCGCTCGTTTCGCTGGTCGCGGCGTCCGCCTTTTCCGAGGAGACCGACCGCTATCGTCTGGAGAAATCCGCCAACGGCTATGTCCGCATGGACACGCAGACAGGCGCGATGTCGATCTGCGAGGAGCGCTCCGGCCAACTCGTCTGCAAGATGGCGGCCGATGAACGCGCTGCCTTCCAGGACGAGGTCGATCGCCTGCAAACTTCGATGAAAGCCATGGACGAGCGCGTCACCAGGCTCGAGAATTCGCTCTCGGCCCGCCTCGAATCGACATTGCCGAGCGAGGAGGATTTCAACAAGACGATGAGCTACATGGAGCGTTTCCTGAAGGGCTTCATGGGCATCGTCAAGGATATGGACAAGGACAGCGGCGACGGCGCCAAACCCAACTCGCAGAAGACCTGAAGACAGGCCGTCTGGGGAAATCCGGTGCGCCGGCTTTGCTGCTTGAAAACAGCGCGAAGCGCCTCATAATCGTTGCATCAGGTCCCGAGAAAACAGAAGACCATCAAGGGATCCGGGGAGGGATATTTGCCATCAGGCTATTCTTTCGTCATCGCCGACGATCACCCGCTGTTTCGCGGTGCGTTGCGCGAAGCGCTTGCCGGCATCGGCAATGTCACCGCTATTCACGAAGCCGGCGATTTCGAAAGCGCCAAGGCGCTGGTCGTGGCCAACGAGGAGGTCGATCTGGTGCTGCTCGACCTGTCGATGCCGGGCGCGAGCGGCCTTTCCGGCCTGATCTCGTTGCGCGGCATCCATCCGGCGGCGCCGCTGGTGGTGGTCTCCGCCCATGACGACCCGGCGACCATCCGGCGCGCGCTCGACCTCGGCGCGTCCGGTTTCATCTCCAAATCGGCCAGCATGGAGGAAATCCGCGACGCCGTGCGATCGGTCCTTGCGGGCGATATCGCGGCACCGGCCGGCATCGATCTCGGTGTCGAGCGCGATCCCGAAATATCGGACCTGATCAAGCGCTTGCAGGCGCTCACGCCGCAGCAAACCCGCGTGCTCGGCATGCTGGCGGAAGGCCTTCTCAACAAGCAGATCGCCTATGAGCTCGGCGTCTCAGAGGCGACGATCAAGGCGCATGTCTCGGCGATATTGCAGAAGCTCGGCGTCGACAGCCGCACCCAGGCGGTGATCCTGCTGTCCAAGATCGGCAGCGATCCGCTGCAGCCGGTGAACTGAGCGCCCGAACCTGGCGGATGGTTATGCGGATGTCGGCCCGGCGACCAGTTTTTCGGAAACGCCTCGCCCGTCGGCAGAGATAGAAGCCATGCCGAAGCGACGGCCGACATGTTTTGCGCCTATCTCGAAGCCTGGGCGCCGTCGGCGGGGCCGAAATGAAGCAGATCTGACAGTTACTCCGCCGCCGGCGCCAGCGGCCTGACCCTGGCCATCATCGAGCGCAGCACGGCCGGTTTGAGCGGCTTGTTGATCACCGGGACGTCGAGCCCGGCCGCCGCCGTGCGTACCTCGTTGGAACGGTCGGCGGTGACCAGCACGGCGGGCAGGTCGTCGCCGTGGATCGCTCGCAGCCCGACGATGGCGTCGAGGCCGGTTTCGCCATCGAGATGATAGTCGGCAAGGACAATGTCCGGGCGGCGGATCGCGATATCCCGGTTCGTTGTGCCGGACACGGTCTCGACGGCGCAGCCCCAGCCTTCGAGCAGCAGCCGCATGCCTTCCAGGATGCGGGCGTCGTTGTCGATACACAGCACGCTCAGTCCGGCCAGCGAAGCCGCCGCGCGGGCCGGCGCCCTGGTTTCGACCTCGCGTTTCGGTTCCTGCACGGCCGCCACCGGCAGGATGACGGAAAAGCGCGTGCCCTTGCCCGGATTGGAGAAAATATGGATTTCAAGCCTCAGCACCCGCGCGATGCGATCGACGATCGAAAGGCCGAGGCCGAGGCCTTCGGCCTCGCGCGCGCCTTCGTCCAGCCGGGTGAATTCGCGAAACACCGTGTTCAGCTTGTCGCCGGCAATGCCGATGCCAGTGTCGATCACCTGGATTTCCGCCAGTTCGCCGCGCCGCCGCACGCCAACCAGGATGCGGCCGTGACGTGTGTATTTGATGGCGTTGGAAACGAGGTTCTGGATCAGGCGGCGCAACAGGTTGCGATCCGTCATCACTGTCAGCGACGAGGGCATGATCGTCAGCTTGAGTTGCTTTTCCGCGGCAAGCGGCCGGAAATCATTGCCGATCTGGCGCAGCAATGCGTCTAGGTTGAAGGCCGTGTCGTCCGGTTTCATGGCACCGGCATCGAGGCGGGAAATGTCGAGCACGGCGCCCAGAATGGTCTCGACCGATTCCAGCGAGGAGTCGATGTTGACCGCGGCCTTGCCGGCCGGGCCCTTGCCGGCCTTTTCGATCAACGACGAGCAGTAGAGCCTGGCGGCGTTGAGCGGTTGCAGGATGTCGTGGCCGGCCGCGGCGAGGAAGCGCGTCTTGCCCAGATTGGCCTCCTCGGCAAGCATCTGCGCCTGCGCCAGTTCCTCGTTGACCCGGGTCAACTCCTCGTTGACCCTGGTCAGTTCGATGGTGCGGGTCTTCACCCGCTGTTCCAGCGACTCGTTCGCCCGCTTCAGCGCCAGGTCCTGCTCGACGCGGCCGGAAATGTCGGCATAGGTGGCGACGATGCCGCCGTCCGGCATCGGGTTGGAGCGCAGCTCCAGGATCCGGCCGCTGGTCTTCAGTTCCATCTGCCAGGGGCTGACGAAGCTGGTCAGCCGGTTGAGCATCGTCACCCGCTGGTCGGTCGGGATATCGCCGCGCTCCGCCAGATGGCGCAGGATCTGGTCGAGCGAGACGCCGACCTGGCCCATGTCGTCGGGCAGGTCGAACAGCTCGCGGTACTGGCGGTTCCAGCAGATCAGCCGGAAATCCCGGTCGAAGACGGTGATGCCCTGTTCCATCTGGTCGAGCGCGATCTGCAACAGGTCGCGATTGTGTTGCAACGCTTCCGTGGCGTCGTCGAGCAGCCGGAAGGCATCCCTGGATTCGCGGTCGTGGCGGCGAAACAGCAGCGACAGGATCAGCCGCGCCGACGAAGAGCCGACGGCGCTGGCCAAAAGCTGCTCGGAAAAGCGGATGACGTCCATGCTGGCTTGCTCATTGCCATGCAGGATGACGTTGGTGGTCTTTTCGAAGGACTGGAACGACCGCTCGGTGCGCTGCACGCCGAGATAGCGCGCGATGGTGTCCTTCAGGTCGTTGACGGTGACGGCGGTGCGGAAACGGCGCAGGCTGGGCATCGGCCCGGCTTCGCGCGGCACGAAGATCGACGCCTGGATGCGCTCCAGCGGCACCGCGGCGCGCGACAGCGAGCCCAGCACGAAAAACAGTGCGTTGATCGACAGGCTCCACAGCACGCCGTGGTTCAACGGCTCCGCAACGGTGCCGAACAGCGCCTGCGGCCGCAGCGCTTCGAAGCCGAACAGGCCATGCACCAATATGCCGGTTTCGGGCGCGACGAGCGATGGCAACAGCAGCGTGTAGCCCCAGATCAGGATGCCGGCGACCATGCCGAGGGCCGCGCCCCTGCCATTGGCGCCGCGCCAGATCAGCCCGCCGATCAGCGCCGGCGCGAATTGCGCGATCGCCGCGAACGACATCAGGCCGATCGACGACAGCCGCGCGCTGTCGGTGCTCTCGCGGTAGTAGAGGAAGGCGATGAAAAGCATGATGAAGATCGATGCCCGCCGCACGTTGAGGATGAGCGTCGACCAGTCCTCGTTTTCGGAAGACGTCGTCCTCAGCAGCCGCCGCACGAACAGCGGGATGATGAGGTCGTTGGAGATCATGATCGACAGCGCCACGCTCTCGACGATGACCATGGCGGTGGCCGCCGACAGGCCGCCGATGAAGGCAGCCATGGCCAGGAAATCGTGACCGCTGAACAAGGGCAGCGACAGCACATATAGGTCGCTGCTCGTCTTCGTGCCGACCAGCGACAGTCCGGCGAAGGCGATCGGCAGCACGAACAGGTTGATCGCCACCAGATAGAGCGGAAACACCCATGTCGCGGTGCGCAGTTCCGCCTCGCTGCGGTTCTCGACGATGGTGACGTAGAATTGCCGGGGCAGAAGGATGATGGCGAAGCCACTCAGGCAGGTCAGCACCAGCCAGGTGGCGAGCGACGTCGAATAGCCCATCGCCTGCCGCACCTGGCCGTTTTCGGCCAGCTTGCCGAACATGTCGCCGGGCCCGCCGAAGATCAGGAAAGTGACCATCAGGCCGATCGCCAGGAAGGCGGCAAGCTTGACCACGGTTTCGACCGCCACCGCCAGCACCAGCCCGTCCTGGTGCTCGGTGGCGTCGGCGTGGCGCGTGCCGAACAGCACCGCGAACAGCGCCAGGAGCATGGCGACGACCAGCGAGATGTCGCTGACGAAAGGATCGAACGAGGGCGGCGAACCGGTGTAGTGCTCGACCATCAGGCTGACGGAACCGGAGATCGCCTTCAGCTGCAGCGCGATATAGGGCACCGCGCCGATGGTCGCGATCAGCGTGGCGATCGCGGCCACGGTGAAGCTCTTGCCATAGCGCGCGCCGAGGAAGTCGGCGATCGAGGTGATCTTCTCTGTCTTGGCCAGCCGCACGAGACGGTTGAGCAAGGGAAAGCCGAACACGAACACCAGCACCGGGCCGGTGTAGATGCCGAGGAACTCAAGGCCACGTTCGGAAGACAGGCCGACAGAACCGAAGAACGTCCAGGAGGTGCAATAGATGGCCAGGCTGAGCGCATAGATGAACGGGCGCGCCCGTCCAGGCCCGGAGCTGGCCGAGCGGCGGTCGCCAAGGCTGGCGATGGCGAACAGAAGCGTCACATAAGCGATCGCGATGACAACGATGAACAAGCCCTGCACGGCTCGCGCTTCCTCCCTGGCCGGCTCGACGCCCGCTCACCGCACGCAACCACAGCGTGGAAGCTGAGTCCATCGCGGCGTTCGGCGCATGGACGTCTGATGATGCGGGTAAAAACAAACCGGTGCCTTGGCCCTTTTTCCGGTTTTGCAACCGGAGGTTTTTGCTATTGTGGGCTTGGCCGGCGCTGGAGAACGCGGCCGATCATGGCAAGGAGGGTCGAAATGCTGAAAGAATTCCAGGAATTCATTTCCAAGGGCAATGTGATGGACCTGGCCGTCGGCGTCATCATCGGCGCTGCTTTCGGCAGGATCGTCGATTCCCTTGTCAACGACATCATCATGCCGATCGTGGGCGCGATTTTCGGCGGGTTGGACTTCAACAACTACTTCTTCGGACTGTCCTCGAACGTCCACTCGGGCACGCTGGCGGAGGCAAAGAAAGAGGGCGCCGTCTTCGCCTATGGCAGCTTCATCACCGTCGTGCTGAACTTTCTCATCCTCGCATTCATCATCTTCTTGATGGTCAAGGCGGTGAACAACCTGCGCAGGCGCCTGGAGGCCGAAAAGCCCGCGCCTGCCGCCGCGCCGCCGCCTGCCGATGTGCAGCTTCTGACCGAAATCCGCGATCTGCTCGCCAGGAGATAGAGACATCAGGTTCTTCTGGACCAAAACCCCGGTCGTTCACGGCCGGGGTTTTTTGCTTTCGCCCGTAGTAGAACAGCCGGCATGCTATCCCTGTTCGAACGGACCTGCCCATGACCCTGATCCAGAACCTGCGCCCCGAGGCCCTGGCTGCGCCTGAAAGCGGTATCGTCGCCGTCGTCAACTATGGCAGGCTGCGCGACGGCTTGATCCCGCTCTGGGCCGGCGAGGGCGATCTGCCGACGCCGTCCTTCATCACCGATGCCGCGTCGAAGGCGCTGGCCGGTGGCGAGACGTTCTACACCTGGCAGAGGGGCATCCCCGATCTCAGGCAGGCGCTTGCCCGCTATTACCAGAGGCATTTCGGCAAACACTTCGCCGAGGACGAATTCATCGTCACCGGCTCGGGCATGCATGCGATCCAGCTTGCGCTCGACGCGCTCGCCGGTGCCGGCGACGAGGTGATCTATCTGTCGCCCGCCTGGCCGAATTTCGACGCCGCCGCCGCCATCGCCGGTGCAGTGCCGGTGCCGGTCACGCTCGATCAATCCGGCAATGGCTGGTCGTGCGACGTCGAGAAGATCGCGGCCGCCATCACGCCCAGGACCAGGGCGCTGTTCATCAACACGCCGTCCAATCCGACCGGCTGGACCGCCGACCATGAGACTTTGCGCGCCATTCTCGATCTCGCCCGGGCAAATGGCCTTTGGATCATCGCCGACGAGATCTATTCGCTGTTCCACTATGGCCAAGGCCGCGCGCCGTCCTTCCTCGACATCGCCACCGCAGAGGACCGCATCCTGTTCGTGAACAGCTTCTCCAAGAACTGGGCGATGACCGGCTGGCGCGTCGGCTGGATCAAGACCCATCCGAGCTTGCAGCAGGTGTTCGAGAACTTGATCCAGTATTCGAATTCAGGTGTCGCCCAGTTCATGCAGCGCGGCGCGGTCGCGGCGCTCGATGAAGGCGATGTCTTCGTCGCCGAACAGGTGGAGAGGGCTAGGAAGGCGCGCGATCTGGTCTGCGGCATTCTCGGCGCCACCGACCGCGCCCGGTTCACCGTGCCGCAAGGTGCTTTCTACCTGTTCTTCAGGGTGGACGGCATCACCGATTCGCGCAGCGCCGCCTTCGAGATCGTCGACAAGGCCAATGTCGGCCTGGCGCCGGGCACGGCCTTCGGCCCGGGCGGCGAAGCCTTCCTCAGGCTGTGCTTCCACCGCCGTCTCGACCAGCTCGAGGAGGCGGCGCACCGGCTGGCGAAGTGGATGACGGCTGTTTGAGAGGTTGACGAAGCCCGAATTGAAAGTCGCTCCGGCGCGCCAGATGGCCGCCGGAGTGGAGTTTCAAACGGCTTCAGCCGCCTGACTTGGGCACCAGCAGGGGAATGATCCGGTCGGTCTTGGCCACGGAAGGTCGTCCTGCTGAACCATAGGAAATGCCGAGCGCGTCCCAGGTCTCGATCAGGGCGTCCTGCAGCTCGGCGATCAGCGCATCCGAATGGAACGGCGTCGGCGTGATGCGCAGCCGCTCCGTGCCGCGCGGCACGGTCGGATAGTTGATCGGCTGGATGTAGATGCCGTGCACGCCGAGCAGCCGGTCGCTTGCCATCTTGCAAAGCTCGGGGTCGCCAACCAGCACTGGCACGATGTGGGTCGCCGATTCCATCACCGGCAGGCCGGCGGCGGAGAGGATCTGCTTGGTCCGCGTCGCCTGCTGCTGCTGGGCGTCACGCTCGGCCTGCGAGCGCTTGAGATGACGGATCGAGGTAGTGGCAGCGGCGGCGATGGCCGGCGGCAGCGCGGTGGTGAAGATGAAGCCCGGCGCATAGGAGCGCACGGCGTCGATGACAGCGCTCGTGCCGGTGATGTAGCCGCCCAGCGTGCCGAAAGCCTTGGCGAGCGTGCCCTCGATGATGTCGATGCGGTCGGCGAGGCCTTCCCGCTCGGTGATGCCGCCGCCGCGCGGACCATACATGCCCACGGCGTGGACCTCGTCGATATAGGTCATGGCGTTATAGCGCTCGGCGAGGTCGACGATCTCTCTGATCGGCGCGATATCGCCATCCATCGAATAGACGCTCTCGAACACGATCAGCTTGGCGCGTTCGCGGCCCGCCGCCTGCAGCAGGCTTTCCAGGTGCGCGACATCGTTGTGGCGAAAAATCTTCTTTTCCGCGCCCGAGCGCCGCACGCCTTCGATCATCGAGGCATGGTTCAACTCGTCCGAGATGATCAGGCAGTTGGGCAAAAGCCGCGCGATGGTCGAGATCGAGGCCTCGTTGGAGACAAAACCGGAGGTGAAGACCAGCGCGGCTTCCTTGTCGTGCAGGTCGGCGAGCTCATGCTCGAGTTCGACCAGCGGATTGCTGGTGCCGGAGATGTTGCGGGTGCCGCCGGCGCCCGAACCCATCCGGCCCGCCGCGTTCTGAAACGCTGCGATGACATCCGGGTGCTGGCCCATGCCGAGATAGTCGTTGGAGCACCAGACGGTGATTTCCTCTGCGCGGCCGTTGGCGCGCCAGATGGCACGCGGAAATTTGCCCGCTATGCGCTCGAGGTCGGCAAAGACGCGGTAGCGTCGTTCCGCATGGAGCTGGTCGATCGCGTCCTCGAAGAACCGCTGATAATTCATGTCGGCTTCCCAGTTTTGCGCTGGATCATAATCATTGCCCGATTGGCCGTCCACCGGCCCGTTTTGGTCAAAATGCCACGCCCCGCACCTGTTCCTAACGAGGGGCGGATCATGGCCTATTTCCTGGCGATAACGGCCTGTAGGGCGCTTTTGTTTCGACATGATGCCATATGCCGGCCAAGTCGGTTACGCAGGGTTTTATTGGTCATAGGGCGGGCTTTCCAGTAGAGCGGGTGTTGAGACAGTTTCCGATAGATCTTGAATGCGAGGACGCGGAATGACGGTTTTGGTGACAGGCGGCGCCGGCTATATCGGCAGCCATATGGTCTGGGAATTGCTGGATGCGGGCGAAAGCGTGGTCGTTCTCGACCGGCTTTCGACCGGTTTCGAATGGGCGGTGGCACCGGAGGCAAAGCTGGTCGTCGGCGACGTCGCCGACAAGGAATTGGTCGGCTCCATCATCCGCGACAACAATGTCGACGCGATCATCCATTTCGCCGGCTCGATCGTCGTTCCCGAATCCGTCGCCGATCCGCTCGGCTACTACGAGAACAACACCTGCAAGACGCGCACGCTGATCGAAACGGCGGTGCGCGAGGGCGTGCCGAACTTCATCTTCTCCTCGACCGCCGCCGTCTATGGCGGCGCCGGGCTGGAACCGGTGCGCGAGGATGCCCGCCTGGCGCCGGAATCGCCCTACGGCCTCTCCAAGCTGATGAGCGAATGGATGCTGCGCGATGCGGCGATCGCGCATGGCCTGCGCTATACGGCGCTGCGCTATTTCAACGTCGCGGGCGCCGATCCCAGGGGGCGCACCGGCCAGTCGACGCCGGGCGCCACGCATCTGATCAAGGTCGCTTGCGAGACGGCGCTCGGCAAGCGGCCGTTCATGCAGGTGTACGGCACCGATTATCCGACGCCCGACGGCACCTGCATGCGCGATTATATCCATGTCAGCGACCTGGCCGCGGCGCATCGCCTGGCCCTTGAGCGGCTGCGCGCCGGGGGCGCGAGCCTCGTCGCCAATTGCGGCTACAGCCACGGCTACTCGGTGCTGGAGGTGATCGAGAGCGTGCGCCGCGCCTTCGGCCATGATTTCGAGGTCAGGACGGGCGAGCGCCGCCCCGGTGACGCCGCCGCGGTGGTTGCCAATTCCGATCTCGCCCGGACGGAACTCGGCTGGACGCCGCAACGCGACGATCTCGACCAGATCGTTGCAGATGCGCTCGCCTGGGAGCGTATCCTGACGGGGAAGAATTCCGCACGCGGTTGAGCGGGTTTTCCCAAGGGCTCGCAAGCCGCTCCGCGAAGCGCTATGGAAGCGTTCGCGGAGGGTGCGGAAGCGCGCTGCCCGGTTCGACCTTTTTTGGGGGGACGACATGAAGATAACGGTGCTCGGAGCCGGCGTCGTCGGCACGGCGGCCGCCTACTATCTGGCGAGCGACGGCCATGAGGTCACCGTCATCGAGCGTCATCCGGCGCCGGCGCGGGGCACCAGCCAGTCGAATGCCGGGCTGGTGTCGCCGGGCGATGCCACCGCCTGGGCTTCCCCGGCGGCGCTGAAGACCTTCCTGCGCGGGCTCTACAACCACGATCTCGGCATCAAGGTGCGACTGCGCTTCGATCCCTATTTTCTCGCCTGGAGCCTGCGCTTCCTGCGCCAGTGCACGGTGGCGCGCCTGCGCGCCAACACCGACATCAAGCTGCGGCTCGCGCTCTATTCGCGCGACTGCATCAATGCGCTGTCGGAGGCGACCGGCATCCACTATGACGAGCGCAAGAAGGGCATCCTCTACTTCTTCCGCTCGCAGAAGAGTCTCGACACCGGGACCGACAATTATCGCTATCTTGCCGAGCATGGCTTGCCGATCGAGATCGTCGGGCGCGACCGGCTGGTCGAACTGGAGCCGGGGCTTGCCGGGGTGAAGGACAAGATAGCCGGCGGGGTTTATTCGCCCACTGACCAGACTGGCGATTCCAAACTGTTTGTCGACAGGCTCGCCGCCTATGCGACCGAGAGGCTTGGCGCCGAGTTCCGGTTCGGCACCACGGTCGAAGGTTTCGATATCGAAGGCGACAGGGTGCGGGCCGTCATCACCTCGTCAGGCCCGGTGGCCGGCGATGCGGTTGTCATCGCAATGGGCCCGGAAAGCGGCCTACTCGGCCGCCGCTACGGCATCGACCTGCCGGTTTATCCGGTGAAAGGCTATACCGCGACGATCCCCCTGGAGGACGAAAGCAAGGGGCCGACTATGGGTGGCGCCGACGAGGACCGGCTGATCGGCTATTCCAGGCTGGGCAACCGCTTGCGGATGTCCTCGACGGCCGAGTTCACCGGCTTTGACCGAAGCTTCAAGCCCGCTGACTTCAACACCATCATCAGCACCGGCAAGGATCTTTTCCCTGGCGCCTTCGACGAGAAGAAGGCCATGTTCTGGGCGGGCCTGCGGCCGATGATGCCCAATTCCGTGCCGGTCATCGGCCGGGCCCGCTACAAAAATCTCTATCTCGACACCGGCCACGGCCATGTCGGATGGACCATGGCCTGCGGCTCGGGCAAATTCCTCGCCGATCTCGTCGCCGGCCGAAAGCCCGAAATCGATCCACAGGGGCTGGTCTATGAAGATTAGGCAAGCGGATCCGTAGTTAGCCCCGCCCTTCGACCGCCGCACGCCAGGTGCTTGCATAATCCGTCAAGGCGGGGTCGACCGGCGGTTCTTGTCTCAAGCCCTTGCCATGCGCCTCAGCCTTGTCCGATGCCAGCAACGCGGCACCGATGCTGGTGCCGGTCGCGGCTTCGGAGGCGACGACGCTTCTGGCGGTCGCCGCCGCCAGCATGCCGACAAAGAGCCGGTTGCGGGCGAAAGGGCCTTCGACAATGGTCGGGCCGTCGGCGCCGATCAGATCGAGGCAGGTCGCCGTCATCAGCGCCAGATAGAAAGAGATGGCGGCAAAGCGCTGGCCGCTGTTCATGCCGTCAGCGTTGAGCCACGCCGCCGCATGATGCGGGAACGGTCCCGACCCCTGTTGTGTCGATGGCAGCAGCAGCGTCCTTTTTGCCAGCACGGCCCCGACATCGTCTTCGGTCCAGTTCTCCGGCTGATCATCCGTCAGCACGGAAAATTCGCGGCCGCCCATGAAGCGCGCCGATGGCACGGGATCGCCCAGCGCGTTGACGTTGACCAGCGTATCACGCGCCGGATCGAGCGCCACCGATCTGCCGCTGACCGACATCGACACCACCCAGGTGCCGGTCGAGACGACGCTGAAAGGCGGCGCGTCGGCGAGAAGATGCGGCAACAGCGAGGCGTTGGAATCGTGCAGGCCGCAGAACACAGGCGTCCGCGGATCGAGCCCCGTTCGCTCGGCAAGCGCCGGCAGGAGCGGGCCGAGCCGGTCCCTTGCCGGCCGCACCGGCGCCATCAACGCGCGCCAACCGAGGCGGTCGATCATTGCCGAAAAATCCGCTTTCCACGGGTTCCACAGATCGGTGTGGCAGCCGAGCGAGGTCACCTCGTTGGCGGCGATGCCGGTCAGCCGCAGCGCCCAATATTGGGGATACATCAACATCGCCGTTGCCTTGGCGAATTCCGTCGGAAAGCGCTTCTGCTGCCAGAAGAATTGCGCGCCGAGATTGAGGCCGAGCGGCAGCCGCGGCGTGCCGGTTTCAGCGAAGGGCGGACGGATCGCGTCATACTCGGCCGCGAGTTCCTCGGGGCCGTCGAATTCGTAGTCGAGCACGGGCAACACCAGTTCGCCGGAGGCCTCAACCAGAGCGCCCGTCGCGCCATGGGTAGTGATCGAAACGGCGTCGATGGTCTGTTCGCGGTTGAGATCGGCAAGACTGTCGAGGATGAAGGCCCACAGCGCCTCGACGTCGTGATGCGGGTAGCGGGCTTGCCGCACCGGCGCGTTCGCCACTCGGCGCAGCGAGACCTCGCGCAGCGTGGCGAGGTCGACCAGCGCCACCTTGGCGTTGGTCTTGCCGATGTCGATGACGGCGATGTGGCGCGGGGCACTCATGCCATGTGGAACATGGTTTCCAGGGGCACGGCCACCGGCTCATTGTCAGGCCTGGTCTCCATGAGGTCGGCCATGTCTGCCCACCAGCGCTGCATCACCGGATGCTTCGGCAGGTCGGCCATGCCATGGTCGTCCCGCCGCCACAGCACGCCGAACAGGATGTTGGTCTCCTCGTCGAGATGGATGGAATAGTCGGAAACCCCGGCCTGCTTCAACAGCGCGACCAGCGATGGCCATATCTCGTCGTGACGCTTCTTGTATTCCGCCTTCATGCCGGGCTTGAGCATCATCTTGAACGCGTATTTTTCGGCCATCAGCGTCCCCCGCGCAGCCGCCGCCAGACGATCGGCAGCGCGATGACGATGATCAGGAGCAGGCCGATGAAGATCGACATGACGATGCCGGGCACGTTGAGCAGGCCGAGCCCGAAGGTCACCAGCCCCATGATGAAGGCGGCGAGCACGACGCCGACAATGCTGCCTGCGCCGCCAAGGATGCTGACGCCGCCAAGCACCACCATGGTGATGACTTCCAGCTCATAGCCCTGCGCGATCGAGGGACGGGTCGAACCGAGCCGGGAGGTGATCAGCACAGAGGCGATGCCGGACATCAGCCCGGTCAGGCAGAACAGGATGAACTTGATGCGGCCGACACGCACGCCGGAAAACTGTGCCGCGACCGGATTGTTGCCGATGGCGAAGACGCGGCGGCCGAAACTCGTGCGGTGCAGCACGAACCAGTAGACGACGGCGGCGATGAGAAAGAGCACCAATTCGAACGACACCACCCACCGGACGTAACCCTGGCCGAAGAAGGCGAAGCTCTCGGGATAACCCTTGTAGGCCTGGTCGCCGAGGATGATGAAGGCGATGCCTCGAAACAGGCTCATCGTGCCGATGGTGACGACGATCGAGGGCAGGCCAAGCCTCGTGACCAGCAGGCCGTTGAAGGCGCCGCAGCCGAGCCCGACGACGGTGCCGATCGCCACCAGCACCGGCGTTCCGGCGCCGGCCTGCACCGCCATGCCCATCATGGTCGAGGCCAGCGCGATGATGGCGGCGACCGACAGGTCGATCTCGCCCGAAATGATCAGCAGCGCCATGGCGAAGGCGATCAGGCCCTTCTCGGTGAAGTTGAAGGTCAGGTCCGACAGCGAATAGGGGTCGAGGAAATAGGGCGAGGCGAAGCTGTTGATGGCGAAGATGGCGAGGGCCACCACGACCAGCAGCGCTTCCCAGGAAAAGATCGCCGAACGAAACGGCTTGTCGAGCCGGTCCGGAATGTGGCGCGGGACAGGGACGTCGCTCATGCCGCCTCCATTTTTCTCAGGATGATGCGGCCCTGCTGGCGTTCGCCGCGCGCGTTGAGCACGACGGCGAGGATGATGGCGCTGCCCGAAATCGCCATCTGCCAGAAGGGCGAGATGTTGATGACCGGCAGCGCGTTGGAGATGATGCCCAGGAACAGCGCCCCCAACACCGCGCCCCCGACCGAACCGATGCCGCCGGCAATCGAGATGCCGCCGATGACGCAAGCGGCGATGATGTTGAGCTCGTAGCCATTGGCGACCTCGACCGAGGCGATCACGTAGCGTGAGATCCAGAGATAGCCGGCGAGCCCGCCGATCATGCCGGAGATGCAGAAGACGATGAATTTCGTCCGCCCGACATCGATGCCGGCATAAACCGACGCCGTAGGATTGACGCCGATGGCATAGATCGAGCGGCCGAGCGCGGTGCGCGTCATCAGGATGAAGAACAGCGCGATGACCAGAATGGCGATCCAGGACAGCACCGGAATGCCGAGTAAGGCCGCGCGTTGGAAGCCGATGAACTCGGGGCTCATCTTGTCGGCATTGACCCAGGCGCCGCCGGAGATGACGAAGGTGGCGCCGCGATAGATGGTCAGCGTGCCCAATGTCACCACGATCGAGGGGATGTTCAGCCGCCACACCAGAAGGCCGTTGATGGCGCCGAGCACCAGGCCGACGACCAGCGCGATGACGATCAGCAGCGGGATCGGGATCGCCGGGTGGGCGGCGTTCAGCATCGCCACCACCATGCCGGTGAAACAGAGGTTCGACGCCATCGACAGATCGATCGAACGGGTCAGGATGACCACCATCTGCCCGAGCGCCAGGATCATCAGGATCGAGGTGTCGTTGAACACCTGGCGCAAATTGCCGGGGTCGGCGAAGGCGGGAAAACGCGTCGAGATCAGCCCGATCAGCACGAGAATGGCCGCCAGCAACCAGATTTCGCGATATTTCAGCAAAGCCTTCATGCCGCAATCCCCGCCGCCGTCCGGACCAGCGTCTCGGCGTCCAGTCCGTTGTTGTCGTAGACGGCCGCGACAAGGCCCTCGCGCATGACGACGACGCGGTCGGACATGCCGAGGATTTCGGGCAGCTCCGACGACACCATGATAACCGACAGGCCTTGCGCCACCAGCTCGGCCATGAAGCCGTGCACGGCGGCCTTGGAGCCGATGTCGATGCCCTTGGTCGGCTCGTCCAGGATGATGACCTTGGGCGTGGTCGCCAGCCATTTGGCAATGACGATCTTCTGCTGGTTGCCGCCCGACAGCGTGCCGACATCCTGGCTGAGCGAGGAGGCCCTGAGGTCGAGCCGCTCGGTGTAGGAGCGGGCGAGCGAAAATTCCTCCGCCAGCCGCAGCACGCCGGATTTGGAGGTGCGTGCCAGCGACGGGAGAGAAACATTCTGGAAGATGGGCAGGCCGATCACCACGCCTTGCTTGCCGCGTTCCTCCGGCACGTAGACGATGCCGGCCTCGATCGAATCCGCCGCCGATTTCGGCACGATCGACTTGCCGTCCAGCGTGATCGTGCCGCCGGAGGTGCGAGTGATCCCTGAAATCGCCTGCATCACCTCGCTGCGGCCGGCGCCCACAAGACCGTAGAAGCCGAGAATCTCGCCCTTGTGCAGTTCGAAACCGATGTCGTTGAATTCGGTGGGGTGCGACAGGCCGGAGACCGACAGCACCTGCGCGCCGATCTCGGCCTTGCGCTGTGGAAAGATGTGATCGACCGCACGGCCCACCATCATGCGCACGATCTGGCTCTGGGCGGCATCCTTGATCAGCCCTTCGCCGACCATCTCGCCGTCGCGGAACACGGTGTAGCGGTCGGCGATGCGGTAGATCTCGTCGAACTTGTGGCTGATGAACAGGATCGCCTTGCCTTCGCTCTTGAGGAACTCGATCAGCAAAAAGAGCTCTTCGATCTCCTTCATCGAAAGGGCGGCCGTCGGTTCGTCCATGATGACGATCTGCGCGTCGATCGACATGGCCCGCGCCACGGCAACGAGATGCTTGTTGGCGATGCCGAGGTCCTTCAGCCTTGCATCGGCGTCGATATGGCCGGCATGCATGGTGTCGAGCACTTCGCGCGCATTTCTGCGCATGGTGCGCCAGTCGATGGTGCCAAAGCGGGTGCGCGGCGCATGGCCGAGAAAGATGTTTTCGGCGACCGTCAGATCGTCGAACAGCACGGTTTCCTGATGGATGGCGGTAACGCCATGGCCGAAGGCGGCGTGCGCGCTGGGCAGGGTGACGTCCTGCCCGTCTATGCTGATCGTGCCCGCATCGGGCTGGTAGATGCCGGTCATGATCTTGACCAGCGTCGACTTGCCGGCGCCGTTCTCGCCGATCAGCGCCGTCACCTGGCCCGGATAGAGCGAGAGGCTGACATTGTGCAGCGCGCGCACGCCGGGAAAGCTCTTCGAGATGCCGGACAGCGTCAGGCGCGGCGTGGAGGCCAGGGGCCCGTCCTTCACCGTGCCGTGTTGGGCTGTCGTGTCCATGGTCGTATCAAGCCCTGAAACAAGGTGCGTTTGAAGTTGCGGCGGGGCGTGAACCCCGCCGCGTCAGCTTGAAGCTCCGGATCAGTAGATCTTGGAGAACTTCTCGATGTTGGTCTTGTCGAACTGGAAGGGCGGAGCCATCGCAGCCGAATTGGTGTCGTCGAGCGTCACCTTGCCGACGCGGCCGATCGACAGCGTCGCGCCGGGCTTGGCCTCTTCCTTCTTCACCGCCAGATCGTGGGCGAGGTAGACGGCGGAGTAACCGAGGTCGATCGGGTTCCAAAGAGCCACGGCCTGTGAAGCGCCGTTGTCGATGAACTTCTTGAACTCCGACGGCAGCGCGAGGCCAGTGACGTTGACCTTGCCGATCAGCTTCTCATCGGTGACGACCTGGGCAGCGGCGACGACGCCGACGGTGGTCGGCGCGATGATCGCCTTCAGGTTCGGATAGGACTTCAAGAGGCCCTTGGCTTCGTCGGTGCTCTTGGCCGAGTCGTCATCGCCATAGACGGTAGCGACGAGCTTGATCTTCGGAAATTTCTCCGGCAGCACCTTCTTGGCCGCGTCGATCCAGGCGTTCTGGTTGGTCGCGGTCGAGGAGGCCGACAGGATGGCGACGTCGCCGCCCTCAGGCAAATAGTCGGCGGCGAGCTTGATGATGGTCTCGCCGATCAGGCCGGTATCGGACGGGTTGAGGTGAAGCTGGCGGCCTTCCTTGGCGACGCCCGAATCCCAGGAGATGACGGTGATGCCGCGCTCCATGGCCTTCTTCAGCACCGGCACCAGCGCGTCGGCGTCATTGGCCGAGATGGCGATGGCGTTGACCTTTTGCGCGATCAGTGAATTGACCACCTCGATTTGCGCTTCGGCGGTCGCCTTGGTCGGGCCGGTGTAGATGATGTCGACATCGCCCAGTTCCTTGGCCGCCTCTTCGGCGCCCTTGTTGGCGGCGTCGAAGAAGCCGTTGCCGAGCGACTTCACCACCAGCGCGATCTTGACGTTCTCGGCATAGGCGGCATTCACGACCATGGCGGCGGAAAAGGCCGCCGTAACCATCAGTTTCTTCAGAAAGCTCATCGAATATTCCTCCCTTGAGCGTTGCATTCCATCGCCGCTGCGGGCGTGAGGGTGTCTCAGGCTTGCAGCGAAGATTCTTCCTTTGCCGACTTGCGGGCGACGATCAGCGTTACCCCCGCTGTTTCGAGCATCTTTGCCTCGCGGTCCTCGATGCCGTCGTCGGTGATGACGGTGGCGATGCGCGACAGGCCGCACAGGATCAGGCTGGAGCGTTTGCGGAATTTCGAAGAATCGACCAGCACCACCAACTCGTCGGCCTGATCGATCAGCTTCTGTTCCGCCTGGATCAAGAGCGGATCGCCTTCCATCAGGCCGAGCGGCCCGAGCCCCTGGGCGCCCATGAACATGCGGCGCGCGTAGAAATTGCGCGTCACGTCATTGTCGAAGGGCGACAGGATGATGTTCTGCTCGCGGTAGATGGTGCCGCCGGACAGCATCACCGTGTTCTTGGAGTGCTTGAGCAGGCTTTCGGCGATCGGGAAGGAATTGGTGAAGATCGGCATGCGGCGGCCGGTCAGGAAATGCACCATCTGGAAGGTGGTGGTGCCGCCGTTGATGATGATCGGCTCGCCGTCCTTGCAGAGTTCCACCGCTTCCCGCGCTATCGCCCGCTTCTGCGCGGCATTGAGCGTCTCGTTGACGGAAAAAGGCCTGCCGGCAAGGCCGATGAACTGTGGCGGCGTGATCGCCTCGGCGCCGCCGCGCACCCGGCGCAGTCGCTTTTGCACGTGCAGGGCCGCGATATCGCGCCGGATCGTCGCCTCGGAAGACTCCGTCAGGTCGACCATTTCCTGCACCGTCACCACAGGCTTTTCCTGGACGGCGGACAGAATGATCCTGTGGCGCTCTTTTTCGTGCATAGTTCCTCCCTGCATGGCCATCTGGCATTAGAAATCGCGCAGTGTCAATCATTTCCGATCATATAATTTCATTGTGCGGTGCAATATGGTTGATGTTGATCGTTTGTGATTGACAAAGCCACGCCTTGCGTAGACATTCCCGACGAAAAGAGGAGCGCACCGTCCGCGCTTCAAGGGAGGATTACCCATGCTCGACAAGCGCTCCGGCTCGCGCCTCGCCAATCTTTGGGATGATGCGAAGGTAAGGGGGATGAGCGATCCCGAGCTTCTGGTCTATCGTTCGAACACGCTCGGCTCCGACAAGCGTGTCACCAATTACGGCGGCGGCAACACATCGTCGAAAATCCGGCAACAGGATCCGCTCACCGGACAGGACGTGGAAGTGCTGTGGGTGAAGGGCTCCGGCGGCGACAGCGCTTCGATCAAGCTTGATGGTTTTGCCACGCTCTACATGGACAAATTGCGAGCCCTCAAAGGCCTTTATCGCGGCGTCGAGCATGAAGACGAGATGGTGGGTTATCTACCCCATTGCACCTTCAATCTCAATCCGCGCGCGGCCTCGATCGACACGCCGCTGCATGCCTACGTGCCGAAGCCCTATGTCGATCACATGCATCCCGACGCCATCATCGCCATCGCTGCCGCCAAAGATTCCAAGGCCCTGACGAAGGAAATCTTCGGCGACGCCATAGGCTGGCTGCCGTGGAAGCGGCCGGGCTTCGAACTTGGCCTGTGGCTGGAGAAATTCTGCCTCGACCATCCAGCCGCCAAGGGCGTGATCCTGGAAAGCCACGGCCTGTTCACCTGGGGCGACAGCCCGAAGGAATGCTACGAAACGACGATCTCGGTGATCAACCAGGCGATCGAGTGGTTCGAGCGGCGTTCCGAGGGCGTCGCCATTTTCGGTGGCGAAGCGGTCAAGTCGCTCGACGCCGCCGAACGCCGCGCCATCGCCGCGAAGCTGATGCCGAGGATCCGCGGCCTCATCTCGGAAAAGAGCCATAAGCTCGGCCATTTCGACGATTCCGCCGCCGTGCTCGAATTCGTCAATTCCAGGGATCTGCGCCCGCTGGCGGCACTCGGCACCTCATGCCCGGACCATTTCCTGCGCACCAAGATCCGGCCGCTGGTTATCGAGTTCGATCCGTCCAAGCCCGATGTCGATGCCGTCATCGCGCGGCTGGCCGACGACATTGCCGAATACCGCGTCGGCTACCAGGCCTATTATGACAGCTGCAAGCATGCGGACTCGCCCGCCATCCGCGATCCCAACGCCGTCGTCTATCTGATGCCCGGCGTCGGCATGTTCACCTTCGCCGGCGACAAGGCCACGGCGCGCATTTCGGGGGAGTTCTACGTCAACGCCATCAACGTCATGCGCGGCGCCTCGACCGTCTCCTCCTATGTCGGCCTGCCTGCGCAGGAAGCCTTCGACATCGAATACTGGCTGCTCGAGGATATGAAGCTGCAGCGCATGCCGAAGCCGAAGGCTCTTGCCGGCAAGATCGCGCTCGTCACTGGTGGCGCGGGCGGCATCGGCCGCGCGACGGCGAGCCGGCTGCTGCGCGAAGGCGCCTGCGTGGTGCTCGCCGACATCGACGAGACAGCACTTGCCAGCGCCAACGACGAACTGGCCAAGGCCTATGGCAAGGATTTTGTCCGCCCCGTGGTCATCAACGTCACGTCGGAGGATCAGGTCGTCGCCGGCTTTGCCGAAACGGCGGTCGAGTTCGGCGGCATCGATATTCTGGTCTCCAACGCCGGCCTCGCCTCCTCGGCGCCGATCGAGGACACGACGCTGGCGCTGTGGAACAAGAACATGGACATCCTGTCGACGGGATATTTCCTGGTCTCGCGGGAAGCGTTCCGGCTGTTCAGGGTGCAGAAGATCGGCGGCAACGTCGTTTTCGTCGCTTCCAAGAACGGCCTTGCCGCCTCGCCGAACGCCGCCGCCTATTGCACCGCCAAGGCCGCCGAGATCCATCTCGCCCGCTGCCTGGCGCTGGAGGGCGCGGAGGCGCAGATCAGGGTCAACGTCGTCAATCCGGACGCCGTACTGCGCGGCTCCAAGATCTGGTCCGGCGAGTGGAAGGAACAGCGCGCCGCCGCCTACAAGATGTCGACCGACGACCTTGAGGAACATTACCGCTCGCGCTCGATGCTGAAGCGCTCGGTGTTTCCCGAGGACATTGCCGAAGCGATCTATTTCTTCGCCTCCGACATGTCGGCCAAGTCGACCGGCAACATCGTCAATGTCGACGCCGGCAACGCGCAGAGCTTTACGCGCTAGGCCTTCCTTCTCCCCATTCACAGGGAGAAGGTGCCGGCAGGCGGATGAGGGGCAGCGCCAGCCGAACGAAATCTGGGAGGAACAGCAGTGTCCGAAACCATCATCTCGGCCGACGTCGTCGAAAAAAACAACGCCGCGCGCAAGGCCGATCTCGAGCGTGACTACGCCTCGCTCGGCGAACGGCTCGACCGTCGCGGCATCGCCATCGACGCGATCCGAGACAAGGTCGAGAAATTCGCGGTGGCGATCCCCTCCTGGGGCGTCGGTACCGGCGGCACGCGCTTTGCTCGTTTCCCCGGCGCCGGCGAACCGCGCGACATCTTCGACAAGATCGAGGATTGCGCCGTCATCAAGCAATTGACGCAGGCGACACCGACGGTGTCGCTGCACATTCCCTGGGACAAGGCCGACCCGAACCGGCTGAAGCAGGCGGCCTCGCGTTTCGGCCTCGGCTTCGACGCCATGAACTCCAATACGTTCTCCGACGCCAGGGACCAAAAGCTGTCCTACAAATTCGGCTCGCTCTCGCATGCCGACGCCGGAACGCGCCGGCAAGCGGTCGAGCACAATCTCGAATGCATCGAGATCGGCAAGACGCTTGGGTCGAAGGCGCTGACGGTGTGGATTGGCGACGGCTCGAACTTCCCCGGCCAGGTCAACTTCGCCAGGGCGTTCGAGCGCTATCTCGATGCCATGAAAGAGGTCTATGTCGGGCTGCCCGCTGACTGGAAGCTGTTCACCGAACACAAGATGTACGAGCCTGCCTTCTATTCCACCGTCGTGCAGGACTGGGGCACAAACTACATCATTGCCAAGGAATTGGGCGACAAGGCCTTCTGCCTGGTCGATCTCGGCCACCACGCGCCCAACGTCAACATCGAGATGATCGTGTCGCGGCTGATCCAGTTCAGGAAACTCGGCGGCTTCCACTTCAACGATTCGAAATATGGCGACGACGACCTCGATGCCGGTTCGATCGACCCCTACCGGCTGTTCCTCGTCTTCAACGAACTGGTCGACGCCGAACTGTCCGGCGCCGACGGCTTCGATCCGGCGCATATGCTCGACCAGAGCCACAACGTCACCGATCCGATCGAGAGCCTGATGCTGTCCGCGGTCGAGGTGCAGCGCGCCTACGCGCAGGCGCTGCTGGTCGACCGCAAAGCGCTTGAAGGTTTTCAGGACGGCAACGACGCGCTGATGGCAACGCAGACGCTAAAATCAGCCTACCGCACCGATGTCGAGCCGATCTTGGCCATGGCGCGGCTGAACACCGGCGGCGCCATCGACCCGGTCGCCGCCTACCGGGCGGCAGGCTACCGCGCCAAGGTCGCGGCGGAACGCCCGGCCGTTGCCGGCGGCAGCGGTGGCATTGTCTGAGGCCGAGCCCGCCCCCTCATCCGGCCGCTTCGCGGCCACCTTCTCCCCGCTGGGGAGAAGAGACTGGCGCGAGCGCTGACGGCCTCCTCTCCACTAGGGAAGAGGTCGGATGGCAATCCGGGTGGGGGCTCTTTCTCGTGCTCCCTCAATTGTTAGTGGACTCGATCACCCCAACACGGTTTCCTAGGCGTCCCCCGCCAGGAGCCTCGCCATGCATATCACTCGCCGCACGCTGATCGCCGTCAGCCTCTCCTTCACAATCGCTTTCGCGCCATGGGCGGCCGCCTTCGCCGCCTCGCCAGCGCCTGCCAAAGGCGAGAACGGCATGGTTGTCACCGCGCAGCATCTGGCGTCGGAGGTGGGCGTCGAAGTCCTGAAGAAGGGCGGCAACGCCGTCGATGCGGCGGTCGCCGTTGGTTATGCGCTCGCCGTCGTCTATCCCAATGCCGGCAATATCGGCGGCGGCGGCTTCATGACTGTCCGCTTCAAGGACGGCAAGTCGACCTTCCTCGATTTCCGCGAACGTGCGCCGCTGGCCGCGACCAAGACCATGTATCTCGACAAGGACGGCAAACCGGTGAAAGGCGCCAGCCTCGACGGCTACCTCGCCGTCGGCGTGCCGGGCTCCGTCGCCGGTTTCGAGATGGCGCGCGAAAAATACGGCACCTTGTCCCGGCAGGACCTCATGGCGCCGGCCATTCGCTATGCCAAGGACGGGTTCATCCTCAATCAGGGTGACGCCGCCTCGTTTGCCGGAGGTGCCGACAGGCTGGCGAAGGATCCCGCCGCGGCGGCCATATTCCTGAAGCCGGATGGCAAGCCCTATGGCATCGGCGAGCGGCTGGTCCAACCCGACCTAGCCGCGTCGCTCTCGGCGATTTCCGAAAAAGGCCCCGACGCCTTCTACAAGGGCGCCATCGCCGATGCCATCGTCAAGGCAAGCGGCGCCAAGGGCGGTATCCTGGCCAAGGGCGATTTCGAACAATATGCGGTGCGCGAGCTCAAGCCGGTGACCTGTTCCTATCGCGGCTACGAGATCATTTCCTCGCCGCCGCCCAGCTCCGGCGGCGTCATCATCTGTGAAATCCTCAACGTGCTGGAAGGCTATCCGCTGTCCTATCTTGGCGCCGGTTCGGCCGAGACCGTGCATGTCATGGTCGAGGCCATGCGCCACGCCTATGTCGACCGCAATTCGGCGCTCGGAGATCCCGATTTCGTCGACAATCCGGTCTCGAAACTGCTGGACAAGGCCTACGCCAAGGACATCCGCGACAAGATCGATCCGTTCCGGGCCGGCGTCTCTCAGGACCTGATGCCGAAGGGGTTCGGCGAGAGCAAGGAGACGACCCACTATTCGATCATCGACAAGGACGGCAACGCGGTCGCGGTCACCTACACGCTCAACGGCTCGTTTGGCGCCGGCGTCGTCGCCGACGGCACCGGTATCCTGCTCAACAACGAGATGGACGATTTCACCCAGAAGCCCGGCGTGCCCAACCTCTACGGCCTGGTCCAGGGCGAGGCCAACGCCATCCAGCCGAAGAAGACGCCGCTGTCGTCGATGAGCCCGACCGTGGTGGCCAAGGACGGCAAGCCGTTCATGGTCATCGGCAGCCCCGGCGGTTCGCGCATCATCACCATTACGCTGGAAGCCATCGTCAACGTCATCGACCACGGCATGAACATCCAGGAGGCGATCGACGCGCCGCGCATCCATCATCAATGGCTGCCCGACACGGTCTACATCGAGCCGTTCGGCCTGTCGCCGGACACCGAAAGGTTGCTGGCCGGCATGGGTTATCACCTCGATCTCAGCGACAAGACCTGGGGCCAGGCGGCGGGCATCCTGGTCGGTGGCAAGAGCCTGGCGGAAATCGGGAAGGGTGGCGGCGCCCGCTACAATGGCGCCATCGACAGCCGCGCTGCTTCCGGCGAGGCGCTCGGCTATTGATGGGACTGGGCGCACTCCGCAAGCGTGTGAACCCGCGCCCGAAATCGCGTCGAAAACGAAAAGACAGGGCGGCCTGAGTTTCCGTGAAACGACCGCTCTAATTGACGATCAAGCCGTCACGAAATCAGCGTGACGGTGGATGCGATCAGCATCAGGGCCGCGATGCCGACGAACAGTGCGTAGATGCGCGGCCGGTCGAGCAGAAGCGCGTTTCCCGATATCCAGGCCGATGTGGCGCCGCCGAGCGCGAACAGGAAACCGTTGCGGTGGCCGAAGGTCATCGACGCGGCCATCAGCCCGCCTATGATCAGGGCGCCGAACACGATTATGACGGCGACCGCGTATCTCTCGAAGTCATTGCCGCTGCCCATCGCCGGACCGATTGCATTCAAATTCGGCAGGTCATCCGGATCGAAGGGGCTGGTCGACCCGTATTCGTCTTGACCGATGGATTCTCGCATCACTCGTTCTCCGCTGACCGGCAACAAACCATCAACACATGCCGAGCGCAACCCGATCGCGTGTTTCTCCCTACGTGTTGACCGCGACATCAAACCGTTCCGGCAGGGCGCGCCATCCGTTTTGGCGGGTTCGGACCACCGCCGCAACTCCAGCGGTGTCGGCCCGAATGGCAACGGCCCGCCAACCTGTTTTTATATGGGCGTTTCTTCTGGAGAAAACATGATGGCGGAATTGATTCGAGCTTCGACAGAAGCATTTTTACGCGACCGGAGCCGCGGCGCCAGGCGCGGCCGCGTAAAATTTTCAGCTCCGGGCGTCCGCTTGATGTTGAGCCAGGTGCGTTCCGCACTTGGGCGAGCGTCATGCTGGCGCTCGCGGGCTCATGATGAACCAGCTCGACCAAAGCGGCCGGGCTGATCGCATGGACAAAGCTCGGCCGGGGATCGATTTTCGGCGACGGCCTGCGATATCCTAAGCTGGTATCAGGGCGGCGATACGATGGATGCTGATCTCCTTGCGTGCCTTGGACGCCTCGTTGGTCAGCCTCATGTCGAACCTCTGTACTGGACAGCCTCAATCCATAGTGCGAGCGCGGTGGCAGGCGACCGTCCCTTTACTTTCAAATCGCGGCCTCGATAGCCGCCGGCCGCGATCCATACCGTTTTTGAACGCTGATAGATCGTTACGCCTCGTGCATTCGCCCAAGCGCATGATTCCGCGAACTTTGGAGCCATTGCCGAGCCCGTTCCCGAGAATGCTGTCTCTATGTGACAAAGCTGCGTGGCCATATCAGGTCCCCTAATTTTGACGGTCCCGGCCGATGATCCCCGACCCTCGCCCAAAATCACCGAATGAATGATAGGACCGCTTCCGTTACGGTAATGTGTCGCCACCAGCGCGGTCAGGTATCTCCCGATGCAAAAGCCGCCAGCTTTCGGCAGGGACAGGTCTGGATTGGCCAGGGATTAAACCCAGCTTAGGTCAACGAGCGGGCGGAGAGCCGGGATCGGCCGCCATTCAAACCTGATCAGGAGATCGGGCTGGAGACGATGATGCGCAAGGCGCACCTGTTCGACGCACAGCGCGGCGCCAGGATAAATTAGGGGGAATGGCTGACGCGCGCTGGCGACTGTCAGCCCATCCTGTCTATCAAGGTTTGGCGTTGGCTTTCCGCCAAGCCTCGTACTCGTCGTTCGCGCTTGGGTGCAGTGGATAGTAGCGTTGCAACGGCGCGCCCCCCATGAGTTTCATTCGTGAGAATTCCTCCCAATCGTGATGCTTCTGGGATTCTTCGATGACCTTCGGGGCCATTGCGACGGGAAGCACCACCACCCCGTCGTCATCGGCGACGATGATGTCGCCGGGGATCACCGTGACACCGCCGCAGGCAATCGGAACGTTGACCGCATTGGGATAGATGCTGGTCTGCACATGATAATTTGGCGTCCAGCCGCGCAGCCAAAGAGGCAGGTCGAGCTTTTCGACATTGGGCCGGTCGCGCATGCACCCATCGATGACAATGCCCGCACCGCCTCTGCCCTTGAAATAGGTCGACATCATATCGCCGAAGACACCGGAGCTCATGTCGCCGCGCGCGTCGACGACGACCACGTCGCCCTCCTGCGCATGGTAGAGCACATGTCTGTGAAGTTGCGTCTCCGGATCGGCATATTCTCCCTCGGTGAAGAGGTCCGGTCTCTGCGGCATGAACTGCAATGTCAGTGCCGGCCCGACGATCGACTTCCCATGGTTCTGCGGCACCGGGCCGACCATGTGCGGATTGCGAAAGCCCATATGGCCAAGTGTGCCCGCGACCGTGGCGGCGCCGATCTCCCTTAGCGCGTCGATCAGGTCCTTGGGCGGCCGCGTGATATCGGGAGTATGCGTCATTTTCGGACTCCGGTTGAAATTGAATTACCAGTTGGTGACAGAGCCGTCGCGGCGCTTGAGATGTGGCGCTTCCCAGAAACGGAAACTCTGCGCCTGGACCGCCGCTTCATTGACCTCGACGCCGAGCCCCGGCAGGTCGCTGACCGGATAATCGGGCCCGTCGAGCCTTGGCTGTACGGGGAAAAAGTCGGAATTGTCGAAACCCAGCTTCCTTTCGGGGATCCTGGTTTCTAGCCACGCAAAGTTGGGCACCGCGGCGGCGAGATGCACGGTTGCGGCCGTGCACACCGGGCCAAGGGGATTGTGTGGCATCAGGTCCACATAGTGCGCCTCGCTCCAGCCAGCGACTTTCATCGCCTCGGTGAGCCCGCCGACATTGCAGACATCGAGCCGGTTGAACTGGTGGATGCCGCGCTCGATGTAAGGCAGGAACTGCCACTTGCTGGCAAATTCCTCGCCGATGGCAAAGGGGATGTCGGTCATCGTACGAAGGGACTCGTACGCCTCTGGTGTCTCGGCCCGTATCGGCTCCTCGAGGAAATCAAGCACGCCGCGGCCGAGCTTGCTGCAGAAGCTCGCCGCCTCGGCCACCGACAGCCGGTGATGATAATCGACGCCGAGCACCACCTCATCGCCCAGCGCCTCGCGCGCTTTGTTCAGCATGCTCGCCGTAGGGCCGATCGATTCACGCGGCTCGAAGACGTCCTTGCTGCTTTGTCCGATGGGGAAGAAGCGGATTGCCTGCCAGCCCTGCGCGCGCAGTTCGCGGGCGCGTTCGATCGCAACATCGCCCTCGGCCTCGTCTCCGGTCGAGGCGAAGGTGGGCACGCGGTCGCGCTGCTTGCCGCCAAGCAGCTCGTAGACGGGCACCCCCAGCGCCTTGCCTTTGATGTCATGAAGGGCGATGTCGATGGCGGAAATCGCCGCCTGCAGGACCCGGCCTCCTTCGAAGTACTGACTGCGGTAAACCTCCTGCCAGATCAGGCCGATCTGCATCGGGTCGCGGCCGATGAGAAACTCGCGATAGTGCTCGACCGCGCCCGCCACGGCTTTCTCGCGACCGCTCAAGCCGCTCTCGCCCCAGCCGAAGATACCCTGGTCGGTCTCGACCTTGACGAGCATCTGGTTGCGCGTTCCCACCCATACCGGGTAGGGCTTGATCGCGGTGATCTTCAGGTTCTTGGTCATACACGCCCGCGTTCCACGCGCATCCCCTGTCTCAATCGGCCTTGAGGGCCATTTCAGTTTCGCCGTCGAACAGATGCATCCGCTCCTGGTCGAACTCGAGCCAGATCCGCTCATCAGGTTTGACGGCGACGTTGGGCGACACGCTGATGTTGACGATGGCGCCCGACAGGAATGCTTGCACGAAGGTGACGTCTCCGGTCGGCTCCACCGTATAGGCCTTGGCCGGAATGGCGCCCGGGACCGCGCTTTTGTGCAGCTTGATCGTCGAGTGCCGCGCGCCGAGCACGACCTTCTTGGTGGTCGCTCCCTGGACCTTGCGCGCGTTGAGTTGCGACAGCTCAAGCGTCCAGCCTTCCGCGCTGGTCAGCGCGGTGCTGCCGTTTGCCGTCGAAGCCTCCAGCGGAATGAGACTCATCGCCGGGCTGCCGATAAAGCTGGCGACGAACATGTTGACCGGATGGGCAAAGACCTGCGCCGGTGAATCGTATTGCTGCAGATAGCCGCCATTCATCACCGCCATCTTGTCGGCCATGGTCACGGCTTCGAGCTGGTCGTGCGTCACGTAGATGATCGTTGCCTTGAGGTCCTGGTGGAAGCGCTTGATCTCGGATCGCATCTGCACGCGCAGTTTGGCGTCGAGGTTGGAGAGCGGCTCGTCCATGAGGAACACAGCGGGGTCGCGGACGAGGGCACGGCCAAGGGCGACGCGCTGCTGCTGCCCGCCCGAAAGTTCCCGCGGTTTGCGCTCGAGCAGGTGCGTCATGTCGAGAACGCGCGCCGCTTCCCTGACCTTCTTGTCGATCTCGTCCCTGGAGAGTTTGCGCATCTGCAGCGGGAACGCCAGGTTCTTGTAGACCGATTTCTGCGGGTACAGCGCGTAGTTCTGGAACACCATTGCGATGTCCCGGTCCTTGGGGTCGAGATCATTGACCACCCGGTCTCCGATGACGATGTCGCCCGATGTGATCGAGGTCAGCCCCGCGACGAGATTGAGCGTGGTTGTTTTGCCGCAGCCTGACGGGCCGACCAGCGCAACGAACTCGCCGTCATTGACCGTCAGCGAAACATCGTTGACAGCTTTGAAGCCGCCATAGGTCTTGACGAGATCTTTGAGGACCACGTGGGCCATTGGCAACTCCCTAATGCTTGACCGCGCCTTCTGTAAGGGCGCGTACGAAGTATCGTTGCAGGACGAGGAACAGCACCACGACGGGCACGCTCATCATGAAGCTGGCCGCCATCAGGCCCGGAAAGTCCGTCGTGTTTTCCGAGAAGAAGCGCTGGATGCCGACCGGCAGCGTCAATTGCTCGTTCTTGGAAAGGAAGGTGTAGGCGTAGATGTATTCGTTCCAGGCGCCGATGAAGGAATAGATCGCGGTGGCGATGATCCCAGGCGTCGAGAGCGGCATCACGATCAGGATGAAGGCCTGGAACCGCGTTGCGCCGTCGATGCGCGCCGCCTGCTCGAGTTGCACCGGGATGTTGTCGTAGAAGCCCTTGAGCAGCCAGATCGCCAGCGGCAGCCCGAAGGTCAGATAGGTGAGAATGAGCGAGCCGTGCGTGTTCACCAGGCCGATCGCGCGCATCAGGATGAAGAGCGGCACGAGAAAGATCACTGCCGGAAACATGTTGCGCAGCAAAACGGCGAAGAACAGGAAGTTCCGTCCGGGGAAACTGAAGCGCGAAAAAGCGTAGGCCGCGGGGACAGCCACGATTACGGAAAGGATTGTCGTGACGGTCGACACGAACAGGCTATTCCAGAAGAAGCGGAGGAAGTCCTGGCCGACGCTGTTCTGCGGATCGAGCAGTTTCTGATAGCTGGCGAGGGTCGGCTCGTCCGGCCACCATTGCGGCGGGAATTGCGTCGCCGCGAACCCGGATTTGATCGAGGTGATCAGCATCCAGATCATCGGCAATGCCGTATAAAGCAGCATGAACACGAGAAAGATGCGCCCGGCCCACCGCCATCCGTCGACGCGCATACGGCGACGGGTCTGGCCTCGGGAGACCGTCTCGGCAATCGCGCTCATGCACCGCCCTCCTTCCGCTCGTTGCCGCTCAGCGCACGGACATAGAAGTAGCCCAGCGTCATCAGGATGATGAACAGGAGCACCGAATAGGCCGATGCCACGCCCCAGCGCTGCCGGCCGAAGGCGAGTTCGTAAATATGGGTGATCCAGATATGCGACGCGTTCGACGGCCCGCCGCCGGTCATGATCCAGGGGATGATGAAGGAATTGAAGTTGGCCACTGCCAGCAGCAGGATCGTCACCACCGAGACGTTTCGAAGGTGCGGGAAGGTGACGTGCCAGAAGCGCTGCCAGGCATTGGCTCCGTCAACTTTCGCGGCGAGCAGCAATTGCTCGGGGACTGTCTGCAGGCCCGCCATCATCATGATCATGGCGAACGGAAACTCGCGCCAGATGTTGACGACGATCAGGGAGGGGAGAACGGTGCTGACATTGTCGATGAAATTCGGCGGTCGGTCGGCCAATCCGAGGCCGACCAGCACTGCGCCGATGATGCCGAAATCCGAATGGTAGATCCACTTCCAGATATAGGAGGCGGCGACCGCGCTGATGACCCAGGGAATGATCAGGATAGCGCGCAGCACACCGCGGCCGATAAAGTCGCGGTGGAGCGCCAGCGCTGTAGCAAACCCCAGGACAAAGGAGATGAAAGTGGACCCGAATGTCCAGATCAGCGTGTTCCAGGTGACTTTCCAGAACACCTCGCTGGTGAGGATGGCCGTGTAGTTGTCGAAGCCGATGAAGGTCTTGTCACGAAGCTGCAAGCCGGGCGGCGTCTTATAGAACGACAGCTCGATCGTGTAGTAGATCGGATAGGCGATGACGATGAGCATCACGGCGATCGCGGGCAGCACGTACGCGTAGTCGGCGCGATGCTCCCAGATATCCCGCAGCGCACCGGACCTGCCGGGTTGCAATTTTCGGCGCGCCTCGGCCTTGCCGGTCACGATCGTCACGATGGTATGCCCTTGTTTCTTCGGAACGAACCGGCTGCGCTGTCAGCGCAGCCGGTCAGGTCGTGGGTCAGGCGCAGGCTAGAGCCCGCCCATCAGGTCTTTCACCTTCTGGGCCGCGTCGTCCGCCGCCTGGTCGACGGTCATCGCTCCGGTCAGGGCATTCTGCAGCATGTCCGGGACGATGATGTTCATGATCTCCGGGGCCTGCGGCAGCGCCGGGAACGGGATGCCGTATGGCAGCATCGAGGTCGTGACATCGAGGAATTTGATGTTGTCCAGACGTTCCTTCATCCATTTGGTCTTGAAGCCGTTCAGGTTGCCGGGATTCGATCCGGCATAGGCCATCTTCAGCGACCATTCAGGGCTCGTCCACATGCAGATGATAGCCTTCGCCGCCGGCTCGTCTACCTTGCCGCCTTCGACATATTCGGGCTTCAGGATGTGGATGTTCGAGCCGCCGAACACGACCGCGCGCTTGCCGTCGGGCCCGGCCGGGATCAGGCCGTAGCGCATGTTGTCGATGACGGTCTGCGCCTTGTCCTTGTCGGTGCCCGTCGCCTTCTTCTGCAGGTCGAGCATGACATTGTAGTCGGACGGGTGCGAGATCATCATGCCGAGTTGGCCGGCGACGAACAGGGGCTGGTTATCGGCCTGCTGGTTGGTGAGTGCCGAAACCGGAACCGACTTGTCGCGAACATACATGTCGTAGGAAGCCTGCAGCGCCGCCTTGCTCTGCGGGCTGTCGAGTTCGACCTGCTCATAGGTCGGGTTTGCCGCCGCTTCGTCGAAGACGCCGCCACCATAGGCCCATAGCTGCGGCATGAAGCGATACGGCGTATTGCCGGCATTCTTGCGAGCCACGAGGCCATACCCGGCAATGCCGAGCTTGTCGTGGATCTGCTTGGAATACTTGATGACGTCGTCCCAGGTTGCCGGTGGCTTGTCCGGATCGAGGCCGGCGCGTTTGAAGATGTCGGCGTTCCAGATGAACGCCATCGTTTCGTTGTTGGTTGGAATGCCGTAGGTCACCCCGTCCCAGGTCACGGCCTTCATGGCGCCGGGCCAGAAGTCCTCGGTCGAATAGCCCACATCCTCGGGCTTCAGCGGCTGCAGATAGCCTTTTGAAGCGAATTCGGTACCACCCAGGATTTGCAAGCGGACCGCCATCGGCGCGGCATTGCCGAGGAGCGCGGTGCGGAACTTGTCGAGAAGATCGTTATAGGTGAGGGCTTGTTCCTCGAGCTGGATGTTTGGATAGGTCTTGCGGAAGGTTTCGAAGAATTCCTTGTAGTATTGGCGCAGGAGGTCGGGGTCGCCCTCGAAAACGCCCTGATACCAGAAGGTCAGTCGCCCCTTGTAGTCCAGCGGGGTGACCTTGGCACAATCGGCCGCCGTGTCGAAATCCTGTGTGCCCGCAATGGCGCGGACATATTCCGGCGACCACTTGCTGAGGTCGACCGGCGGCGCGCCCAGCGCCGATGTGGACATCAGTGATGCCGCCAAAACGCTGGCGACAGTGCCGCGCAGGACCGCACTGCCGAGTATAATCCTCGTCATAGGTATCCTCCCTGGTTCTCCCATGCCGCTTTGCGGCGAGGCAAAGCGGTCTTGCTCGTTTGATCGCAGGACGTCTTTGTATCTGTGTACCCGTTCGGGAGCCTTGTACGTTTTCAGATCATGAATTGCCTGTCAACGCGTTAGATCGTACATTGTTTATCGAAACTTTGCGTGTTAATCGGAAAGGGTGTGTATTAATCCAGGGGAGCCGGCCTTGGCCGAACCAAACGATTTCAAAGCCAAGCCACCGGTGGGGATTGACCCCATAGGGGCGTCCAGCGAGGGCGCCTCGCTTTATGAGCTGATCAGGGAAGACATCATCGAGGGACGGCTTGCCGCCAACGAACGGCTCGTGGTCACTGATCTCGCCCGGCGCCACGGCACCTCGACCAACCCCGTGCGCGAAGCCTTGCAGCTGTTGCGCGGCGAAGGCTTTGTCACCTTTCTCCCCAACCGCGGGGCGCGCGTCCGGCCTATCGATCAGGAGTTTGTCCGCGACATTTATGAGATCGGCGTTCTGATCGAGCCGGCCCTGACGCGATGGTTTGTGAATATGGCCACCGGCGAGGACATCGCCGAACTCCAACGTCTCCAGGACCTGATTGAAGAGAACAACTTCGCCGATACGTTCAGGCACAGCGAGCTGGATACCGCCTTCCACACCGTGATGTACCAGCGGCATTACAACCGCCATGCCGCCGAGCTTTGGTGGAAGCATCGTGAAGTGCTGCGAGCCGTGAGCCGGCGTTTCAATTTCACGCTTGCCCGGCGTGCCGCGATCATTCGCGAGCACCGCGAGCTCATCGCGTTCGTAAAAGCCGGAGACGCCGACAAGGCGGCCGAACTCGTTGCTCGCCATGTCGAGGGCTCCGGCCGGCACATCCTCGAACATATGCGTGCGCGCAACGCCGCTCGGGCCGGATAGAATGCCCGTTCCAGAACATCGCTAGCCCGACGATCAGACAGAGGTAGCTGACATGAAAATTACGAGCATTCGGCCGTGGCTGATCAAGTCCGATGCGTCCTATTGGGGAGAGTACCTGTTCGTCGAAGTGACGACCGACGAGGGGGTGAGCGGCTGGGGAGAGATCACGACCACCACCAAGCTCGCCAACCGCGCGCTCTGCACGATCCTACGGCAGATCGGCGCCGCCGTGACCGGCGAGGACCCGGCCCGGATCGAGCATCTCTGGCACAAGATTTTCCGCAGCTTCACCTATATGGGCAGCCGCGGCGCCGCGGTCGAATGCGTGAGCGCCATCGACATAGCTCTCTGGGACATCCGGGGCAAAGTTTTGGGCAAGCCCATCTACGAGCTGCTGGGCGGGCCGGTGCGCGATGAAATCGCGCTCTACACCCATCCTAACCAGTCCAAATTTACCAGCAAGGAGGCGGTGGTCCGCGAAATTCGGGACATCGTCGAGTCCGGACACACCGCGCTCAAGTTTGATCCTTTCCCGCATCAGGGACGTAGCGCCGATGGCGTGTCGCGCGAACAGCGGGACGGCTACCTCGATGGCAGCATGACTCGCAAGGACGAGCGCGAAGCGGCCGAACTCACGGCTCTGATCCGCGAAACGGCGGGCCCTGATGTCGACATTCTCATCGACGCGCACGGCCGTTTCGATGTTCCAACCGCCATTCGCCTCTGCCGAAGCCTCGAGGAAGCCGGCCAGATCGACTGGTTCGAGGAGCCTTGCCCGCCCGAGAGCCTCAATGCCCTCAAGCAGGTGCGTGAGAAGGTCAGCGCCGCCATCTCGTGGGGAGAGCGCGGCCACACCAAGTGGGACTTCGTGCCGGTGCTCGAAAACAAGCTCGCTGACTACATCATGCCTGACGTCACCTGGACCGGCGGCATTACCGAACTCAAGAAGATCTCTGCCCTGTGCGAAGCCTACTACGTCCCGGTCTCGCCGCATGACGCCGCGGGGCCGATCAACGTGGTGGCGGGCGCGCAGGTGATGATGACAGTTCCTAACTTTTACAAGCTCGAGACGTCGGAGTGGAACCTGGGTAAATACGATCATCTCATCGACACACCGCTCGACGTTTCGAACGGCAGCCTCAAACTGACGTCGAGGCCCGGTCTCGGCATCGAGATGGACCGCGAGTACCTGCAAGCCCACGAGATTGAGCTGGGCTGACGCATGTCGCCTCATGTCGGGGCTGCATGCCGCCGAAAAGCCCGCCTACCAAAACGAGGATAAGTGATGCCCAAGACCGGTGGAGCCGACGAAGCCCTTGATCGGGTGAACATGAACTCCAAGCCGTCCGATCTTCGCATCACCGACATGCGGGTGGCTGAAATCGTCGGCGCACCGTTCACAACGGCGCTGCTCAAGATCTACACCAACCAGGGCATCGTCGGGCTTGGCGAGGTGCGCGACGGGGCCAGCGCCACCTACGCGCTGATGCTGAAGAGCCGGTTGCTTGGCGAGAATCCCTGCAACATCGATCGCCTGTTTCGCCGGATCAAGCAGTTCGGCGGGCACGGCCGGCAAGGTGGCGGCGTCTCGGCGGTCGAAATCGCGCTGTGGGATCTCGCCGGCAAGGCCTATGGCGTTCCGATCTACCAGATGCTCGGCGGCCGGTTTCGGGAGAAGGTGCGCCTCTATTGCGATACCGATGCAACCGTGCCGAGCGGCACAGAGACCGGCAAGCGCCTCAAGCAGCGCATGGAGCTCGGCTTCACCTTCCTCAAGATGGATCTGGGGCTGATGCAGATCGCGGATGTGCCCGGCGCGGTCGTGTCTCCTGCCGGCTCACTCGAAGGCTACCGCGTTCATCCCGCCCGCGGCCCGCTCAAGACCGTTGATGAGCGGCGCGCCCGCAACGCGGCCTACGACCTGCATAATGTCGCCCACCCGTTTACCGGCCTCCATTTTTCCGACAAGGGCCTCGACCTGCTCGAGCAGTACATTGCCGAGGTTCGCGAGGTCATCGGCATGGAGATCCCGCTCGCTATCGACCACGTCGGCCACATCTCACTCCAGAACTGCATTCGGCTCGCCAGGCGAATTGAAAAATACGTGCCGGCCTGGCTCGAGGATGTAATCCCCTGGCAGTACATCGAGCAGTACCGGCAGTTGCAGGACGCCACCACGGTGCCCATCTGCACCGGCGAGGACATCTACCTCAAGGAGGGGTTCGAGCCTCTGCTCAAGAGCGGTGGCCTCTCCATTGTCCACCCGGACCTGCTCACCAGCGGGGGCATCCTGGAGACCAAGAAGATCGGCGACATGGCGCAGGATCACGGCGTTGCCATGGCCATCCACATGGCCGAAAGTCCAATCGCCGCGATGGCCGCGGCCCATGTCGCCACCGCGACCGAGAACTTCATGGCGCTCGAATACCACTCCGCCGATGTCGACTGGTGGGACGATATCGTCACCGGCCTTCCCAAGCCGCTCGTGCAGGACGGGTTCATCACTGTTCCGGACAAGCCGGGTCTGGGGATCGACGACGTCGTAGACGAGGTGATCTCGCAGCATCTGCAGCCGGGTGTCACCGGCATCTGGCAATCCACCGAGCATTGGGACAATGAATATAGCTGGGACCGGACCTGGAGTTAGCCCAGACGCCCAGCCCTCATTCCTCAAGCTCACAGGGCCAACGACCGACCATTCGTGTCGCCCTCTCCGAGGGGAGAGGCGAAGAAAGAAACGGACGAAACCATGATCTACGAACTGCGTATCTATGACTGCCTGCCGGGCAGGCTGCCGGCTTTGCTCAAGCGCTTTTCCGACCAGACGCTGGCCATCTGGGAGAGGCATGGCATCCGCCAAGCCGGGTTTTTCACCACGGCGATCGGCGAAAACAGCAATCGCCTTACCTATTTCCTCGCCTGGGAATCGCTGGCCGAGCGCGAGGCGAAATGGGCGGCTTTCGTCACCGATCCGGCATGGCACAGGGCCCGGGACGAGTCTGAGCGTGACGGGCAGATCGTTGCCAATATCGCCAGCCAGCTGCTCACACCGACAGCTTTCTCGTCTGTGAAATAGGACTGTGCCATGAAGATCACCGACCTGCGCTGCGCCGTCATCGGGCGGCATCCCATCGTTCGCGTCGTCACTGACGAGGGCCTCCATGGCCTTGGCGAGGTCGAGTTCACAAAGACCTATCTCAAGCCCTTTGTGCTGCATTTCCGCGAGGCGCTGATCGGCGAGGATCCGACCGACGTCGAGCGGGTGATGCTGAAGATCCGCCAGCGAGGTTCGTTCAAGCCCTATGGCGCCGCCGTCTCCGCGATCGAGCATGCGCTGTGGGACATTGCCGGCAAGGCCGCTGGCGTGCCGGCCTACAAACTGCTCGGCGGCAAGGTGCGCGACAAGGTGCGCGTCTATAACGGCTCGATCCGCCGGAAACGCGCGGGCGACCGGCCGGAGGATTATGCGGCCGACGTCAAATGGATGATGGAGCAGCCGCAGAACTTCTTCATGGTCAAGCAAGGAATCTCGTTCCACTCGAACATGAAGGACAGCATCGAGGACTTCCATTATGGCGTGACGCAGAAGAAGGCCGGCTATCACGGTGCCATGGATCAGGGCGTGATCAGCGAGCGCGGTTTCAACCACATGCTCGACTGCGTGATCGCCATGAAGGAAGTGCTGGGCGACAAGGTCAGCCTGGCGCTCGACTGCGGCCCGGGCTGGATGCTGCCCGATGCGATCAAGTTCGCTCGCGCGGTGGAGAAGTACAATTTGATGTGGCTCGAGGACATGCTGACCGGCGACTATGTGCCGTGGGTCAATCCGCAGGCCTATCGGGAGCTGACCACCTCCACCTCGACGCCGATCCATACCGGCGAGCAGATTTACCTGCGGCACAATTTCAAGGAGCTGATCGAGACGCAGGCGGTGCGCGTCATCGGCCCAGATCCTGCCGATATCGGCGGCATTGCCGAGCTCAAATGGGTCGCCGAGCATGCCTACATGCACTCGATCCTGATGGCGCCGCACGGCACCGCGAACGGCCTGCTGGGCCTCGGCGCCCTGATCAACGTTTGCGCCACCTTGCCCGCCAACTACATCGCCTTCGAATATCCCAGCGCCTCCGACCCCTGGTGGGAGGATCTCGTGATCGGCCTGCCGTCGCAGATCGTGAAGGACAGCATGGTGGACCTGCTGGAAGCGCCGGGCCTGGGCCTCGATATCGACGCCGAAGCAGCCAGGAAGTATCTCAGGGAAGAGGATACGGGCTTCTTTGATTGAGCCCCTCTTCTTTCGCCACCGGAACCACGCCGACCGCGCCGCTACATTCTCATCGGTACCCATCGTCAGACGCCTGTTGATGTGATCCACAGCTTGGGTCAAAATTGGTTGGTCTGAACTGGACCTTCAAAGGCGGTGGTGTTGAAGCGGACTGGCAAAAACATCGTTGTCTGCTGCGATGGAACGGGAAACCAGATCGAGCGCAATCTCTCGAACGTCTTGAAGTTGTTCCGCATCCTGAAGAAGAATGAGGAGCAGCGCGTCTATTACGACGCCGGCATAGGAACCATCGGTGCCAGCGATGCCTGGACGCGATGGCGCCAGAACGCGAAATCCGTGTTCGAGCTCGCAACTGGATATGGTCTCGACGCCGAAATCGCCGGCGCCTACGCCTTCATCTGCAGGCACTACGTCGAAGGGGACGCAATCTTCCTCTTTGGCTTCAGCCGGGGAGCCTATACAGCCCGCGCCGTTGCGGGCTTGATCCACATGATCGGCCTGCTGCATCCGGACCAACTCAACATCGTCGAGTATGCCGTAAGCTCTTACAAGCAAGCCAGCGACGAGCACGACCTTAACGTTGCCTGGCACTTTTCCAAGGTTTCAGGAGCCCGGGACGCGCGCATCAAGTTTCTTGGTGTCTGGGACACCGTAGCGTCGATCATCGTGCCGCGAGGCGACCGGCTTCTGCCACAGCTCCTCACACTGCCGCATACGAGGACCAACCCGAGCGTCGAAGTCTTTCGACATGCAATTGCGATCGATGAGCATCGTCGCATGTTCCGGCTGAACCGGTGGGTCGAGCCGCAGCCATTCGTCGAAAATCCTTTCGACAAGATTTCGCCGGCAAAAGAGCAGGATATCAAACAAGTCTGGTTCGCCGGATCTCATTCCGATGTCGGCGGTGGCTATCCTGAAGAGGAAAGCGCCATATCCAAATTTCCGCTCGACTGGATGGTTGATCAGGCCAAAGCATTTGGATTGCAGACCAATTCCCGCATGCTGGAGCGGCTTGTCTTCGGGGAAGGGAAGGGCGAGGGGACGATGACGTTCGTCAGCCCCGATCCGTTGGGGATCGTGCATGATTCAATGACCGTGGGCTGGAAGCCGCTCGAGTGGATCCCAAAGTCCGTCAAATGGCGTGAATGGAAGCGAAAATCGGTCCTCGGCTTCTACCTACCGCAAGCCGAGCCGCGCACGATCGAGCGACAGGAACGGCGGCCGCTGGTCCATCAGTCGGTTCTGGATCGGAAGGCGGCGATCCCGGCCTATAAGCCCGAGAATTTTCCAACCGCATTCGATGTTGAACCTTATGGTGACCTCATGCAGGACCACCTGGCCAACGAAGCCGCTACCTAGCGCAGACACCGAGCGGGCCAGCAGGTCTGTGACGGCAGAGAATTTCGGGTGGGTCGGTCCTACTTCGGCAGTCAACGCGTGGAACGCGCGCGTTTCGTCGGGTCATGGAACTCTGCTGCTTTCAACGCCGGTTCAACGAGACGGCAATGATGATGATAGCGCCCTTGATCACCTCCTGGATGCTGGTCGAAAGACCGAGCACGAGAAGACCGAATCCGAGAATTCCTATGAAGATTGCTCCGACGACAGAACCGACGATCGATCCATAGCCGCCGAAGAGACTTGTCCCGCCTATGATCACGGCCGCGATGACGTCGAGTTCGAGACCCGCCCCCAGGCTGGGATTGCCGGCGGTGGAGCGGGCCGCGAGCATCATCCCTGCAAGGGATGCCATCATGCCGGACAGCACAAAGGCGAAAATTTTGACGCTGTCCGTCCGCACCCCGGAAAAGCGGGCGGCTACAGGGTTTCCACCAGTCGCATAAACACGCCTGCCGAAGGGCATCTGGTGCAGAAGATAATAGCCGACGGAAGTTAGGACGATTGTCCACCAGATTGGCGCCTGCACGCCCAGAAAACTACCGTTCCAGAACAGGTTCGAGAAATCATCGTCGACGATCGACACTGGCCGGGTGCCGGTGATCGTCAGCGCCAGTCCGGAAAAGATCGACAGCATGCCAAGGGTCACAAGAAACGATGGAATGCGTATTTTTGTAACAAGGATGCCGGAGGTGGCCCCGATCGCTGCGCCGGCTGCCAGCACCAGAAGAGCTGCGACGTAGGTGGGAACATCCTGGCCGAGCAGCAGCGCTCCGATCATCCCCGAAAAACTTGCAACCGATCCTACCGACAGGTCGATTTCGCCGCAGATGATGACGAATGTCATGCCGATCGCCATTGCCGAAACGATGGCCGTGATGCGCAGAACCGCGCTTGCGGTCGACACAGACGCGAAGTGTGGAGCAAACAGGACGAAGTAGAGGGTTATCGCCAGGAAGATCACATAGGTGATGTGATCGCGGAAAAAATTTATCGCATTTGCGTGCGAGGGCATAGGGGACGGTTTCATGCTGCAACTCCCTGGGCGCGCGCACTGGCTTGTCTGGCCGCCTCGGCCTGCAGCAACGCGCGAAGTTTTGTCTCGTCGTCCGCGCGATCGATGCTGCGCGTGATCCGCCCTTGCGCCATCACCAGAATGCGATCGGACAAATCCAGGAGTTCTTCGAGTTCCGAAGAAATGAGCAGCACGGCGACGCCTTCGCCGGCCGTGCGGCGCACAAGTTCGCGCATATCGCGCTTGGCATTGATGTCGACGCCGGAGGTTGGTTCGTCGAGGATCAACAGCTTCGGCTTCATGGCCAGCCATTTGGCGAAGACGATCTTCTGCTGATTGCCGCCCGAAAGCTCCTGGGCTTTCTGTAAGGGACCGCGGCACAGGATACTGAGATCGTCCCGGTATTGTCTGAACAGAGCCGTTATCCGGGCCTTCGCCATCGGCCCGAACGGACCCGCCAGCGAGAACTCGGAAAGGCGGGGAAGTGCGAGGTTCTCCTCGATCGAACGTCCACCCACAAGACCTTCGAGCCGACGGTCTTCGGGGACAAGCGCGATACCGGCAGCGATGGCCCTGCTGACACTGCCCGGCTGGACGGGGTCGCTCCCGACGGCGATGTGGCCGGTTACATCCGGAAGGATGCCGAACAAGGCCTTGCCCAGGGTCGAGCGGCCACTGCCGACAAGCCCGGCAAGGCCGACGATCTCGCCCGGGCCGATCGAGAACGACACGCCGGACAGTTTGCGCGAGGTGGCAAGGTCACGGACCTCAAGAGCCGGCGTCCCGGCGGGCGTTGCAGGCTGCCGATTTGCTGGCGCGGCTGCGGCGGGGGAAGGCGTTTGGACCTTGGGCCGGGACATCAACGCCGCGATATCCTCGATGGACGTCTTCTCCGGATCGAGCGGACCGACCAGACGTCCATCCTTGATGATCGAGATGCGATCCGAAAGCTGCAGCACATCGGCCATGCGATGGCTGATGTAGACGATACCGATTCCGTTCTGCTTGAGCTGACCGATTGTCCGAAAAAGCGTTTCCTCCTCATGGATGGTCAGGGACGAAGTCGGCTCGTCCATTACGAGCAGCTTGGCGCCCCGCGAGATCGCTTTGAGAATCTCGACCATCTGGCGCTGAGCGAACGCCAGGTCGCCCACACGTGCCGAAGCATCGAGCGAGAAGGCATATCGCCCGATCAGAGCCCGGGCCTCGCGCAGCATTTTTCTGGCATCGACACGTCGGCCGAAGGCGAGCGGCTCGCGAAGGATAAACAGGTTTTCGGCAACCGAACGGTTCGGCAAGACGCTCAGCTCCTGGAAGATCATTGCGATCCCGCGATCGATCCTCTCTCGAAGCGACAGGGCGGTGACATCCTCGCCGTCGAACAGAATCCGGCCTTCGTCCGTCCGATACGCGCCCATGAGGATCTTCATGAGCGTCGACTTGCCCGCACCATTTTCGCCGAGCAGTGCATGCGTTTCGCCGGCCTTGACCTCGAACGAAATGTCCGACAGCACGCGGTTCGCGCCAAACGACTTGCCGATGCGTTGCATCGTTACGATAGGGCGCTGGGACGTTGAAGTTTTCGCTTCGGCCATGACGATTTCTCGATCGCTCGGGGAGCGCCGGCGGACTGCTGCGGCCCGCCGGCGAAAGAAGGAGCCAGAGCAATTCCAGGAAAAGTGTGTACGGTTTTCCGTCTGGAATTGCGCAAAAACAAAGAGATAGAGCGGTTCGCCGTTTCCGTGAAACGGTGAACTGCTCTAGAAGCACTCGCCGTTGCAGATTTTCACCACCGAAGCCGGCGCATCTTCCTTGGTGACCTGCTTGAGGGCACTGAGAAGGTCGAGCTTCTTGACGCGCAATGTCGGTACCGAAATGTACGGCGGGACGTCATGTCCAAGCAGAGCAAGCGCGGCCGCCTTGGCCTCCGCGACGCCCTGGTCATAGGGGCGTTGCGCACCCACGGCCAGAAACTCGCCACGTGCAACGTTCAGCGCGCTGTCTGCGGCAATGTCATTCGTGGTGATGACGATGTCGCGGCCGAGTGTCTTGGCCGCGGCCACGACCTGCTGCGCGGGCGTGTCCCAGGCAACGAAAATGCCCTTCATGTCGGGATGCGCCGTCAACATGGCGGTGGCGACCTCGTAGGCCTTCTCAGGCGCGGTGAAGGTACCGACGTCCGCGACCTTGATGTCGGGGTGTTCGCCGAATGCCTTGAGTGCGCCGACCTTGCGGGCCGCGACCGAGTAGTAATAGTCATAGACCAGCGTGATGATGCCGACCTCGCCCTTGCCGCCAATGGCCCCGACAAGTTCCTGCGCAGCGAAATAGGCGTTCTTCTCATTGTCGGAAGCGACAACGGACACATAGTCCTTGCCCGGCGCCATATCGACCGGAACATTGTCCATGAAAACCAGCTTGATGCCGGCTGCCGCCGCCTTCTTGTAGGCTTCGGATTCGGACTTCGGATCGATCGGGATCGAGAAGATCACATCCGGCTTGCGTGCGATCATCTGCTCGAGATCGCTGATCTGCTGGCCGGGCTGGAACTTGGCGTCGGTGGTTCCGACAACCTCGATGCCAAGGTCCTTGAGCGTGTTCGAGATCCCGGCCACCTGCAATTGAGGCCAGCCGGCATCCATCGTGTGCATCACCAGCCCGGCGGTGAACTTTCCGGCCTTCAGCTTTGCAAGATCGGCATCGGAGAATTTCAGCACGTCTGGCGACACCGCCGGTGGACCGTCAGGGAAGCCCGGAACGGGTTGGCCTCTCGGCGACAGGGGCAACGGCTCAAGCAATGCCTTTGCTTCCGGTGGAATGGTGTCGTCGGCGATCGCCGAAGATGCGGCCAGTCCTGATAGTGCCACGGCCAAAGCCGCCGCCATGAATCCACGATAGTGCATTTTATTCCTCCCGATGAGATGAAACGGCCATTGCGGCCGGGTAGCGACCTGGCTGGTCGTACTGGCTGGGCGCTGTTCAGCGCCCGTAAGGCATCAATGCCGCCGTGGCGGCACCCGAGTAATTCACGTAGACCGTCTTCTTGCGCATGTAGCTCTCGAGCCCGTGTACGCCGTCGTCACCGCCCAATCCGCTCTCGCGGAAGCCGACATGGAAGCCCTGCAGCATTTCTGGCCCGATCCGGTTCACATAGATTTCGCCAAACGAAACCTCGTTGACGGCCTTCATGACGCGACCAAGATCGTTGGTGAAAAGATAGGCCGACAGGCCATAGCGACTGGTATTGGCGATGCTGACTGCCTCCTCGAAGGTGTCGAAGGGCATGATCGGCACGACCGGGCCGAAGATTTCCCGCGTCATGATCGGCATGTCGGGCGTCACGTCGGTCAATACGGTCGGATTGAGCCAGTAGCCGCCGTCGATCGGCGCCTTGGCCGGGCGTCCGCCGGCCAGCGCCAGCTTCGCGCCGCCCGCGACGGCTTCCGCCAGGACCACCTCGACCTTTTCCAATTCCTCACGGCTGACTTTGGGACCGATATCGGTATTCGCCTGCATCGGGTCACCGACGACCAGCGACTTCGAGAACTCCACGAAGCGCGTGACGAACTGATCGTAAATCGAACGGTGAACGAGCGTGCGTTCGTTGCATATGCAGACCTGCCCGCAATTCATGTAGCGCGAAGTGGCCGCCGACCGCACCGCCAGGTCGAGATCGGCATCGGCCAGGACGATGAAGGGCGCCTTGCCGCCAAGCTCCAGCGAAACGGGCGTCAGGTGGCGCGAAGCATTCGCCATGATGCGCTTGCCGGTCGGCACGCTTCCGGTCATGGTGATGAGGTCGACGCCGGGTTCCGTGCACAGCACCTCGCCTATGGTTTCGCCTCGTCCTGTTATGATGTTGACGACGCCGTCCGGCACGCCCGCTTCCACAAAGATGCGAGCCATTTCGAGCGCCGAAAGCGGCGTGTCTTCATGCGGTTTGAGGACGATGGTGTCGCCGGCGATCATGGCGGGCGCCACCTTTCGGCTGACCAGGGCGCTCGGATAATTCCAGGGAATGATGGCGGCGACGACGCCTACGGGTACGCGCTGGATCCAGACCTGCTCTCCCGCGTAGTCGGATGGCAGGATCTCACCTTGAATGCGGCGGGCAAACTCGGCGTAGTAGTCGAAGAACTCGGCCGCACCGCCCACTTCACCCATGGCCTCATTGATCGGCTTGCCTTGTTCCCTGACGACCACCTCGGCCAGATGTCGGGTGTTCTGCCGGATCAACACCGCGATCCGCTTCATGATCGCCGCACGGGCGAGGGGTGATTTGAGCCCCCAGGCTTTCTGCGCCTTACGGGCTGCCTCTATCGCCTGGCGAGCCTGATCCGGACTTGCCTCGGGCACGTCGACAAAAACCTTGCCGTTGGCCGGGTTGATCACCGGGCGCGTGCCGGCTTCGCCGGCGACAAATCTGCCGTCGATCAGCATGAGATGGGACTTCTCTACAGCCATGGTTCGATCCGCTTCTTCGTGCGTTGCAGGCGTGCCGGTGCCTAAGGTTTGGATTTTGCCGCGGCCATCTGAACGGCGAACTCGATCGCCTCGACCAGGCTGTCCTCGTTGGCGATGCCCTTGCCGGCGATGTCGAAGGCCGTGCCGTGGTCGACGGAGGTACGAATGATCGGAAGGCCGAGCGTCACATTGACACCGGAGAGCGCTTTCCATTCACCGGTCGCGGGATCGACATTGAAGCCGAGCAGCTTCACCGGAACATGGCCCTGATCGTGATACATCGCGACCACCGCATCATACTGACGGGCACGTAGCTTGACGAAGACCGTGTCGCCCGGAACAGGTCCAACCACGGCGAAATCGGGCGATGTGTAAGAGGCGACGACCGGGGTCGTGATGTCGATGTCCTCACGACCGAAAATGCCGCCTTCGCCAGCGTGCGGGTTGAGCGCGGCAATCGCAATGCGCGGATGGGCAATGCCGAGGCTCTGCAATGCCTCGACAGTCAACTCGATAACCCGGCGCAAACGAGGTTCGGTCAGTTTCGACGGAACCTGAGCCAGCGCCACATGGGTCGAGACATGGCTGACGCGAAAATCGCCATGGGCAAGCATCATCACGGAATCGCGTGCGCCTGTCAGCTCCGCCAGCATGTCGGTATGGCCGGCATAGTGATAGCCGGCCAGGTTGAGTGCTTCCTTGTTGAGAGGGGCCGTAACGATGCCTGCTATCGAGCCGGCCTGGGCCAGGCGAACAGCCTTTTCGATGGCCAGGTAGGCAAGGCGCCCGCCTTCGGCCGACATGACGCCTGTCTCTATGGGTGTCCGCTCTGGTCCGGCCTCAAGAATGGCCACGGGCGGAAAATGTCCGTTGGGCGAAGCCGACGGTTCTTCCCGCTCGATACGTCCTGAAATGGACTCCATCGCGCGCATCGCGGTGACGCTGCCGATGATGAGAAGCGACAGTGACCCCTCGGCAAGGCGCGGTTTCAGCCGTGCGCATGCCTTCGCGATGATCTCGGGGCCGATGCCCGCGGGATCACCCATTGTGATGCCGAGCCTTGGACCAGACATAAACACCCCATATCGGTCAATTGTGATCATCTTCTAATCCTTCTGGCCAGATATGCGCAATAGTTTTCTTTCGCGATCATTCGCAATCAAATTTCACGGCTGATCGGACTGCGCCTCTCCCTCTGCGGGCTGAAATCTCGACCGCACCCGGCTTCGCAGTGTTTTTTGACGCTATTTGACCGGCAAGGCGGATGTGCCGCGTCTTCGCCGGCGATCGTCCTGATCAGGAACGCGCGAGAGCGGCAAGCCTGCAGAGCAGGGCGCTGTCGCCGAACGCGCCCGATTTCGAAATCGTGGCCAGCCCCTCGAAAACGCCGCCTTTGATGACGGAAACCGGCAGCCCCGGCTCGATCTCGCTTTCGACCGTGAGTTCGACGGCGCCTAGGCTGTCGCACACCGACCGCAATGTTTCGCCGCCAGTGACGAGCAACGTGCCGGGCTTCGGCAAATCTTCGAGAAGCGAGGCAAACACCTTGCCGATATGATCCGCCACCGCGTGGCGATCACCCGATGCGGCGACGCTGACGATCGAAGGCGCGCCTTGCATCATCCGTTCCGCCAAGCGCCTTTTCGCTTTGTCGATGTCGTGTTCGATAACGATATGCGCATCCGCATGCCGGGCGGCAAAGAGGGCCACCTGTCCCGCAGTGATCTCGTGATTTGTTCCGACAAGGCCAAGGAATGGCCCGGATAACGCAGGAGCAGGCTCCTGCGGTGCTTTCATGTGCCGGGCGAGTGCCGCCGCCAGGCCGCCTGTACCGACCCACAAGGTTCGTGCCTCCGGCATTCCGGCCGTTGCGACGATCTTGTCCAGGTCCGTGTCCGTTTCGGCATCGTAGAGGGTGATGAAATGGACCGGTCGTGCCCTCGGTGTTGAACGCCCGACCGAAAAGCGCTGGCCGAGGTCGGCGAGGAGGTCGGGACCAACCATTTCAGGCCGATCGAGCCGCCATTGGCGCCCGGCGCGCGTAACACGCCCTTGAAATGGGAAAGCAGGCGCCAGCACAACGCGCTGGTACGTCCCCTCGACGATGCAGGCTTCTATTTCGGCGATGACGTGACCGCGCAAAAGGCTGTCGATCTTCTTGAAACTCAGCTGTCCGGCGGCGAGCCATGGCGCGAGCGCCTGGTGCCTGGCGACGGCCGTGGCCTCGGCGCCCTCTCGTGTGGCGACATCGACAGCCATGCGCCCCGAAAACGGACCGTCCAGTCGCCAGCTCACCCCAATGCCGTGGCCAGGCGACGCGAAGGAAACCGCGCTGTCCAGGGCGCCGGTCAGGTCGTCGGCTACGACCCGGATATCCGCAATCTCAAGAGCGCTCAACTGAAGAACCTGGACGGCTGACGCGCACGACGCGGACGTTCACATCGAGCGTCCGAAGATTGGTGAGGTGAGCCTGATCGATGCCCTCGTCGGTAATGATCTGGTGGATATCGGCCAGACGGCAGATGGTGCAGAAATTGGGGGCAGTGAACTTCGAATTGTCCGCAAGCACGACGACACGGCGCGCCGCCGCGATCATCGCCTGCTTCATCGCCGCAACCTCTAGCGAGGTCTCCGTGAGCATGTCTCCGGTGATGGCATGGGTCCCAAGAATGGCCACATCGGCGTGGATGGTTCTCAGGAAATTCTCGCCGGGCTGGCCGACCAGGGTCAGTGAGCCTGGCTTGCAGGTGCCTCCAAGCATGACGAGGCGTACTTCCGGCACGGCTGCAAGTATCTGCGCGATCGCAAGACTGTTGGTAACGGCGGTAAGCGGGATAGGCGCCGCGGCGATGGCGCGGGCGACTTCCAGCACGGTCGTGCTTGCGTCGAAAATGACGCTTTGGCCGGCGCGGAGTTCCGACATCATGGCGGCACCGATGGCCTCTTTCTCTGCCCTGGCGAAATGCGCCGCGGTGGCGAGATCCGGCTCGAAGGTGGCGAGTTCCGTGCGCTGAAGCATCGCCCCGCCATGCGTTCGCTCCAGTGCTCCCTGCCGTTCAAGCATCTCGAGATCGCGCCGGATGGTCGAAGGCGATGCGCCGATGAGATCGATGAGTTCCTGAACGCCTACAGCTCCTTGCCGTTTAAGGCATTCGAGAATGAAGGCATGACGCTTGGCTGGAATCAAATCGACCCGTCCGCGCCCGCCATCGTCTTCCCGGGACCCGGCGGACGCCGAGGGCGCCATGTCCTCCACCGCTGATTTTCGGACATTCCTTGCCACGTTTGTATCTCCGCACGGTGCCGCAAACGCGCTCGCCTGAATCACGCGAGCGATGTCCCGCAAATATCACCAATCCATCCAGCGAGCCCAATCGTTTGTCATTTTGGTGGGCGATTTCCCACCGTTTGGCTCCATTGGAATTATTTTGACTGATTTTGACCGCATATGCTAATCAAATGCGGTCAACCTTGGTCAGGAGAAATTGAAAAACGAGCAGTTTTCGTCAAACATTCAACAGCAATGCCGGTCCCTGTGGGCTTCCGTTGCGAACCGGATTGGAGGAACCATGTCTTTCTTGTCGAGCCTCAAATCGGCCGTCGTCGCTGCCGCGGCCTCGGATAGCAAGCGACCCGCAGGGAAGGCGAGATGATGGGCGCCAAGGCGAGGAATCCCGACGCCAAGCTCCTCCGGCTCGAAGCCAAATTCAACGCCGCGAGCGATCGATGGAACAAGGCGACGGACCGGACGGCGGCAGTTGAGGAGAAATTCGAAAAGGCGATTGACCGCCTCAAATCGCGTCTCATGTCGCGCATCGCAAAGGCGGAAAAGAAGGAGGAGAAAAGGGCAGTGGCCTTCGGCCGTGCGCTCGATAAGGTCATGAAGACCAGGGCGAAAACCATTGAAGGCCTAGCCGCGAAAGTGAGAGTTCGGGAACGCGACTATACCGATGCCGAGGATATCGAGATTGAAATCCTCAAAAGCCTGGTCGATGACATCAAGGCGATGGCCGGCGGCGTCACAGGAGAAACGAGCGGTGTAACCGATTGAGTACGGTGGCTAATTTTGCCACGATTTGACAATGGTCAGGTTGGGGAAATTCCCCACGAGGATGGGGTCCGCAAATTTGTGGATCCGGCACCCCTGCCCGAGCTGTGCTATGACATACACGACCTTGCCCCTTGGCTCGACAGCCCGGAATTCGGCGATCTAGCCCGCGACGAACTTGTCGGAAAACTGGGCGATCGTTCGCGTCAAGGGCATTGCCGTTTGCCAGGGTTGGCAGGATCGAAGCCGCTATTCAAATGTCGTTTGCAGGTATAGCAAGATCGACCCGATGATAGACTTGGCCAAGTTTCCGTTTGGCGACTTGGCGGAAGATGGGACCCAATCTGGCGGAGGACCGCCAATGATCTTCATTTGAAATCCTTGCGGTCGATGTGATCTCGATATAACATTTACGCAATCCAGGCATGACCCCACCGCTCCACTCGATCATTTCCAGGCTCCACCTGAAACAGCTGCGGCTCCTAGTCGCGCTGGGCGAGCACGGCTCGCTTTTGAAGGCATCGCAGCAGGTCGCGTTGACGCAACCGGGCGCGAGCAAGGCATTGCAGGAAATCGAGACGACCTTCGGCACGCCGCTGTTCGTTCGCACCAACCGGGGCCTGGAGCCCAATGCCGTCGGCCATTGCGTGATCCGCTATGCGCGCCTGATCCAGACGGATCTCGCGCACCTGCGCGACGAGATCGTCGGAATCATGCGTGGCCAGGGCGGGCGGGTGGCGGCCGGCGTCATCATGGGCGCGGTGCCGCTGCTCACCGATGCCATCTCCGCGCTCGTTGCGCGGCAGGCCGACTTGTCCGTCGAGATCGTCGAGGACACCAGCGCCGCCCTGCTGGCCCAGCTCGAAGCCGGCCGGCTCGACCTGGCGATCTGCCGCACGACCATCAGCCAGGCGCCGCAGGTCTACGACAGCGTGAAGCTCCAGGATGAAACGCTCGCGGTGATCGCGAACGTCGGCCATCCGCTCCGGCACGCGAAGAAGCTCACCCTGCAGGAGCTGGCGCCATACCGATGGGTGGTATACCGCGCGAACATGCCGATGCGGCTCTTGCTCGAACGCGAATACCGCGATTGCGGGATCCGGTTCCCGCAGCACCTGCTCGAGACGACCTCCGCTTTTGCGACGCTGGCGCTGCTGCAGGCCAACCCGTCCTTCGTGGCCCTGGTGTCAATCGAAGTCGCGCAGTTCTTCGCGCACCGGCAGATGACGCGCATCCTGCCGCTGGCCCTGGCGTCGCGAAGCGAGGCCTATGAGCTCGTCACCCGCAAGGGGGCGTGGGTTCCGCCCGCCGCCAAACTGCTGATCGACGAATTGGTCCATCGCCAGTCCTGAGCATCAGGTCGGCGCGACCGCGCCGGTCAGCGCTGTATCCGCCAGGGTGCCGCCGTCGCCCTGAAAAAAAGCATCGGAAGCGGCCCTGTGGCGGTGATCTCGACGGACCGGGGCACGAAGGCGGCCGGCATGGCCAAGTTCTTCATGCCGCCGGTGCTGGAATCACTGGCCTCGGGTCCGAGGAACAGGTAGTCCCGCCGGACCGAGAGGCCTGGCGGGACTATTGTTGAGAGCTGTAGTCCTGCTAATACGAACTGGAGGCTGCGTGCCTTCCTGCGATGATGCCCTGAGAGAGAGCTCGACCGTTCCCGTGCTGACTGAATCCGCCAGCAGCTTCGCCGGCGGCGTAGAGGCCGGGAATCACCTGAGAGGCATAGTCGAGGACCTGGCTTGAGCCGTTGATGCGCAGGCCGGACCGGGCGTCGTGGATCACCGGCGTCGACCAGGCGGCATAGAAGGGGCCCCGTTGGATCTTGTATTGGGGTGTCGGTTTGCCGAAGTCGGCGTCGGCACCCGCGTCAACAAAGCTGTTGTACCGCGTCACCGTTTCGACCAGGTTGCTTGCCGGCATCGGAACCCGCTGATGCGGCATGACGATCTTCTGTGCGAGTTCCTCCAGCGTGTTTTCCTGGAAGAAGAATCCATCGGGATCGACGAAGGGCGGCGCCACATTCCATCTCTGGCGGGCCACGGCATCTGCATCGAAGATGGCCCAGATCGGGCCACCGCCGTTGTGGCCGTCGCCGATTCCAGCCAGAGCGGCGTTGATCCAGTTTTGCGGGTTGTATGTGATGTTCTTGGCGTTCAGGTAGCTGCCCTGAGTGTACGGGTTGACCGAGCCAGCGCTGTTCGTCCCGAATTGACCTCCCGTTTCGTCGTAGAACCGCCTCCCGATCATGTTTACATGGATAACGTTCTGGTTGTTGACGTTGGCTAGTCCCGAAGCTTTCGCAAGGTGGAAGACAGGGCTATTGGGCCCCCACTGCAGGAACGAGTAGTTGTACCGCGTTCCGATGGCGGTTGGCTTGGTGATGTTAGTGCCGAACTCTCCAGTCTGGTTGTACGTGCCCGCGAGCGACGCGCCGACATTCAGCCCTGCGAGTATGCCGCTGGCGTCCTGGAAGGAATAGGGCTCGCCAGCGACGCCGCAGTACTCCGCGGTGAGCCGTGGGTCGAACTGTCGGCGGTATTCCACATTGCCGTTTCCGCCGCCACTCGCAATCACTACGCCCTTGCGTGCCTGAATGTTAACGAGGCGGCCCTGATTGGAGGCTACGACCCCGACCACGCCCGCTTTCGTCCGCAGCAGTGACTCCAAACGGTAATTCAGCAGGATCTTCACGCCACGCGCCTTTGCCGCGGCCTCCAGCGGATATATGAAGCCGGGCCCTTGAGACGTCGTCCGCTGTTGGCTCGCGGCTACCGGCAAGCCGGTCCGGACCGAGACGTAGTTCATGATCGCCGTATGCATCATACGGTTCACCGAGTTGCCGACCTCATTGCCGCCGACATTGTCGGGCCTGGATGTCGTCCACACGACGCCATGGCGGACCAGAAAGTTGTAAAGGTCGACGTTGACGTCGGCAAATGCCCGGATCAGCTCGCGATCGTTATAGCGGTAGCTCGGAAAGCCGTTCGCCTGGACGATGGACCAGTCGGTAAGGTCGCGATACAGGAGGTCTGGCGAGTCCGCGATGCCGGCCGCCATCTGGGCAGGGGTTCCGCCTCCCAGGGGAATGTTGCCTGAGCTGACGATGCCACGTCCCCCGATGTGCGGTTGCGCCTCGAGGACAATAACCGACGCGCCCGCCTCTGCGGCGGCGACTGCGGCCCCGAGGCCCGCCGAGCCGCAACCCACAACGACGATATCGGCTACGCGCGGGTCCGCGGCATTGGCAATGCTCGGCTGCAATATGCTGCTGGCCACCCCTGCGGCGGCGATTCCGGCGCCGGCCTTCAACAATGAGCGTCGGCTGACTGTCATTACGTTCTCCTCCTGATATTTTTAGACCAGCGCATTCGGGCCAGCGCATTCGGGATTGTTTGGATCTGGGCCTGAACAGCGAAACTCATTAATCGTGATCGCCGCAGAGACTTGGCCGGCCGGAGTATTGCAGCATTCGCTCGCGCGACAACTGAGAAGATGTGATCTCGGTATAACGTTTACTCAACCCAGGCATGGCCCCACCGCTCCACTCGATCGTTTCCAGGATCCACCTGAAACAGTTGCGGCTCCTACTCGCGCTGGGCGAGCATGGCTCGCTCCTCAAAGCCTCGCAGCAGGTCGCGTTGACGCAACCGGGCGAGCAAGGCATTGCAGGAAATCGAGACGACCTTCGGTCGCCGCTGGGTTACGGCAGGCCGGAACGCATTGTCATCGACGGCAGCCAAACCAACCGCGAGGCGGTCATTTCCTGCGATGCTGAAAGCCGTCTGCGGGACCGCCCGCGACGTTCACCGAAGCCGATTCACATCCGCAACAGCAAGTACCTCAATAATTGGATCGAACAGAACCATCGACGCGTCAAGCGCCGCATCCACTCCATGTTCGGCTTCAAGTGAATGCGACCGCCGAGGTTATTCTCACTGGCATGGAGATGGTTCACATGATGCGCAGACAGCAGGCGAGGTTTGCCTACAATCCATCTCCCTCGATCGCCGAGCAGTTCGAGATCCTGGCAGCCTGATCAGCGACGCGAAAACAAAAGAACGATTTGCGACAGAGCCCGCGAATGTCGATAGCCAGCGGCAGCCTTGCGCCGTCTGCATGCCACGCTGTTTTGCAAGCCTGTTATCGGCGCCAATCGTACAGCCCTGCGGAGTTCAGAAGCCGATGCCGTAGCGCTGCAGACACGGCGCGAGCGCTTCGGCCGCGCCGCAACGCGCGGGCAGCTCGACGCGTAACCGCGCATAGGCCCATTGCCGCCAGGGACGCGGAGAACTGCCGGATATCTCGATACGGACGAGTGACGGCATGCGGTTGGTGCTTGTCCATTCGGGGCTGAGCGCGCCGTCCGGCCCGGCATAGCTGAACGAAAGCTTCAGATCGCCTCGCACCAGCGGAAGATCCTCCCCGCCCTCGCCCATCCTGTGATCGCGGCGGGCACGAATGAGGGCCTCGTCGGCTCCGGCCCGACCCATCGAATAGGTGATGTCATCAAGTCCCGCACGCGGCTCGTAGCCGAGCGCCGGGCGCTCGAAGGTGACCTCGTCGGCATGGCCGGTGAAGCGGATCGCAGCGGCTCCCTCCGGGTTGGAATAGCCGGGCTGCGCCGCCTCCAGATCCTCGACCATCCGGTCGAGAATCACCGCCACCGTGTCCTCCTGCCCGCCTCTGGCGATTATCCCCTGCCATTGGCGCAGCCAGGTTCCGGTGTAGAGTGCCAGCCCGCCAAACAGCATCGTCGCAAGCACCAGCGAAGCCAATGCCTCGATCAGCGTGAAGCCGGCCCGAGCGCTGCGTTTCCTTGTCATTGCCGCTTGCCGAGGCGCACGGTCTGCATCGCGTCGTCATCCGATCCGTCGGTGCTGCGAACGGTGACGGAGTAAAGCTGCCATCCGGCGCGAGCCAGGGCAGTGCCGCGTTCGAAGCGGTACGGTTCCACGATGACCGTGAAGCCTCCGATCACGCGCCGGCCCGTTCGCAACGGGCTAAGGGTCATCGCCGCCGCCATGGCAGCCTGCATGCCGACACGGCGTTCGGTCGATCGTTCCAGACCCGCGAACGCACCTGCGGTGCCCGTGATCATGCGCGCGATCGGAACGATCAGCAGCACGGCGACGGCAAGCGAGGCCAGAACCTCGATCAGCGTGAAGCCGCGTCTGCGCCGTCCTGTCATTTCGGCCTCATTTCCACGCGGCCGGTCAACCAGTCGACGCGCAGTTCGATCTCCCGGCCGCTGGCGGACAGTGTCATGACGCCCCCACACGACCGTCCGTCGGCAAGGAAGCGCAAGGCTCTGCTTCCGCCTCGTATGGGACACCGGTCCGACGTGACCCAGTTCATGGCCACCCCATCCCTGATCGAGATCGGATTGGCGCCATCCACCTGGATGCGTTTGTTTCCCGGATCGACCCTCACGTCGGCGACGCTGCCCGTGGTCAGCGCCTTCGCTCTGCCCTTGCGGAACTCCCCGCTGACGCGAACCGCCTCGCCAGAAAGCTCGGCAGCCCCGATGCTGGAACGCGGGCGCGGCATCAGCACGAAGGCCGCGAGAGCGACGATCGCAAGCGCCGCGACCACGTCGAGCAGCACGACACCGCGTTGCGTCCTTTTGCGGTTGCTGTTGCCCTTAGGGCTGGGCGGACACATTGGAGCCGCGCCCACCGGGCCCGTCGGTGGTGATGTTGAACGTCTTTCCGTCGCTTGCGTATCTGTATTCATGACCCCACGGATCGAGCGGAACGGTCTCGCCGCGAACGTATGGCCCGTTCCAGACCTGGATGGTCGAGGGCTTGCGCACCAGCGCTCCCAGCCCCTCTGCCTGCACCGGATAACGGCCGACATCGATGTAGAAGATGTCGAGCGCGCTGGAAAACGCCTCGATCTGAAGCTTCGCCGCACGCACGCGCGAGTCGGACAACTGCGCGAGAACACGAGGACCGACGAGCGCCGAGATCAGGCCGATGATGGCCAGCACGACCAGCATCTCGATCAGCGTAAAGCCTGCCTCGCGGCGCCGGGCACGCTTGCGCTGCATGAGATTGGGACCAACTGCGAAATGAACGCTCATGCAAACAGCCTCCTAGCGGACCATGTCGTTGAATGACATGAGGGTGGACATGATCGACACGATCATACCACCGATCAAGATACTGATGGTTGCCACTGCCGCAGGGCCGACAAGCCCGACGATACGGGACAGCGAACGCTCCAGCCGCACTTCATAGAAGTCGGCGACACGATAGGCCAGCCCTGCGAGTTCGCCACTTTGCTCGCCGAGCCTCAACATGCGCACCGCCAGGGGGGGAAGCTGAAGAATCTCAAGCGCATGGCCAAGCCTATTCCCCTGCCTCAGCGCGTCGGACGCCTGCTGCGCGCGTGCCCGCGCGGCCTCGCCGTGGTCGACGGTATCGCTGATGAGCTTGAAAGCCACAGGAACCGCCACGCCAGTCTCGACCATGATGCCCAGGAGACGGGCGAAGCGCCCCGTCCGATAGCTCCCCGGTATCTCCGACAAAAGCGGAAGTTTCTTGGCGAAACCCCAAAGCCATGCCCAGAGAAGGCCCCGCCGCGCCGCCACGAACCCCAGCAATACGAGTATCGAAGCCGCAAGCAAAAGGACCAGCCCATAAGCGCGCAGGAAATTCGAGACCGCGAACATCACCACCATCAGCGTGTCCTTCTTGCCGCTCTGCATGAGCATCGGTTCGAACTGAGGAACGACCCCCACCAGGAAGAAGACCAGTACGCAGATCGTGCCGGCAAACAGGACTGCCGGATACCGCAGCGCCTCGCTGACTTTGGCCCGCAATGCCTCGAAATGCTGGCGCTCCTGCACGATGCGCGACAGGAGGGTGGGTAACTTGCCGGAGGTCTCCGCGACACGAACCATGGCGACCTGGAACGCCGGGAACAGAGCGGGCCAGGCTTCCAGCGCTCTGGAGAACGAGGTGCCCGACGCCAGGTCGGTGCGAATGCCGGCAACCACGGGCTGAAGCCTGCCGCTGTCGAATTCCTTTTCCATGATCGCCAGCGCTTCGTCGATCCGGATCCCCGCATTCAGCATGATCGACAGGTCGGAGAGCAGCCGCGTGACCTGCGACGCCGGTATTCGGGTCGAAAACAGCGGTGCGCGCGATGCAGACTGCCTCGGTTCGACACTTACCGGGATCAGCCCGCGCGCCCCGAGCTTCTGGACGGCATCGTCGGAATCGGACGCATCGATCCGCCCGAGTTCGAGACGACCCTCGCCATTCAAAGCCTTGTATGCGAATGCCGTGGAGACCATGGAGGCCAAATTTCCTAACTGTACGCCTCTACTGGAGACGTTCGTTCCTGATAGCTGTCTGTGAAAGAAACTCGCTCCATTAATCCCTGCCGGAGGCTCGGAATGTGCAACCACTCCATTTGGATCAACCCCCTGAAGGCGTGGGCACCGGCTCCTCCGGTGGCAACATTTGTTCACCGCTTGCCTCATCCGAAAACCGCAGCGAGGCGCGTCCTCCCGCTCCATCGAGCTTGACTTCGAACTGGCCGACTTCCTTCAGGGTCCAACCTTCCCGGCTTTCCCCCGTGCGCAGCGTGAAGGCCGCCATTTCGGCCGGGGTGGTGAAGGTCGCGCTGTTGAGCCTTTCCGACCGCACGATGCCAACCAATTGCCACTCGGGCGCCGCGGCAGGCGGGGGCTCGGGTTCCGGCTCGGGCTGCACGACAATAGGTTCCGGCTCGGGGGCACCGAACGCGATCGGGGCAGTCCGGTCCGGCGAGAACAGGGGCCGATCCCGAAGCGCCGCATAGTCGCTCACCTGGCGTTCCCTGACCGATAGCTTTTCTGCGCCGAAGGACAGGCTCGAAGAGGCCGCGATGGCGGCGAGCATCATTGTCGCGCCCAGCATGGTCATCATGACTGGGGTCCCTTCTCCCGGAAGGCCGACAGCATGACGTTCAGCGACAGCGGCCGATCCATGGAACCCGAGGTCTGATTTCCCCCCAGATCGACGTTTCGGTTCAACCGAAGCCTGAAGCTATCAACGACCATGACGGGCGAGCTTGCCTCGATGGCATACATGAGATCGGGCAGCGATTGCTCCATAACCTCGATATCGGCAGTTAAACGAATGCGTTCCAAAGACTCCAACTGAGGATCGCCTATATCGGCGACCTGACCGTCTGTGGGAACATCGACGCGCCGGATAACGGCACCCACGCGTTCAACGCGGTTGGAGAGCAGACTCTGGAATTCGGCCGAGACGAGCCCACTGGTTTGCGCATCGAGAAGAATCTTGCCCTCGCCGGGATCCAGAGCCTGGTTCGCGCCTTGGGGAACCGGGGAAGTGGACGCCTTGCTTTCGAGCAAGGCGGTACGTTCCTCATAGAGCGCCAGCGCGCCCGCCTCCGCGCGCCAGGACAGCAGCGTATCGGCGACGAGTACAAGAGCTCCGACGACCAGCAGGGCCATGACGACCAGGGATTGAAGCCGCGTGTCGCGCCACAGGGGTGTCGTCCTCATCGCAGCGAACCTCCCGTGCGGATGAGCGGGCGGGTATCGACCTCGAACTCCGAGGTAACGCCATCCTCGCCGCGCAGGGCCGATCCGACCAGCTTGCTGTCTTCGAAGCGACCCGATGATTCCAGCGCGGTCAGTACTTCGGGCAGGTCCTTGGTCCGGCCCGAGAGACGCATGCGGCCATTGGCGAAGGACACCTCAATGGCATAGGAATGCGTCGGCAAAACCTGAGCCAGGTCGTCCAATGCTCCCAGCGCGCTTATCGCGTTGTCCTTGATATTCCGCGCCTCCTGCTCAGGCGCTGTTTCAGCCTTGTCCGGAGTCGCCGCCAGCGCGATTGCCTGGCGCGCCTTCTCGGCCCGGATCTCGACGGCGGCGCGGCGCTCGGCATAGTTGTTCTGGATCATCGGCCGCACCGCCGGAGCCGTGACTGCAGCGACTAGGCTTACGCCCAGAACTCCGGCAAGGACAAACTTTATCCGGCCACGCGTGCCGGTGACCCGTTGCCGCTGTGTCAATACTTCCACGGCATCGCCTTCCGGAAACGGCGCCGAGATCACGACCTGGCGGGCCTCGGCCACATTCAGGCAGGCCAAGGCAGCAGCGACACGCGACCTCGGAACGATTGCGACGGCGACGGTGATCTGCCGCGCCTCACGGCTGATCCCGAGGACCCTGTGGCCGAAATAGATATCGGAAGCAGGCAATGGCGAAAGCGCGCCCATCCGCGACGTAACGATGCCTTCGACGTGGCTGGCAGCCTCCATCGGCAGTTCGATCCGGCGCGCGATCACCCAGCTCGCCGGGATGCCGAGATGGACCGCCTTTCCATTCACCGCGGCGCGCAATGCGGCCGGCGCCTGCGTGTCTGGAGAAATCAGTATCAACAGGGGTGCTGACGGCTTTCGGCTGGTCGCCGGCTCGATTTCAAACGCGCTCCCATCGTCCGCGACCCGCGCGACCACGCGGCTGCTGGATTTGACGCGCGCAAGTTCATCCAGCAGGGAGGCCGGTCCCGCGATCCAGTCATCCAAGCCGCGGATCGCCGCGGTGAAAGGATAAGCCATTCCGGTCAAACCCCAGAGCAGAAGCCGGCACCGGATCCGGAGTTCCGTCGCCCGCGTGAATACAAATCATAGCGCATCTTCAGGTCCTAATTCCAGATCAGTCACAGTTCTTCGCCAATCGAGCACCGATCTTGAACGCAGGCCCAAGTAGGAACTGTCCTAATGATTGTCGCGCGGCAGGCCGCTGGTGACGGCGATGTTCTGGTACTTCACCGCCGGCTTCAGAACCATTCCCTCGGACAACTGGTCAACCATTGACCGCTGGATCTCCTGCCAGGGTGTCTGATGCTTCGGATATGCATAGCCGCCCTCGTTTTGCAGGTCGACGCGACGGCGCTTAATCTCGTCGTCCGACACGAGGATGTCGGCGGTCCCCTTGCGCAGGTCGATGCGTACCCGGTCACCCGTACGCAGCAGCGCAAGGCCACCACCGACGGCCGCCTCGGGCGAGGCGTTGAGGATCGATGGAGAGCCGGAAGTGCCGGACTGACGGCCATCGCCGATGCAGGGAAGCGAGTGGATGCCCGCCTTCAGCAGGTAGGCTGGCGGCTGCATGTTCACGACTTCGGCGCCGCCCGGATAACCGACTGGGCCGGCTCCGCGCATGAACAGGATGGTATTCTCGTTCAGGCCGAGTGACGGATCCTCAATGCGACGGTGGTAGTCTTCCGGACCGTCGAAGACGACGGCGACGCCCTCGAAGGCATCGGGGTCTCGCGGATTTGACAGATAGCGGTCGCGAAACTCCGGCGAGATGACCGACGTCTTCATGATTGCGGAATCGAACAGATTGCCTTTCAGGTTGATGAAGCCGGCATCCTTCCTGAGCGGATTGGCCACGGTACGGATGACCTTGCCGTCGAGATTCTCTGCCGCGGCGCAATTGTCGCCGATCGTGCGGCCGTTGACGGTCATGGCTCCAGGATGCGGCAGCAAGCCGGCCTTCATCAGCTCTGCCACCACGACCGGCACACCGCCCGCATGATGATAGTCCTCGCCGAGATATTCACCGGCCGGCTGGAGATTTACGATTAGCGGAACGTGGTGACCGACCTTCTGCCAGTCATCGACGGTCAGCGACACGCCGAGATGCCGCGCGATGGCGTTGAGGTGGATCGGCGCATTGGTCGAGCCGCCGATGGCAGAATTGACGACGATGGCGTTCTCGAAGGCTTGCCGCGTCATGATGTCGGAGGGTTTCAAGTCCTCGCGCACCATGTCGACGATGCGCTTGCCGGTTTGGTAGGCGATCTGGCCGCGCTCGCGATAGGGTGCTGGAATGGCGGCGGAGCCCGGCAACTGCATGCCGAGCGCCTCGGCCAGCGAGTTCATCGTCGTCGCCGTGCCCATCGTGTTGCAGTAGCCGACGGACGGCGCCGATGAAGCGACGATGTCCATGAACTGGTCGTAGTCGATCTCTCCTGCCGCCAGCCTTTCGCGTGACTTCCACACGACCGTGCCGGAGCCGGTGCGTTCGCCCTTGTGCCAGCCGTTCAGCATCGGGCCGACGGACAGCGCTATGGCTGGAATGTTGACGGTGGCCGCGGCCATCAGCAGCGCCGGGGTGGTCTTGTCGCAGCCGATGGTCAGCACGACGCCATCCAGCGGATAGCCATAAAGCAACTCGACGAGAGCGAGATAGGCGAGGTTGCGGTCGAGCGCGGCGGTGGGCCGCTTGCCTGTCTCCTGGATCGGGTGGACCGGGAATTCCAACGGCACCCCGCCGGCGGCCACAATGCCGTCGCGCACGCGCTTGGCGAGCTCGATATGATGCCGGTTGCAAGGTGACAGGTCCGAGCCCGTCTGGGCGATGCCGATAAGCGGCTTTCCGGACTGCAGTTCTTCGCGGGTCAGCCCATAGTTCAGATAGCGTTCGAGGTAGAGCGCCGTCATGCCGGGATTGTCCGGATTGTCGAACCACTCGCGCGAGCGTAGCCGCTTCGCACCATTGATCTTGGACATTTACACCTCCAGAACCGCCGTTTGGCCATCGATATGGCATCGGCAACTGGCGGACAAGTACCCTCAATCAGATATGTGGACAAATTGCCCATTTTGTGGATTGTAGTAAGATGTGAACGATACGGCAGGCGCGCAGATGCGCCGCGTGCCGGGGAGGGGTAGCCAAGCGTGAGCCAGATCATCTTCATTCCCGCCGAGGGCGGCTCGGGCGAACCCCGTGTCGCGGCGTCGCCCGATACGGTGAAGCGCATAGCCGCCCTTGGCTTCGACGTGGTGGTTGAGAGCGGAGCGGGCACACTGTCCCGCATCGCCGACGAAGACTACGCGAAGGCCGGTGCCACCATTGGTTCCGCATCCGATGCGGCCCGTGCGGATGTGATTCTGAAGGTGCGCCGGCCGACTGATGCGGAGCTGAAAAGCTACAAGTCAGGCGCTGCGGTCATCGCCATCATGGATCCGTATGGCAACGATGCCGCCGTCGCGGCGCTGGCCAAGGCCGGGCTGACGGCCTTTGCGATGGAATT